>DATJEI010000231.1:0-39626 GCA_035496735.1 Bryobacteraceae bacterium | reverse complement strand
CGGGATATTATCGAAGTCACCGGGAGCCGATGGGTAAAAACCCGCCAAGTCACTGTCACCTTCGACCGCGACATCGGTTTTGGCACTTCCATTGTCTTCATGCCCAGGTTTCGATTCCTGTGGCCCGGACAGGAACATCCCATCGCTCAGGAACTCCGTGACTTGATGCTGGTGAACCGGGACCGGCAATGAGGGGCGCGCACGCCCGGCCATTCCCTTAACTTCTTTTCATTCGCCGACGCGGGCTTTTACGCTATCCTAAGCCGTCGAATGCTGGTCTACGCAGTCACCATCTTCCTGAGCGCATTCCTCCTCTTTCAGGTCCAGCCTCTCATCGCCAAATTCATCTTGCCGTGGTTCGGCGGCTCGGCCGCGGTATGGAGCGCGGCGCTGCTGTTCTTCCAGTTGATGTTGCTGGCCGGTTATTTCTACGCCTACGCCGTCATCCGTTTTTTGAAACCGAAACAGCAATTCTGGATGCACGCCGGCTTTCTCGCTATCAGCCTGGCAAAGCTGCCCATCATTCCTTCGCTGATATTCAAGGCGACCGGCCCGGCGGACCCAACGTCACGCATTCTTCTTCTCTTGTTCGCCACCGTCGGATTGCCCTACACACTGCTTTCTGCCACCAGCCCTCTGCTGCAAGCGTGGTTCGTGCGCGCACGCCACGGCGCTATCCCTTACCGTCTATTCGCGCTGTCCAACTTCGGCTCGATGCTGGCGCTGCTCAGTTACCCGACGTTGATCGAACCGCGCATGGCGCTGCACAACCAAGCCGTCGCCTGGTCCTGGGGCTTTGCGGCGTTCGCTGCGGTCTGTGTGCTCGCCGCTTGGCGAGGTAAGGATGGCATCGATCCCGTACGCCAGCCTTCCAGCTTAAGCGCGCCCGCGCCCACCGCTACGGACAAGTTGCTGTGGATCGGCCTGGCCACTTGCGCTTCCATGTTGC
The DNA here is from genome assembly GCA_035496735.1 of Bryobacteraceae bacterium. GTDB lineage: Bacteria > Acidobacteriota > Terriglobia > Bryobacterales > Bryobacteraceae > Palsa-187. The sequence continues at coordinate 38,677 of DATJEI010000231.1, read as the reverse complement.
TGCTGGCGGTGACCAGCCATCTCACGCAGAACGTCGCGCCGATTCCGTTACTGTGGGTCGCCCCCTTAAGCTTGTACCTGCTCAGCTTCATCCTGTGTTTTGAGAGTGACCGGCTGTATCCTCGCTGGCTGTTTCTGCCTCTGCTGGCCGTCGCGCTGGGCGTGTTCACGTGGGGCATCTCGCTCTACGAAGGCAATTATCCGATTAAGCGATTGATTCCTGCGCTGTGCGGAGCCTTGTTCGTCTGCTGCATGGTGTGTCACGGCGAGCTGTCGCGGCGGCGGCCTGATCCGCGCTATCTCACGCAGTTCTATCTGATGGTCTCGGTGGGCGGCGCATTGGGCGGGCTCTTCGTCGCATTCGTTTCGCCGCGGCTGTTCCGCGACTATCTGGAACTGCCGGTGGCACTGGTTGGATGCGCGGCGCTGGTTACTTGTGTCTTGTGGAACCGCGAGAATGGCGAACCGCAGGCTCTGTGGATTCGATTTGGTCTTACGTTCGTGACCGTCGCCTTCGCCGGGTTCCTGGGCTTCACCGCGGTGAAAAAGGACCGCCGCTATGTCCGCTCCGTGCGCAATTTCTACGGTGTCATGCACGTGCGCGACGATCTAGAAGACGATTACGGCGTCCCTGCCGAGCGCGTCCTGGTGCACGGCACCATCGACCATGGCACTCAGTTGAAGGAAGACACCAAAGGTCGGATCACTACCTCCTATTTCGGCTATACCACCGGAATCAATCGCGCTATCCGTGAACTGCGGAAGCAGCGCGGCGCGCTGCGGCTGGGGATCCTCGGACTCGGTGCCGGCGTAACTGCCACGCTCGCAAACGCCGGCGATACCTTGCATTATTACGAGATCAACTCACTGGTGCCGGACGTCGCGTCGCATGAGTTCGGATTCCTGAAGGGCTGTCCTGCCGAAGTACGGATTTTCATGGGCGACGCCAGGTTGGTGCTGGAACAGATGCCCAGTGAGAACCTCGACTTTCTGGCGATGGACGCGTTTTCGAGCGATGCCGTCCCCATGCACCTGCTCACGCGTGAAGCTTTTCAGGTGTATTTGAAACACCTGAAGCGGGATGGCGTGCTGGCTGTGCACATCTCCAACCGTTTTCTGAACCTCAAGCCGGTAGTGGCGCAAGGCATGGCCGAGATCGGCTGGCACGGCCGCGTGATTGAGGACGAGGGCCTGGAGCAGCCGTATTACACCGGGACCACCTGGGTGATTCTTTCGTCCGACGAGAAATTTTTCGACACGAAATATTTTGCCGGAGATGAAAGCAGCGTGATCACGCCGCTCGCGCCCCAGCCCGGCTTCCACGCCTGGACCGACGACTTCAGTAATATCATTACCATCATCAAATAGTGGCCGCAAAATAAATGACTCTCTACGCCGTTACCATTTTTCTGAGCGCCTTCCTCTTGTTCCAGGTGCAGCCGCTCATCGCCAAAATGATTTTGCCCTGGTTCGGAGGCTCGGCGGCAGTGTGGAGTGCCAGCATGCTCTTTTTCCAACTGCTGTTGCTGGCGGGATACGCGTATGCACACGTCTCCATCCGCTTTCTGAAACCCCGCATGCAGGTGCTGGTGCATATGGCGCTGCTGCTCGGAAGCTGCGCACTGCTGCCGATCCTGCCCAATCCGGTGTGGCGGCCCACGCAAGCTGGCGATCCCACGGCGCGCATTCTGCTGCTGCTGACGGCGACCATCGGACTGCCCTATTTCCTGCTCTCTTCCACCAGCCCGCTCTTGCAAGCGTGGTTCGTCCGCCGCACTGGATCGGGCGTGCCTTACCGGCTGTTTGCCCTGTCGAACTTCGGCTCAATGCTGGCGCTGGTGAGCTTTCCGTTTCTGGTGGAGCCGAGCTTGGCCACGCGCCAGCAGGCGTTCTCATGGAGTGGCGGCTACGTGGTGTTCGCGCTACTGTGCGCCTTCACGGCGTGGGTCAGCCGGGCGGCGAGCGCCGATAGTTCTAGCCTGGCGGCAGCGCCGGACGATTCGAATGCCCGCGTCCTGGAGCCAGGCGAGCGTCCCAGCGGGTGGCAGCTCCTCTTCTGGGTGCTGTTGGGGAGCTGCGCCTCCGTGCTGCTGGTTTCGGTGACCAATCACATGAGCCAGAACGTCGCCCCTATACCGCTGTTGTGGGTATTGCCGCTGGCGCTCTATCTGCTCACCTTTATCCTGGCGTTTGAAAGCGATCGCATTTACCGCCGCTGGCTATTTATCCCGCTGCTGGCTCCAGCCTTGGCTGGCATGGCGTATATGATCTATGCGGAGGATGGCAATTTCAACATCAAATATGCGATACCCGGATTCGCGGCCGGCCTCTTCATCTGCTGCCTGTTCTGCCATGGCGAATTGGCGCGCCGCCGTCCCGCGCCACGCCATTTGACGCTTTTTTATTTGATGGTCTCGATTGGCGGAGCGCTGGGCGGCATCTTCGTCGCGCTCGTCGCGCCGCGCGTGTTTCACAGCTATTGGGAACTTCCCCTGGGAATGATCGTCTGCGGCATCCTGGCGATGATCGCAGTGTGGAATTTGCGCCTCCCCAAGCTGGGAGCCTGGCCGCTCCGTGCCCTCATCCTGATCGCGGTCGCCTCGCTGGCGGGATACTTCGTACGCCAAGAGCGCCGACTTTCGAAAAACCTGGTGCTGCAGGCCCGCAATTTCTACGGACCGCTCGAAGTGCGCGACGATCTGCCCACCGAAGACTATGCGCAGCGCACCCTGCTGCACGGCACCATCGACCATGGCTCGCAATTGCTCGATCCAGTGCTGCGCTATGTCACTACGTCATACTACGCCAAGCGATCGGGTGTCGGCCGCGCCATGGGTGCTTTGCAGGCGAAGGGTCCGATTCGCGCGGGCATAATCGGATTGGGCGCGGGCGTGCTCTCCAACTATGGGCGTCCAGGCGACTACTTCCGCATCTACGAAATTAATCCTCTGGTCGAACGCATCGCGCAAACGTTATTCACCTTCTATCCGCATTCGGCCGCGGACAAAGCCATCCTCATGGGGGACGCGCGCCTGACGCTCGAGCGCCAGCTCGCCAGCGAAGGCCCGCAGAACTACGATATTCTCGCAGTCGACGCATTTTCAAGCGATGCCATCCCGGTTCATCTGCTCACCCGCGAAGCCATTCAGCTCTACTTCAGACATCTGAAACCCGAGGGCGTGCTGGCTCTGCATATTTCAAACCGCTACCTGGATCTGAAGCCGGTGTGCGAGGGGGGAGCAGCCGCCGTCGGTCGTGAGGCGTTTGTGGTGGAAGACGAAGGTGATGAAGCCAGCTATCTTTCTTCTTCCACCTGGGTTCTGGTAACCTCCGATCTCGCGCTATACAAGGAAAAGTTTTTCAAGGACGCCACCGTCTCTCAGTATTCTGCGAAGAAAGGCTTCCGTCCCTGGACTGACGACTACAGCAACTTGTTTCAGATCCTGGACGTGAAATAGCTTTAGCAGAGAACTTTCCCGCCCTTATCGAACTAGCTTGCGTGAAATGCCGATCCGCCGGAACTGACCCGCTGATTTTGTGCGTGGCCGCCATTGTATCTGGCATTTTGCTGGGACGTGCCCTCACTTTTTCGCCTTCGAGTGCGATTTGGCCGGCGGCGGTGTTCGTCCTGCTGGCCCTGTTCTCAACCCCTCGAATGCGGCGCTGGTGTCTGCTCCTGGCGCTGATTTTTGCAGGAGCCTTCGCCGACGCATGGCATCGTCCTGGACCCCGGCCGCAGATCGACGCGGGGTCCCGCGAAACCGTTATACTTTCGGGCTGCGTGGTCGAACCCACGGTGCTTTCGCCCGGGCGGCAGCAGTTCACGCTCGAACTCGACCCGGGCGCTCGCGCTCGGGTAAGTCTGGCGGTCGAAGATGACAGCCCGCTGCAGCGTCTCGAATACGGTCAGCGCGTCGAAATCGAAGCGCGCATCCGGCCGCCGCGCAACTTCAATAATCCGGGTTCGTTCGATTACGCCGGCTACCTCGCGCGGCAAAGGATTTTCTGGACCGCCAGCATGACCCGCGGCTCGATGGCGCGTGTGTTGCCGGGTCTCTGCGGCTGGCGTCCGATGGCCTGGATCTTTGCGCTACGCGGCGCCGCCCTTGATCGCATCGAACGGATGTATGCGGATGCATACACCTCCGGCATGATGCAGGCGATGCTAATAGGCGAATCCTCGCAGCTGCAAAAGATCTGGACCGAAAACTTCCGGCGCACCGGCACCTTTCATGCACTGGTGATCTCAGGAGCGCATGTTGCAGTGCTGGCCGTGGTGCTGCTGTTCCTGCTGCGGATGTGCTCGCTGGGAGAGTTCCCTGCGCTGACGTTGACGGCGGCGGCCGCGTGGCTATACGCGCTTGTGTCTGGATTCTCGCCTCCGGTAGTGCGCGCCGCGGCGGGATTCAGTTTGTATCTTATCGCCCGTTTTTTCTTTCGCCGGGGACGCGTGCTCAATCTGCTGGCTGCGGTGGCTATGGTCTATCTGCTGTGCGACCCAGGCGACCTGGGCGATGCCAGTTTCCAGTTGTCGTTCCTGTGCGTCGCGGCCCTAGGCGCTCTCTCCGCGCCCCTGCTGGAAGCGACTTCGGGCCCCTACGCCCGTGGTCTGCGCGATATCCAGAACCGCGACGCCGATCCCTATCTTGCGCCCCGCGTGGCCCAGTTCCGCATCGAGATCCGGCTGGCGGCCGAGACGCTCGAAGCCTGGTGCCGTGTGCCGGCCGGATGGTGCGCGATGGGACTGGCGGTCCTGTTGCGCGCCGGGATTTATGTGTACGACATCGCCTGGATTTCGCTGGCGATCCAGATCGGCTTGGCTCTGCCGATGGTGGTCTACTTCCACCGTGTTTCGTTCACCGGGCTCACGGCAAATGTGATCATCGTTCCGCTCCTTGAGGCCGCCGTCCCGATTGGATTCCTGGCTATCTTCACAGGGTGGCACGCCGCCGCGGCTCTTGCCGGCTGGCTCTTGAAAATTGCCGCGCGCACCGCCGATTGGCACGCGCGCCTGGAACCCGCCTGGCGGGTTTCGAGCCCTCCTTTGTGGCTGGCGCTGAGTTTCGCGGCGTCGTTGGTGCTCTTCGCTGCGGCGATGCGCAGCGGTCGCTGGCGTAAGCCCGTGGCGGCCCCGGCAGGGATAGTGGTTGCGGGGTTGTTCGGATTAGTGTTGTGGCAGCCCTGGACCGCGCCGGTCGCCACCCACACGCTCGAGCTTACGGCCATCGACGTGGGACAAGGCGACAGTCTTCTGGTGGTGTTCCCGGAAGGCCGGACCATGATCATCGACGGCGGAGGCATCCTGCAATTCGCTCCGCGGGCGGGCGGGCTACAGTCGAGACCGGCACGCCGCTCCAATCTGGATACCGGCGAAGATGTGGTCTCGCCGTACCTGTGGAGCCGCAGCATCCGACGGATCGACATCCTGGTGGCCACCCATGCGCACCAGGATCACAGTGGGGGGTTGCCCGCAGTCCTCGAGAATTTCCGGCCGCGCGAACTCTGGGTAGGCACGAACCCTCCGCCAGAGCTGCTCCGGCGGGCGGCTGAACTGAGGGTACCCGTCAGAATGCCCGATACTTCGACTGCACCTGCCGATTACGGGGGCGCGCGCGTGGAAGTTTTGTCGCCGCCCACGGGCTTCTCACCGGCCAAGTCCGGCAACAACGACTCGCTGGCGCTGCGCGTCACTTACGGATCGAATTCTTTCCTGCTCACAGGCGACTTGGAGAGCCCCATGGAGCGGCTGCTGCTGGCCGACGGCCGCCCACTGCACGCCGACGTCCTGAAGGTGGGCCACCATGGTTCCAAGACCTCCACCTCGCCCGATTTTCTCGACGCCGTCTCGCCTTCGATCGCCGTTATATCCGCAGGCTTCGAGAATTCGTTTGGCCATCCGCATCCCACTGTCCTGGCACGGCTTACAGAACGCCATATCGCTATTCTTCGCACTGACCAGGACGGCCTGGTCACGGTCCGGTCCGACGGCCATAAGCTCTGGTTTGACAGCATGTTGTGGCATCCCGCATCTTCCGCCGATGTCTTCAATTGGGCGCTTGCCGCCGGTCTGAATCCTTAACCCGGCTGTAATCGTCGAATAGCTAGCGGAGGAATCCTGATACAATGGAGCGAAAGCGTGCTACGTAAGCGGCCGAACAGGATAATCTCGTTGCGTTTCCTCATCGCTACTCTCGCGCTTAGTTTGTGCGCCGGGGCACTCTCAAATCCACGCCTGTACGCGGCCGCCAGCGAGTCGGATGCCGACGCAAACCTGACGATAGTCGACAAATACGTGGACGCGACCCATGTTCAGCAAGAAAGCCTGCGCGGGCTGCAGATGGAGGTGAACATCGACGCCCAGTTGCCCAGGCTCGAAAAGCACGGAAAACTGCGTGCGCTGCGCAAGATCTCTCTTTTAGGACAGATCACTTACAAAGCCTTGGGTTTTTCCGGAGATAACACCGTCAAGCAGGAAGTGATTACACGCTATCTGGCCGCTGAAAGCTCCGCGCGGGAAAACGGCACCATCGCCATCACGCGAGCCAATTACAAGTTCCGTTATGTGGGACGCCTCGTGCAACATGGTGTTACCACTCAGATCCTGGAAATCACTCCCAAAAAGAAGGCGGTGGGCTTGTTTAAAGGGCAGCTTTGGATCGATGCCGATAGCGGCATGCCGGTCCGGGAGGCCGGCCAGTTTGTTAAAACGCCATCAGTGTTCCTGAAAAAGATTGCGTTTGTGCGTGATTACGAGATCCGGAATGGCATCGCTTTCCCCAGTCACATTCAAAGCACCGTGGACACGCGCATCGTGGGCCGGGCTGAACTCGAGATCAATTTTAGCAATTTCACCCGCGAAGATAGCGCCGATGACGAAGCCAGGTCCGCCGACGCCGGTTCCGATTCGACTACGCCACCAGTTCCGGTGCAGCACCCACAAGCGCCGCAACCAATCGGCGCGCTTCAAGAAATCGACACCGCTGGTACGGCCGCCGCGCCCGAGCTATAAGGAGACCGCAAGCATTGCCCAAGAGAACGCTGTTTCTGAACCCACCTTCGTTTCAGGGTTTTGACGGAGGGGCCGGGTCGCGCTGGCCGTCTACGCGCGAGATCGAATCCTATTGGTATCCCGTGTGGTTGTGCTATCCCGCCGGGATGCTCGAGAACAGCAAAGTCTTGGACGCTCCACCGCACGGCGTTTCGATCGAGCAGACGGTGGCCATGGCGAAGGATTTCGAACTGCTGGTCCTGTTCACTTCTTCGCCCGGATTTCACGTCGACGTGAAAATCGCGGAGATGATGAAGGATTCGAATTCGAAGCTGGAAGTGGTCTTCGTCGGGCCCCCGGTGACAATCGAGCCGGATAAAGTCCTGAATTCGACCAAGGCCATTGACTTCATCGTGCGCCGCGAGTTCGATTATCAGATCGCGAATTATGCGAAAGGGACGCCGCTTTCGGAGCTGCCCGGCGTAAGCTACCGTGCGAACGGTGTGAACGTTCATAATCCCGAAGCTCCTTACATCGAGAACCTGGATGAGCTGCCGTGGGTGACCAAGACATATAAGCGCGATCTGGACTTCCGCAAATATAACGTCCCGTTTCTATTGAACCCGTACTTGTCGTTCTATACTTCCCGCGGTTGTCCGGCGCAGTGTACTTTCTGTTTGTGGCCGCAGACGCATTCGGGCCATCGCTGGAGATTGCGTTCGGTTCAGGATATCGCCAACGAATGCCGCTTTGTGCTGGAGAACTTTCCCGGCCTCAAGGAAATATTCTTCGACGACGACACCTTCAACTACCGCAAGGCCCGCACCATCGAGCTGTGCGCGGAATTGAAGAAGCTGAAGTTTACCTGGTCCTGCACCTCGCGAGTCACCACCGATTACGAAACGCTGAAGGCCATGAAGGAAGCCGGCTGCCGCCTGCTGATCGTAGGCTACGAAAGCGGCGACGAGCAGATCCTGCGCAACATCAAGAAGGGCGCTACTACCGACATGGCGCTGCGCTTCACTGAAAATTGCCACAAGCTGGGGCTGATCATCCACGCCGATTTCATCGTGGGTCTGCCCGGCGAAACCCGTGAGACGCTGCGCAATACCATCGATTTCGCCAAGCGTATCGATGCCGAGACCATCCAGGTTTCGATCGCGCACGCTTATCCCGGCACTGAGTTCTATGGCTTCGCCAAGGAAAACGCGCTGATCAATATCGGCATGTCGGACGCGGGCGGCCATCAGTTGCCGCAAGTGATTTATCCGGGCATTCTCGATGAAGGCGAGATGATGGAGTGGGTGGAGCGCTTCTACGACGAATATTACTTCCGTCCCAAAGCCGCCTGGCGGATCGTGCGCAAGGCCATCTTCGACGGCCCCGAGCGCAAGCGCCTGTATAAAGAAGCCAGAGAGTATATGAGCCTGCGCACCAAGCGCAAGCAGTATGTGGCGGATCACAAAGCCAACGCCCTGAGCCAGGCGGCCGCCGCGACTGCCTCGACTCAAGACCGGGTCTAGGGCGGGCGCGCCGCCACGCAACCAAGCACGCGCACCTGCGGTTTCGGCATCCCCGATATAATCGCCGAGTGATACTGCTAGCACTAGCCGCGATCGCTGCCGCCTACCAGCTCCTAGCCATACTGGCGTGCGTGTTTCGCGGACGTCCCTACGCCCCGGCGATGCCATTAGGACCGGTATCGGTGTTGAAGCCGGTGCGCGGCACGGACCCCGGTTTTCGGGAGGCGATTCGCTCGCACACCGTACTGAATGGCGACTATGAATTCTTGTGCGGCGTAAGCCAGCCGAACGATCCTGCGCTGCCGATTCTGCGGGAGTTCTCTCGGGTCCGCGTGGTGGATAGCAACACCCACGCAGCCAACGCAAAGGTAGGAGTGCTGATTGACCTGGCTGCGGCCGCGCGCTATCCCATGCTGGTGGTCAACGATGCCGATATTAGAGTGGCTCCGGATTACCTCGCGCGGGTCACGGCGCCGCTGGCCGATCCGCAGGTGGGCCTGGTGACCTGCCTTTACCGGCCGGTCGGCGACAGCTTTGCGGCGCGCTTCGAAGGACTGGGGGTGGCCACCGATTTTGCGCCATCGGCGCTGGTCGCGCGCCTGCTGGGAGTGGACGAATTCGCCATGGGGTCCACGTTGGCGTTTCGGCGCGAGGATCTCGACCGCATCGGCGGATTCGACGCAGTGGCGGATTACCTGGCTGACGATTACCAGGTGGGCCACCGCATTCATGCGCTGGGGTTGAAGTGCGTACTGAGCGACATTGTGGTGGAGACGCATCTGGGCGGAGGATGGCGGCAAGTGTGGCAGCATCAAGTGCGCTGGGCGCGGACGATCCGCGTGTCGCGCTTCGGCGGTTATCTCGGCCTCCCGGTTACCAATGCAACGCTGTGGGCCGTGGTTGCGATGGCGGGAGGACGCCTGGATCTAGGCGTCGCGCTGTTGGTCATCCGGCTGATGATGGCCTTCGCATCCGGATGGGGCGTGCTGCGCAGCCGTGACGTATTGCGCCTGTGGTGGTTGATTCCCGCCCGCGACCTTTTCGGATTCGCTGTTTGGCTGGCGGGGCTATTCGGAGATTCAGTGGTGTGGCGCGGCCAGCGCCTGCGGCTGGATCGCGATGGCAAAATTCACGCGGACTAGCTTCAAAACAGCGGGCCTGACGTCTGCTGGGAGGTTCTAAGGGCGGTTTCAGCTGGCATTATCCAAGTAGATGCCGACTAGGGCGTCAGTTCTATACTTGTGAGAATTCATATCACAATTAGAAACCCTCCCTACCGAGATAGAAAACAGCGGGGTAACCACCGCGTGCCGGGCTCTTTCCAGCATCAGGGGTTGGTATTACTGAGAGCCTTGCCCCAACAAATCAGCAGCCACCACCAGTAAGGTTGCGTAATCAACTGATTCCACAGTCAGATATCGCCGGCATGCGAATTGCACCTCTACTTCGTACGGCGTCGGCCCCTAGTAGGCCGGAGGAACTATGAAAAGGTTATTTCTTTCTGCTGGAATCGCTTATGCGGCCTCGGTAGCAATGTCGACGACCATCGCCATTACGAGCGGCACTGCGGACATGACTGCAGTCACATATGGAGCCGTTGGTACGTTCTCTCTGTTCGGTACGGGGGGTTCGTTCACGGGAGCGGGTCATACACTTTCTTCGATGCCTTGCGTCGGCTATGGCTGCACAGGCATCACGCCTGTGCGGGTCAATGCTGGTTTATCCAGTGAGGAATTCGATCTCAGCGGTACTGTGAGCTTCGGGGGCAACAGCACCTCTTACCTATAGCGTCCTGGCCTAGGCGGCGGTGGTGGGCTGCATCTCGGGTACACTTTGCCCGCATTCTCCACTATCGGCGATCCTGTCTTTGTAACTCTAACCACGCCGTTCACAGGCGATGCTGGGTTCCTAGACCCACGGTTTAACGGGGGCCAGCAACTGATCATGAATGGTGAAGGAATTGCGACAATTACACTGAGCCTTATTTCTCCAGGGTTTCCGGATGGTTCGCCAGCGCGTTATAGATTTCAAAGTGCACACTATGAGTTTGTTCCTGAACCAGGAACCGCAGCGTTGATGCTGATCGGACTCGTCGGTTGGAGCGCCGTTACCTTCGCTCGGCGTGACATTCGAGGGTCGTAATCATTGGGTGGGCTTTTGCGATACCGTCCCGAAGCATCACCAAGCAGAACATTCCAAGCGAGTAGCGAGTGAGGCTAGCAAGATTTTGCGGGACATGAAGGCGCCAGCGATAGCTAAGAGTGTGGCCGGATCTGCGTTGACTCAAGTACCAGAGAAGGAAACTAATCCAATGCTGTGGTTGGGGGTACAACTCATGAATCGGGTCGAGTTGCCATTTTCCCCTTTTTCTCTCGCCCTGCGGCTGGATAGCGATGGCAAAATTCACCTGGACTAACTTCAAAATCAGCGTGGCCTGACTGGATCATGCTAAAATCACTACGTCCCACCCGTAAACGCGCCCGTAGCTCAGTTGGATAGAGCGTCTGGCTACGAACCAGAAGGTCGCACGTTCGAGTCGTGCCGGGCGCACCATAAATTCCAAAACAATTACGCATTCAATAAACTACCCCTAACGCAATGCGTAGTACTTCTCCCGTGGCTCTCCGTCCCGCCGTCAAGTTGTTTCGTGGCAGCCAGATCGCGTAGACGTAAATCACTTCTCCGAGATGCAGATCATTCGTCCAAGTGAACAAATTTGGGCCGCGCCGTCATCCACGAGCTATTCACTTTCTGATCGAGTATATTGACAATAATCAAGGAGGCGCCGATTATGGGTTCGACCAGACGCACCATACTGGCAGCGGGAGCCGCGGCAGCGGTAACGGCCGCCGTTCCGCGCGTATTTGCTCAGCAGGCGAGCAAAGGAGGAACTGGCAAGTTTTACGAAAAAGGCTCCGTTCGCATCTACTATGAGGAGGCGGGGGCCGGTTTCCCGCTCATGCTGCTTCCCGGCGGGGGATTGAACGCAACCATATCCTTCTTTACAGGCAACTCGCCCTTCAACGCCATTGACGAGTTCAAGGGACAGTATCGCTGCATCACGGCGGACCTCCGCAACGCCCCCAGCGGCCAGTCCACCGGCCCCGTCGAGGTCAATCGGCCGTGGGAATCTTATGCCGACGACCAGCTCGGTCTGATGGATCATCTGGGCATCGACAAGTTCATGGTGATGGGTTTCTGCATTGGCGGCCCCTTCATCTGGAGTCTCTTGAAGCGCGCGCCCGATCGTATTGCCGCGGCCGTGCTGGCGCAGCCCGTGGGGTGGCGTCCGGAGATGCGTGATCCTAAGTACCCGGGCACGTTTTGGAAGACTTGGGGTCCGGCGCTGACCGCCAAGCGGCCCGAGATCACGATGGCGACGACCGACCAATTTGTGACCAATATGTTCGAGACCAACCCCGACTTCGTCTTCACCGTGACGCGGGATTTTGTGCGTAGTTGCCAGAATCCGATCCTGGTCCTGCCGGACGATGTCCCAGCGCACCCTTACGCCGTCGCGATGGAGTGCGCGATGCTCGCGCCGAAAGCCGAAGTGAGCATCTTCCCGTGGAAAGAGCCCAAAGAGCGGATTCCCCTGGCCGTGCGCCAAATCCATTCCTTCCTCAAGGCGCATCGACCTGCTTAGATGGTGGTTCCAATCGGCGGATCACGCTGCATGGGTAAAAGAGAAGCCGGTTTATAGCTTCAGAACCAAACGAGGGCGGAGGTTGGCGAATCGCAAGACCAAGGAGCGCCCCAGTACCTAAAGGAAGCACCCTTGGAAAGAGTGACGCGTTGGGATATGAGGTGGCCGGCTCAAGCGCGCGCCACCTCCGGGCTGTGCCTCTAGCACGCGGTAATACGACTCCTGGGTGTAGTCAAAAGAGTTGCAGCACACGTTCCAGCAAGGATGGTCGTTCCGCCTCTTGCTCGGAGACGTCCACATTTGCAGAACCCTGTTTCAGCAAAGCGGAAAGGATCTCTGTTCCCGGCACCTCCAAGACATCAAAGATCAAAAAGGCTGGGAGTGAGCCCACGGCGATTTCTCGTCCATCGAAAAATTGAAAGACATCTCGTTTAGGCGCTGTCAGCATGCGGAAAACGGCCTCGGCGTCCGAGACCGGCTGTAGAGTAGGTTGCTGAGGTTCCGGGAATCGAAACAGAACCCTTGTCCGATCGATCAGGCATACGGGTATGGGCCTGGGAGCATGCAGGTCTGACTCCCGCACTGCCCAACTGCTGCCATGAACCTTCCGGATTCCGAGTCGCTGTCCGGCCTCGGCCTGCAAGATTTGATCTGCGTGATCTGCCGAATACCAGCACATAACATACCTCCTAGTTCGAGCCGGGCAGTCAGCTGCCCGACGGCCCGAGTATCGGCCACTTTTTCGCGCGCGGCAAGGGGTATTTGCCAGCACTGCGGGTGGCCCAGCGGAGTACCGGCTCTTACCCCCGGGCACGCCGGTTTCCGCCGAGTTTCAAAGTTCAGCCGCGAAGCGATGGCGCGCATCGTGACCCGGAGGTTACATCATCCTCCCGCTCTAAAACTATACACATGCGAATGTGTTTTCCAACAAGCGCATCAGCGGAATCACGGGCCCGATGTGAACTAATATCGGAACCATCGGCGACCCGTAAGTCCTTATGGTGTCCAGGCTGGATCTGTCGTGGTGATGATGACCTCAAGATCGCGCCTGGGGTTTTCGATATCGTGAGAATGATGTGATAGAGCGGATAGGGAAAGGACTTGATTCATGACCTCTGCCAGGAAAACACGCCGTGGTTTCGTTTGGTCGCTCGCGACGGGAAGCGGGCTATTGTTAGACAGTTGCCGCCGTACCGCCACAAGCGGCGGTTCAACTGAGGAAGTCACTGGACCCGCCGATGTTACGCTGCGCATCGGTCCGGTGCTGGCAGACATCGCCAAGGATCACACTATCAGCACAATCGGATACAACGGAAGTGCTCCAGGGCCAGTCATCCATCTGCGCGAGGGCGTTGCCACGACCGTGGATCTGATCAATGAAACCGACACGCCGGAGTTAGTGCACTGGCACGGCCAGATCATCCCCCCGGATGTGGACGGCGCCGATGAGGAAAAGAGTCTTAGGGTACCGGCGCACCATCGCTTGCGCTACCGCTTCACGCCGCGGCCGGCGGGTGCCCGTTGGGTCCACACACATGTGATGGCGATGTCGGATCTGAACCGGGGCGCTTATACCGGGCAATTCGCGTTTGTGTACGTTGAGCCGAAACACAACTCTGGGCAGTACGATCAGGAAGTGTTCCTCGCCACTCACGAGTGGGAACCGATCTACACCACCGAGGAAGAGCCTGACGAAGCTTTGCCGCCGCCTCCTCCCGGCGTCACGAAAGACCCGAAGCCGAACGGCTGGGAGATTGGATATCAGCGCTTCACTATTAATGGGAAGTGCCTTGGCCACGGCGATCCGATTCGGGTGAAGGAGAAGCAGCGCGTCCTGTTTCATTTCCTGAACGCCAGTGCAACGGAGAACATTCAGCTCGCGTTACCTGGCCACCAATTTCTGGTGGTGGCATTGGATGGCAACCCAGTGCCACAGCCGCAATTGGTGGATACCCTGGAACTTGGCACAGCCGAGCGCATTTCCGCGATCGTCGAGATGAAGAAGCCCGGAGTCTGGATTTTAGGAACTCCCAAGAACGACGACCGTATGAACGGCATGGGCATCGTGGTCGAGTATGCCGGCCAGACTGGCGCTCCGCGATGGATTGCGCCGCCGAAGAAGCCGTGGGACTACACGATCTTCGGCGAGAGTAGGCCGGCGCCGAGTCCGCACGAAATCATCCCACTGGTCATAGGCAAGATCAACGGTGGAACCGGGGGCTTTAACCAATGGACCCTCAACGGCACGAGCTACGACGGCGCGGCCCAACCCCGCAAGCTAAGCAAGGGTAAGCGCTACCGGCTGGTGTTCGACAACCACACCGATGATGCTCATCCGGTGCACCTGCACCGCAACAGCTTCGAGCTGACAAATGTCTCCGGTAAGGCCACCGCGGGCGTGCTCAAGGACGTTGTCCTGGTGAAGGGATTCCGCAAGATCGAAGTGGACGTGACACCAGCAATGGAAGGTCTCACGCTGTTCCATTGCCACCAGCAACTCCACATGGACTACGGTTTCAAGCTGCTATTCGATGTAATATGAGTACTCCTGCCAGTAATTGCGGCCCGACCTCCGGTACTCTGGCGAGATTGCGCGCCTAAGTTCGATCGCGCGCGCCCTATCCAGCCAGGTCATGCGCGTTTTCGATCTCTGGCTGTGTCAATCCCTCGCCCGTTATTCATTATCGGAGTCGATCTAGGAGGCGGCTTGGCGGCGATTATAAGTTTAACGTCGGTTTCCTGCGGGAGCGGATTCAGTAGGTGCGCTGCCGGAACCGTTTGCGAGCCAGTCGCTGGGGCTTAGAGGGACCTGAGAACACGGTTTTACAGTTAACTTTCCATCGCGGTACTCGCCGCACGTCCCCACATTGCCTTGAACTGACGGTCCGCTCGGTGATTTCGTCGCCGTGGGTACCTCAGCCAGAGAATTGTCTATAACCTTAGGGATGATCTTTGGCGCTTCGGCAGCCGGTGGGATCGCGATGGAAGGGGACAGGGGCTCTGAGGGACCCGCAAGCAACCCAGCCGCATGTTCGCCCGGTCGCGGCGTGGGTGTACCTATTGCGGGCCTGATACCGGAGCGAGAGTACGCCGAAGAAACCTTTCCATCCTCAAGCGAGATCACTGTGACCTCCTGACCGCGATCTCGCGTGTACACGAGGGTTTCTAAATCATGGCCGCGATCTACTCTCCTAGTAGACAGTGCCAAGTCTCCATACATTTTCTCTATCGTCTCTTTCGGCGTCCCAACGGAAATCTGGTCGCCAGCAACGAACGGGGCGGCCGAAGACTTTTCTTGAGTGGGGGCAGGTTCGATGACAGTATGCGTTTGAGGAACGCGCCATGTGGCTGATTTCGAGGCTTGCTTCGTTCTGGGGTGTGAACTGGCTTCCGGCGGGGCCTCCGGTTCCTGTCGCACAATGACATTCGCGGATCGCAACGGCCGGACCAGATCGATAACTAAAAGCAGCATCGCGACTCCAGCCACCGTAACGATGCATACCAGGAGCAGACTCAGACCATACTTCATCCTGACCTCCTGACAAAACTTCCGCGCGGAAGTCGCCGGCGCAGTGTCGCTGCCGTGAACATAAGAACTTCAAATTCGGGCTTTCTGCCCGATCATATTGTATATCGAACCGGAGACCGCGGTCGTCAGTGGCATCCAGGATTTTCGCCTCATAGCGTCTCTCCCGTCTCCTGCCGCTCGAATTGTTGGGCAGCTCAATAAAGACTTTACTGTTTCAAATACCGCGCCCTCGCTTGATGTTCATTGGATCTTCAGCCTATCAAGGGTCTTGGCGAGTGTAGGCCACTTCCGAAACGGTCTTCGAGAACCTGAATCGGCGAGAATGGCGGGCGCGTCGTTTAGCGCCTGCGGTCACCCGATCGGGAGTATTATCGATCGTCATCCTGGGTGTATACGCCGCGCAGCCGCAAGTAACCGGGTCGCCCTGTGGGAGCCGCCTCCCTACGCTAAACTAAACGCTGCCCGAACATTCAAGGAGCCATCATGAGAGCCATTGATGAGTACACCATAACCGACGCCGTCATCGATCAGATGTCCGGCACGCCCAACCCCCGTCTGAAACAGATTATGGAGATTTTGGTAAAGCACCTCCACGCATTCGCGCGTGAAGCCGACCTCACTCCCGACGAATGGATTCAGGGCATTAGCTTCCTGACTGCGGTGGGTCAAAAGTGCACTGCGTTCCGGCAGGAGTTTATCCTTCTGTCCGACACTCTAGGCCTGAGCGCCCTCGTCAACTCGCTGAACGACAAGCGCGGCACCGACATTGATGCCGTCACCAAGAGCAGCCTCCTCGGGCCCTTTTATCGCAGGGATTCACCAGTGATGGAAGCCGGCGCCACAATCGTGACCAAGCCCACCAATGGCATGGAAACTTGCCTGTACGGAAAAGTCACCGACACCAAGGGCAACCCCATCGCGCATGCCTCCGTCGAAATCTGGCAGCCCGATGAACACGGCGATTACGATCTGCAAAAGATGGATCCCTCGGAAATGGATCTACGCGGCCGCTTCTACACTGACATGCAAGGCCGCTACCATCTGCGCACTATTTGCCCGGTCGGCTACAAAATTCCTTTGGACGGACCCGTAGGAGATATGATCCGCGCGCAGGCCCGCCACGGCTGGCGCCCCTCGCACATCCACTTCCTGATCAGCGCTCCCGGCTATCGCGAAGCCGTGACCGCTCTCTATATCGATGGCGATGCACACATCGATTCCGACACCGTCTTTGGCGCGAGCGATTCCTTAGTGGTGGGCGTAAAGAAGAACGACCCTGCCTCGCCTATCGCCGGCCTTCCCGCCATCGGTTACGATTTCCACCTGGCCCCTGTGGCTGCTGTCAAAGTTTCCGGGCGGGTTGGGGCGGATCCTTCCGAACTCGTTCGTCCCTCCCATTAGCTGGGGCACCGCGGCGCAAGCTTTGCTCGCGTCGCGCGTAGTCGCGGCGGAAGCGCCGCGTTCACTCCAACTCTGCCCGCACTATCTTCGCCCCGTCCACCATGGACTTCAACTTCCCGAACGCCGACACCCGCGGCAAATATTTCATCCCGCAATCCGGCGCCAGCACTAGTCGTTCAGGGTTGATGAACGGCAACGCTCGCCGGATCCGCGCTGCTACCACTACTGGTGTTTCCACTTCATCCGTCGACAAATCCAGCACTCCGAGAATAATGCTCTTCCCCGGCAGCCCGGCCAGCACCGCGCAATCGAGCGAACACTGGGCAGTCTCAATCGAGATTTGCTGCACTGGCGAATCCGCCAGACGTTCCAGAAATCGGTACGCTGCCGGACGCCCAGGAACCAGGGCCGCGTACCCGAAGCATATGTGCAAAGCCGTCGTCCCGTGGACCCCTTCGAGCGCGCACGCCAAGGCCGCGAGCCCAAATTCGCGAGCCTTCTCCGGATACGCCTCCATCCACGGCTCGTCGATCTGCACCACATCCGCGCCCGCGGCGAACAAGTCCTTGATCTCTTCGTTCACCGCCGCCGCGTAGTCCATCGCCAACTCCGCATCGCTCGGATAGAAACTGTTCTGCGCCTGCTGGGACATGGTGAATGGGCCGGGTATCGTGATCTTCACTTTGCGGTCGGTATTCGCGCGGAGCAACTTCACGGCGCGCGCTTCCATCGGGTGTGTGCGTCGGATTTTGCCCACGATCCGCGGTACCTCAATCAAGTGCCCGCTGCGGCTGGTGATCTGGCCGGGATTGTCCAGGTCTATTCCCTCCAACTCCGTGGCAAAACGGTTCGAGTAGCTCTCGCGCCGCATCTCGCCGTCCGTGACAATATCCAGGCCTGCTCGCTCCTGATCCCGAAGCGCCAGCAGAGAAGCATCCTCCTGGGCTTGCTCCAGCAATGCCGGTGGCACACGCCACAAAGCCTGCGCTCGCACGCGGGGAGGCATCTGGCGGACGAGCTTATCGCGGTCGATCAGCCAGTCGGGCTGAGGATAGGAACCAACAAGCGAAGTAGGCAACAGCAAGGCGCTTTTGACTTTAGCGTGGGTGCGCCAGCCTAATCAACTAGGTGCACGCTTCGCCAGGCAAAATCCGGCACTCCCCTTGCCTTCTCTCTCTCAAAAATGGCCCGAATCTCATTCAATTTGGAAGCTACTGAGAGGTCCGATAACCACCGTGATTGAAATCCATTTTCGGTCGCAGGCGTTACCTCCTCCAAGCGCGTTTATAACCTGCATTCGGGGAGTAGCCGGGAACATTCGGCGCGCTTCGCCGACGCCGATGGCGCCTTCTATACTTGGAGGTTAAGGAACCTGAACACCATTGTCCTCACTAATTGATGCGATTAACGTAAAGCGCCGGACTGTCTTTGAGTACGAAAATGCTCCGTTCTACTGCCTGGAAGCTGATATCAGCACGCCCACCGCCCGCGGCGGTCAGACCCTGGTGCGCCTGAAAATTCGCAACTTACTCACCCGCGCCGTGTTGGATAAGACCTTCAAGGCCGGTGAAAAGTTCAGGGAACCGGATATGCAACTGGTTCCGGTCAGCTACTTATATAGCGACGGCGACGGCTCCTATTTCCTGGACCAGGACAGCTTCGAGACTCTGAACCTTCCTGCTGCGGTGATTGGGGATGCGTTGGACCTTCTGGTCGAGGGTACACTGATCCATGCACACAAGTACAACGGCAATCCAATTGGTTTGCAACTGCCAATGTTTGTGGAGTTGGAGGTTGCCGAAACCGAACCCGGCGTGCGGGGTGACACGGCCAGCGGGAGCGGCACCAAAATAGCCAAGCTGGAGACTGGTCTTGAGATCCGTGTTCCGCTCTTCATCAAGCAAGGTGAAAAGGTGAAAATCGCGACGGAGACACGGGAGTTTTCCGGGCGCGCGTGAGGTTAGGCGCCGGCATTTCCTCGTCGTATATGCCCGGTTCGCTCGGGCCTCCACTATTTGCCAATGAAACACTTTACGGGCTGGGTGCATCCGTCAACAGAACGAGTGCGCGGACTTCCGCGCGGCGCACAGTTGCTGGAGAATGAAAGAATGCATTGTTATTGGAGTTGTGTGCTGATGTTCGCCTGCGGATCTCCGTTGCTTACCGCCGGGCAGATCTACGGAACCTTGCGGGATGCCACCGGTAAAGGCATGCCCGGCATCGAGATCGTCATCGTCTCTCCAGCCAAGACTTCCTACGAAGGCAAGACCGCCGCAGACGGTAGCTATCAAATCTTCGTGAAGGAGACCGGCCGTTGTGAGTTTCGCGTCAACGCCGGCGGGAAGACTCCCGCCACAGCGAACGTGTTCTCCTATGCCGATCCCGCGAAGTATGAGTTCGAGGTCTCCGCCGGCAACCTGAAGGTGAAGTAGCGATGGCCGGCGAAGAGTCTTCTCCCCGGCCCAGCCGTTGGGCGAGATTCGGCGGCTTGGCGCGCGACCTTGCGACTCCCCTGACTGTGGCAATCGTGGGCCTGCTCGCTTCCGTGTATGTCAACCGCCAACAGCTGTTTGAAGCGAACCAGAGAGCATTCGCGGAACTGGTCAGCCAGCGTGAGTCGGCAGACACGAACCTGCGAATCGAGATGTTCAAGACTGTCCTGGAAGGATTCCTCAAGCAGGGCACCGATAACGTCCCGGACCAGATTCTGAAGCTGGAGATCCTGGCGTACAACTTCAACGACTCGCTGGATCTTGGCCCATTGTTTCAAGACGTCTTCCGCCGCAATAACGCGCGTCCAACCGACCCGAGTTATGCGGTTAACCGTACGCGCCTCACGCGGGTGGCCTCTGATATCGTGTTCAAACAAGTTGAGGCACTTACCTTTGAACTCGGGGTCTCCAAGGAGGCTCCCGTGATTGATTTTGAGGAGTTGCAGAAGAACCCCGCGGGGATCGCGAATCTGATCAACGACGTGGAGGGGTTGCGTTATGCGGGAGAGGAGCGGGCTCGTCACCCTGAACGCCGCTTCAAGCTGGACGTATTTGGGCGCTCCGACGACCGGCAGGAACTGACGGTTCATCTTGTCGTGAGTCCACCCGGACAAACCGGCCTGGAGGTCAAACCGGAAGTGGATGTGCGATTCTCGCTCGGCTACTTCGATTTCCCTTCCATCAATAACACGCGCCTTTCGAATGGGGAGCGCTGCGCTGTTGTGGTGCGCAACATGGACGACGCAAGCGCCAAGGTCAGTCTGATCTATTTCCCCGCGAGCCGCGCCGGACTGAAGGATCGTATGTACGTCGAAGAGATCCTCAGCCAAATGAATCAGATCAAGAAATGACTCACTACGGCTGACGGCGAAGCGCGAATAGACTCGAGTTTCCGCCGCGAGGCTCGTCAAAACTGGTTCTGATTCGGCAGTCCCGTTAACAGCTCAGCGTCGGAGTTGAGTGCCGATAATAGCTGTCGCGACGCGGCTCAGATTTAGACGACCGACTCCGCCGGGCTTCTATCGCGTCTGGAATCAAGACAACGAATATTCATGCCCAGGCCCACCGGCGGTCGCGACGAAGAAATCAGTCCACAGATGTAAAGTGTCGGTGGTAGGGCTTGGGAACCCCTGGGAGGTGTTGCCCTTGGCAGAAATCGGAAACAATAACACCCTAATAGAGTCTAACTGTTGTCTCTGACTGCGAACGTCACGCCGATGAGGTGCTTGACACAGTTTAGGCCCGACCAAGGGCGGTATGTCACGCAGGAAGATGGCTTCGCTCATCAGTCCAATGATTTCGTCGGCGATCTCGCCCCGGCCATAATACTAGATTGTCATTTGAAGAGTGCATTAGCAGCTATCCGCTCCTTGGGGCGGCGAGGCATTCGAGTAATCGCTGGCTCTTATCGGCCAGCCGCCATGGGATTTTTTTCGCGATACGTTCGCGAACGATTCTTGTACCCGTCGCCTTTGGCTAACCATGATGCTTTCGTGGAGTGCGTGCGTCGGCAGGCAGGTAGCTTCGGCAGACCCATTCTTTTGACTTTTAGTGATTCTACTCTACTGCCTCTGTTAAGTGTTGCGCACCGGGACAGAGCTTGGACTTGGCTGGTTCCTGACGCGATGAATAGTCTCGATCTCGCGTTCGACAAGTTCAAGACCTTGGAGCTAGCGCGCGAACTCGGAATCCAAGTGCCCGACACTTATCTTGGGGCCATGGGTACGAGCTTTCCAATATTCCTGAAATCTCATGGTTGGCCCCTTGTCGTCAAGCCACGCCGTACCGTCTATTGGCACGGTAATCGCGGAGTTCAGGGAAGTGCGGTTTTTGCCATCTCGGCAGATGACTTAGCCTCAAGATATTCGGCCGCCGTCAGGAACACCGGTGTGTTTCCTCTGGTTCAGGAGTACGTCTCGGGAGAAGAAGCAAGCGTTCAATTTCTCTGCCGTCAGGGCGACGTCCTCGCCGCATGCGCTAACCGGCGGCTAAGATCAGTCAACCCAATCGGCGGCCCCGGTGCGCTGAAGGAGACCGTTCCTCTTTCATATTGTGGCTTAGGTGAGCTGGGCCGGCGCTTGGCGTCGGCACTGAAGTGGAGCGGGCCGATGATGGTTGAATTCAAGATAGATCGGGCGACTTCGATACCTAAATTAATGGAGATCAATGGACGTTTTTGGGGTTCACTTCCCCTCGCAATATTCGCCGGTGCGGACTTCCCTTACTTGTACTACAGGGTAGCGCAGGGGTTGGAGGTTGAGCCGAGCGGTACATATACCGAGGGAATTGCCTCGCGGCACTTCATGAGTGACTTGAAACATCTTCATGCGGTGTTATTCAAACGAGATGCCATGCGATCGGTGGCATATCCCACGCGAGTGCGTGCCGTACATGATTTTCTGAATCTGCCGAGAGGGTGTAAGTCCGACGTGCTGGACAGCCTCGATATCCTGCCGGCTTTTGCGGAAATGATCGACACCTGTGGAGCGTATTATTCGCGGCTAAAAACCAGAGGTGAAATGAACGTAATCGCCGCAGAAAGCCCCCGATCGAAATGTTCACTGACTTGAAGGCGAAAAACCCTTTCGTGCCGGATCGATCTATCTTGGCTAAAGTTATCAGCGCTCTGTTTTTGACTCTTGCCCTCCTGACCGCGGGATGCGGCAGCGCTGGGATCAATGCCATGACCGGCAACACCAGTAACGTTTCGGGAGTTGGCAGTTCAGCCCAGGTCCGCACGGTATTCGTTATCGCAATGGAGAATCATAACTGGACGCAGCCATTCAATCAGTTCACGGGAGGAACCCAGCAGATTTATCAGAATCCTAGCGCTCCATTTATTAATAGCCTGGTGAGTGGAACCGCCGTGGCGACGGTCGGGGGTGCCTCTGTGAACATAAGCCAACAGGTCGCCTATGCAACGGCCTATCACAACGTCCTGGCAACTTCCAGTGGAGATATCCCCGGTCTTCATCCCTCGGAGCCGAACTATATCTGGGCGGAAGCAGGGATTTACATTGGGACTTTCAATGATAATGATCCGTATGCCGGCGGAGCGAACCAAGCGTCCCTATTGCATCTGAGCGCGCTCCTAGCAGCCGCCGGGAAAAACTGGAAATCTTATCAAGAAGACATAGACCTGGCCGGTAATGGAAGCGGGCAAATCACGAACGTCCCGCTTGGACGAGATCAGTGGAATGTTCCATTGACCAGCTTCTCTGGCACGTTGGCCGCTGGATCTTTCAACGCTTACAACGGCTCAAACCAATACTCCTACGCCGCCAAACACAATCCGATGTTGTTCTTTACCGATACCAATGGCGGCAATAATTCGACTCCTTCCAATCCTTTGTCGGCTCATTACGCTCCCTTGCAGCAGTTGCTTGTCGATCTTAGCGTCGGTTCAGTGGCCGACTACAACTGGATCACTCCAAACCTAAACAACGACATGCACTCGGCACTCGCTGGAGGTTACAAGGGACTTACCGGAGACCAAGCGAATATCAAGCAGGGTGATGACTTCTTGAAGCAGCTAATACCCACGATCATGGCGTCGGCGGCATATAAAAACCAGGGCGCAATCATTGTTTGGTGGGACGAGACCGAGAGCACCGGGGCTACGGGAGAAAGAGCTGACGACTTTAAACATACACTGGGGGAGATCGTCATCTCACCCCTCGCCCACCCGAATGTGAACGGCGCTCCGTATGCAAGCCCAGTGAATTTGACTCATTCCTCCGATTTGCGTACGATGCAACAAATCTTCGGGGTCGGACCTCTTCTGAGCGATGCAACCCTCGCAAACGATCTGTCCGACCTTTTTGCGCCTGGCGCGATACCGTCGAATCCCTAACCGCTTTCGCAGGTTCATGATTTATCGTCGCCACAGCAGCCCGCTAAAAGAAAAGGAAATCGTCCGCGGCGACCTTGGCCTTCAGGCTGGGCGGATGACGCTTGCGGGTTTTGGGCATTGACTCTCTTGTATTTTCCCCGCCGATCAACTGGACGAGAAAAGCGCAAACTGCGGAAGTGATTGCGGATTGGCGCGGCAAGAGAGTCACGTCGATGCAATGCCGGTTGCACGTCCACCATGTGACTTCCCGGATGCCAATTTTCGGCTAACTGGGAACCACTCGATAGACGATCGCGGGAGCATCCGGCGGCGGAACTTTCCAATCCCCCCAATTCTTCTTAGCTCCAGGAATGTATTTTGCTGCCTTGGCCTTGATGGCGGCTTCTTGCTCGGCGGGGTCGGTCACCAGCACCAAAGTACGGTCATATAACTGATCCCCTATTTTCAGCCGCACGTGGGGATCGCGGGCCACATTCTCATTCCAGACTCTGCCATGCGGATACTTGGGGTACTCATTCCCTTGTTTGGAGTACGTGGATTCTACATAAAGTTGGCCGTTATAGGTCATGCAATAAGTTGTCACTGAGAGAGGCAGTAGATACCTGGTCCGGGTCTGAATCTTGATCTCGGGGTAGTTATCAACGAACGACCAGTCGCTGACTGGAGTGGTAACGAGGTTCCCCGCAAGCCACAGACCCGGTACTTTGCAGGTCCAAGAATCGGCTGAGTGGTAGCACAACCGAGGTTCGAAACCAGTGACTCGCAGCACAGCAAGCACAATGAGCAAGCCGCCCACTACAACTCCCCCCACCTTCAGCACCTTTTTCACAATGCCCTCCCGGTATAGACAGAATCTTCTGTGCAACCGACGCAGAATCTAATTCGGGTGAAATCGTATCACACTGCGATTAGGGCCTTCAAGGCTTCCTGGACGGTCAGCTTTCGCTGACGGCTAACCTCACTTCGACGGTTTGCCGACAAAGAGTCGAATCGGCCCAACATGTGGTCAATTCGCTCACCGAAAGGCTCAGCTCTCCGGACACTATGAGATAGAAGACGCGGAGCGACTATAGCTTCGCGTACTATATGCTGGCCTGTTCTAGGACGGGGATATCCGCGTCGGCATCCTTACAGAGGGTGAGGAAGTCCTGATGGCGCTCCTGGCCCTTTCCTTTTATCCCGATAAAGCGAGCGCCCTCGCCAGTTGCAGGTGCGCCAAGGTGCCGATCGGATTGGCAAGAACGCCGCGATGATCCAGGACCTTTTGAAATTCTTCCGCCGCCTCCCGCTCCGCCCTGCCTCCAGGAGTTGTCTCCGGATTATTTCATTCGGCCTGCTTGAAGCGCCCGGTGTGTGGCGCGATGAACGCATCCGCCGCCCGGTACGTCAGCGCGAGCGCCGTCAGGGTCGGGTTGCCCGAGGCGGTTTGGGGGAAGGCCGAAGCGCCGATCACCCAAAGATTGGGCACATTCCAGTGCTGGAGATTCGTATTCACCACGCTATTCTCCGGCGACGTGCCCATAACGGCGCCACCCTGGATATGCGTGGTTTGATATTGAACAACGTTATATTTGCTCTTCACCGGGTGCGTCTCGTCGAATTCGACGCCCATGGCCTTCGCGATCTTCATCTGAATTTCAGCGGCATAAACTCGCTGGCGATATTCATGCTCGGTCCAATCGAGCGTGAATCGAAGCAGAGGATCCCCCATCTTGTCGGTGTACCGTGGGTCCAGATCCATGAAATTGTGGCGATACGCCAGGTGCTCTCCGGTGAATCCGATCCCCGAGACTTTGTCGCGCCAAGCGAGCGATGCGGCCTTCCATTCCGAGCCCCAGTTGGTTTTCACCGTCCCAGCGGGGTATGCCTCGAATGAGGAGATGGGCCGGTTTCCCGAGCTACCGACGGAGATGGTCCCTCCACGCACAATTCCTTCCGATCCGTCGAGGGCGTGGTCTCCGTCGAAATCGGCGATCATCATACCCAGAGCGCCGCTCCCCATGAACGCATTAAGGGGACGATCGAAGAAGATTCGCGTGCCGTTTCCACCGACTTGGTGAGTCAGGTTCTTGCCGAGGGTGCCCTTCGCCGTTATTGGATCGTACGGGGTGCCGATTTTTGAGAGGGCCAGGAGCCTCACGTTATTCAAAGTGAACGTCGCCAGCACAACCGCGTCGGCGGGCTGAAAGACCTCTTGCCCTTTCGCGTCGACATACTGTACGCCCGTAGCGCGGCCGTCTTTATGAACCACACGTCTCACCCAGCATCCTGTCCGCATTGTGAAAGTCTGGCGGCGGGCGAGCACTGGAAGAAGAGTATTCGTAGGCTGCGCCTTCGCTCCAATCATGCATCCGAAGCGTTCGCAATAGCCGCAGTAGGCGCATCCAGGACGTGCAATCCCGTCGGGATTGCGATAAGCCTCGCTGGCATTCGCTGCGGGATGCGGGTACGGATGATATCCGAGCTTCTCGGCCGCTTCTCTGAACTGCAACCCCGCGTAGGCTGTCCGCAGCGGCGGCAGAGGATATTCACTCATTCGAGGTCCCTCGAAAATGTTGCCACCCGCTAGTTTTTCTCCGCGAACGTTGCCGGCTTTACCACTGACCCCCAGCATCTGCTCGCCGCGCCAATAGTACGCTTCGAGATCATTGTAGGTGACGCCCCAATCCTGAACGGCCAGATTTTCGGGAAGATGGGCCGCGCCAAACTTTTCTTTCAAGTGAGTTGCTAATACAAATTGGCTTTCGAGAAAACGAAAAGAATTACCGTTCCAGTGTTCACCGGCGCCGCCCACCCCCGAGCCGGGAAGAAACGAGCCGTACTGCCGGACCGGGACCGAGGTGTCCCGCATGGAGTGCCGGTGCGTGATGGTCTCCTCTGCTATGTTCTGCATCAGCCGAACACGGATCGCGTAGTCGAGTTCGTCCATCCCCTCCACATAGTCGGCAGTTTTGCGCGGCGCGCCACGCTCCAGAATTAAGACCGAGAGCGGGGTGCGGCCAGTGATCTCTTTCGCCATCGCAAGACCGGTCCAGCCGCCGCCAACGATCGCAACGTTTACAGGCTTGAGAGTTTTCATTTTCGTGCTGTCCTGTATCCTATTATCCGGTGCTTATGAACAGTTCCAAAGCGCAGCGGAAGGGTAAAATCGCTGGGGCTCGGGAAACCCCCGAATAATGTACGACACCGGGCCCTGATACGGGTGGTTGAACACCCGTTTCAGCCAGTTCTCGGCGATTCCAGTGGATCGTTGGATTCCGCCAGGAAGGTATCCGGTGCTCGACGCATGACCGGCTCGTCTAAACCCTCTTACTTAGCTTTTCTTCGATACTTCTTTGTAAATGACTTCCGTCAATGTGGCCGCAGGCGGTGCGCCATTCGGGTTTGGCGCGGGCGCTGCAGTGGGCTCGCCAAGCGAGGTCTTGATTTCGTCGAGCGACTTGCCTTGCGCGACCATGGCTCTGATCTTGTTGTACTTGTCTTCAATGAGGTCTAGCTTTTTCTGCACCTCCGCCTTGGTCATCATATTGCCGTGCCCGGTCAAGTAAGTATCGGCATCGAGGCCGAGCATCCCCTTGGCGCTTTCGATCCAGCCAGCGGCGGAGCCATGCTTTTCCAAGTGAATAAAAGTATCCGGGCGGTTGGTAACCAGAAGATCGCCGCCGAAGACAACTTTCTGGTCCGGGAGGTACACCACGGTATCACCGCTCGTGTGCGCGGTAGCCCAGTGGTAAAGGCGAATGTGTACGCCATCGATGGTCATCTTATCTGTCTTGTTGTAAGTCTTCGTGGGAAGGCGATCTTGAGGCGCCGCATTACGGCTTGCGGCGGAGGCTTCCATCTCTTTTTTGCAGTTCTCCTGCGCAATGATGGTTAAGCCCGCCGGGAAAGCGGCGAGACCGTTGACATGGTCGCCGTCGCTATGGGTGACAATGGCGGTGTTCACGGTCTTGGGAGTGATTTTGGCGATTTCCGCGATCACTTCTTTTTCGGAATCCGGTGTTGTCTTGGTGTCCACGACTATGACGCCCGACTTACCTACGATGATGCCGTCGTTCGAACCCGCGCCGCCCTGAGCCCAGTAAATGTTGGCCTTGATCTTAGTCACTTTGAGTGGTGCCGCCTGTTGCTGCGCCCCCGCCAACATGGCAAATGAGACGAAAGTCGCAACCCCTGCCAGTATTCCAGTGAGTTTCCTCATATTGTTCATAGCTGCCCTCCCGCTCGCGGAGCGGCGTTCAGCCGCCGGGTACAGCCTCATCATACATCCGCCTCATCTCCGAATGAACCATGTAAGGGATGCTGCGATCCACTAAGGCAGAGATGATTTATGCCGCGTCATTGAGAGACCGGCTACCGGCCCAGCGCTATCGGCGGTCCTCAACGTAGCCGTCGAAGTAATCCACGATTAGCCGCGCGGTTCGGCCCATGCGGTCTTCTAGATCGGCATACAACTCCCGGTTGTTGGTGGTAAAGAAGGAAATGACGATGGGGCCGGAGCGGGCATAGACGATCCCGACGTCATTGGCGATAATCGGCGGCCCGTCTCCCGTCTTGTGTGCAACCGGCACTGTGACGAAATGAGGAATACGGCGAGTGCCGGCCTGCTGTGCGAGCAGCATGGCCTTCATCTCCGCAGATGCCGGCTTCGAGACCATCACGCCCCGTTCCATAGCTTCCAACATCCGGCCCGTTTCTTTCGGCGTCATTACGCCGAGCCAGTTGTTGCGATCGTCCTCGCGCCTGATTCGCTCCTCCCGAGTCTCGACGAGAGGATTGGTGGTCTGCAGCTTCAGCAGTTCCTCGGGCGTGAGTGTTTTGTTTTTCGGGTCTCGCAGTTCATAAGGCCTCCGGAAGAAATCGAAAATGCTCTGAACCATTTTCGTTCGAGCATAGCCTTTGGAAACCAGCCATTCGTTCAAAGGCGTTATCCCACCCACCTTCGCCAGCAGGATATCGGTCGCGGTGTTGTCACTGGTGATCACCATTTCGGTGAGCAAGTCTCGTATGGTCGGGTCGAGACCAGGGCTGTGATGCCGGAAGACCCCGCTGCCTCCTCGAAAATCTGTTTGGCGCAGTTCGTAGCGTTCATCAAGATTCAGCTTTTTCTGATCGGCCAGTTCATAAGCACGCGCCAGAATGGCGAGCTTGATCACGCTGTAACTATTGAAATCATCGTCGGCCCGTACGGCGACTTCCTCGCCGGTGGTCAGATGCTTCACGTAGAGGCCGGTCTTCGCGGAAAAGCGCGCCAGGTCGGCCTCCAGCATTGCTTCCAGGGGGAACTTCTTGCTTTGAGCCGCCAGCGGCGTGGCGGCAAGAGTGAATACACAAACAGAGGCTACTAAGCGACCCATGACACTTCCTTTCTATCCCCGACAGCCGGAAACGCCCTCCGCATTGCTTTAGGAATTGATTCTATCCCAGCGCTCGCTCGTGCGGTATGTGTGTGAATTAGCTAAGCACAACCAAGTAACACTCAGAGAGTGGATAACTTCTGTATTACGGCGCGTCCGAAAGTAACATCAAAAAAGTAGTGGAAGCGTTGCCGACCATCGGGACACTCTTAAACCAACCCTTGAGTCGGGCCCCGGCATATGAGAAAATTCCACCTACCTCGAAAAAAGGTGGACCAAAATGACAGCTGGGTTCTGCTTTTTCGCTTTGTGTGCGACCTTGTCTGCGCAGTGGCTGAACTATCCGACGCCCGGAATACCACGCACAGCGGATGGCAAACCCAATCTGTTTGCGCCCGCGCCGCGGACGGCGGACGGAAGGCCGGACCTCAGCGGGCTATGGAACAAGTTTTCGAATTATCGCGCCAACATTGCCAAGGACCTCGATCCCGCGGATATCCGGCCGTCGGCGAAAGCCTTGGTCCAGCAGCGCATCGAAGACCTTTCGAAAGACCACATGAGCGCGCGGTGTTTGCCATTGGGCCCCGGCTACACTACCGACGCAGACAGCAACGGCGGCGGGATGATGAAAATCGTCCAAACGCCATCGCTCATCTTAATTCTCAATCCGGATCTAACCTATCGGCAGGTCTTCATGGACGGTCGCGCATTGGAAACCAATCCCACTACTCCGAGTTGGATGGGATACTCGGTGGGGCATTGGGAAGCAGACACGCTGGTGGTGGAAAGTTCGGGATTTAATGACCGGACGTGGTTGGATTACAACGGTCATCCCCACACCGAAGCCCTGCGCATGACCGAACGTTACCAGCGCCGCGACTTTGGACACCTGGAAGTCGCGGTCACGCTGCAGGACTCTGCGGTGTATGCCAAGCCTTGGACGGTCACCGTTACCGCGGAGTTGGCGGCTGATACGGAAGTTCTTGAATACGTCTGCAACGACAATGACAAGGGTCAAGAGCACTGGGTTGGCAAGGCCTCCGACCAGACGAAATACGAGGTGAAAGTGGCGCCTGAAATTTTGGCGAAATATGTGGGCACCTACGTGGAGCAACCGAAGTACTGGAGATCCAAGGCTCGAACAGTCCAGTTCACGTTCTCCGACGGCGTCCTGTTCGGGCAAATGGATGGAAAGGAAAAGGAGCGCCAATTTGCGACCTCGGAAACCAATTTTTCCGGCTTCGGCGGGTTGGCCATCGAATTTATTAGAGATGCTCAGGGTCAGCCCACAGGTCTCTTTGTGAAGCACGTGTCGGGCGATTACCGGTTTGCACGCCAATGAAGCGGGGCTCGATCCGCCGCTCTACGGGCGGTCCATGAACCGTTCACAAATCCTGGTCCTCGTGCTGTGCGGCAGTGTGCTCTTCATCGACGGATTCGACGCACAGTCAATGGGGTTCGTCGCTCCCGCGCTCGTCCAGCAGTTGCACCTTGCGCGCGCAGCGCTCGGGCCGGTCTTTTCTAGCGGCTTGGTGGGTATCATGATCGGTGCGCTGGTATTCGGTCCGCTGGCCGATCGAGTTGGGCGAAAGCCAATTTTGGTCTGGTGCACGTTGCTGTTCGGCGTCTTCTCGCTGCTCACCGCCACGTCTGGCTCGCTTCACGGGTTGCTGCTCTATCGGCTGTTTACGGGTTTCGGTTTGGGAGGCGCCATGCCGAATGCAGTCGCGTTGACATCGGAATTCATGCCCGAGAGGTTTCGAGCTACAGCGGTCACCGTCATGTTCGTCGGCTTTGCCGTCGGCGCCGCGGCAGGTGGTTTCGTCGCTGCCGGGCTTATCCCACGCTTTGGCTGGCAATCCGTGTTCGTAACCGGCGGTGTTGTGCCCTGCGTGATCGCCGTTTTTCTGATTGCGTTTCTTCCGGAATCTACCCGGTTTCTCCAGACGGGGAATGCGCGAGCGTCCTTGATCATGGGGCCCGGTTCTAAGCAGTTCATTGTCAGACAGCTCTTCGACGCAGGCCGCACACGAATGACTCTGCTGATCTGGGTCATCTTCTTCATGAGCCTCTTGGATCTGTACTTCCTCAATGCCTGGATGCCGACGCTGGTCCATGACGCAGGAATCGAGATCGGGCGAGCCATTGTGCTCACCGCTCTATTCCAATTGGGAGGCGCAGTCGGATCCTTCGTGTTGGGCAGGGTCCTCGACCGCTTTCTGTCCTTTCGCGTTCTGGCGTACGCCTATCTCTCGGCTGGCGTCTTCGTATTTCTGATTGGGACCGCGGGAAAATCCGTTGTGCTGCTGGCTTGCGCCATACTTGCGGCCGGATGCGCGGTAATCGGTGGGCAGGGCGGCGCCAATGCGTTGGCCGCGGCATTCTATCCAACCCCGATTCGCGCTACCGGCGTGGGTTGGGCGCTGGGAATCGGCAGGGTGGGGTCCATCATCGGTCCCCTTGTGGGAGGAGTGCTGTTGTCTTTCCAGCAGGAAACGCGCCGCGTCTTTTGGGCCGCTGCCGTTCCAGTTCTAATCGCCTCTGTCGCGAGTTTTTTTGCGAGCCGCGCCGAGCCTTCCGGGCTCGCAAGACAATTGTCAAAACCCGGGCAGGATATAATAACCCCCTCCCTATGAAGATCGACCTGTTTACTCACTTTTTCCCTAAGCGCTTCGCCGAAGAGTTCGTCAACACCGGCGTGGTTGGCAGGGACATCGGTAAGCGCGTGCAGAATGTTGCCACCATCGCCGACCTGGACGCCCGCTTTCGTGTGATGGATGAATTCGGCGACTATCGCCAGGTGCTTTCATTGCCGGCGCCCCCGCTGGAGGTCATCGCTGGGCCAGAGAAATCGCCGTTGCTGGCACGAGTTGCCAACGACGGATTGGCTGAGCTGGTGGCAAACTACCCTGACCGCTTCATCGCTTTCATAGCCTCCCTGCCCATGAACAATCCGGATGCATCCATCAAAGAGATGGATCGAGCGGTGACTCAGCTCGGTGCGCGGGGAATCATGATGTATACCAATGTTGCAGGTAAGCCGCTGGACCTCCCGGAATTCTTGCCTTTGTTTGATGAAGCTGCGCGCCGTGATCTTCCTATTTGGATCCATCCGGCGCGCTCCGCCGACTTTTCGGACTACCGCAGCGAAGACAAATCGAAGTACGAAATCTGGTGGACGTTCGGCTGGCCCTACGAAACCAGTGCGACCATGTCTCGCATTGTATTTTCTGGATTGTTTGACCGGTTGCCAAATCTCAAGATCATCACTCACCACATGGGCGGCATGATTCCATACTTTGAAGGCCGCGTCGGCTATGGTTGGGATCAACTCGGCGCCCGCACTTCCGACGTTGACTACGTTTCGCTCCTGCGATCCATGAAGAAGCGGCCCATTGACTATTTCCGAATGTTTTACGGGGACACAGCGTTGTTCGGCTCATTGGCTGGCACCAAGTGCGGTTTGGACTTCTTCGGCGTCGATCATATTGCGTTTGCCTCAGATGTGCCCTTCGAGCCGAAGCCGGGGCTATACATCCGGGAAACGATCCGGTGTATTGAGAGCCTGGATCTCACCAGCGAAGAAAGAGACCGGATCTACCGCGGCAATGCCCAACGTCTGCTGCATTTGGAGAGCAAGGGATAAGTACCGCAGCAAATCGGGGAGGTCAATGTGCATATGAAAATCTGGCTCGGAGGCGGTGCTGTTCTCCTGGCTGTCGCGACACAAGTCTTATCGCAGCGTCCGCCCACTCCGGTTTCGAAGCCTTTCATCGAAGAATTGGTGTTGGCGAACCATATTCTGGCGAACGAAGAGGTGGTTGACGGTTATGGACATGTGAGTGTCCGCAGTCCCGGCAATCCCAATCATTATTTCCTGGCTCGCGCTGGGGCGCCGGCATTAGTGACTGCTGCCGCGATCACCGAGTACGACTTGGAGAGCAACCCCGTGACGGACACGTCAGCCACGGGATATACCGAGCGTTTCATCCACGGCGAGATCTACAAAGCCCGTCCCGACGTGATGGCGATAGTGCATTGCCACTGTCCCGAAGTAATTCCTTTCGCAAACACTTCCGTGCCGTTGCAGCCTATGCACCACATGGGGTCCTTCATTGGAGGAGGCGTACCTGTATTTGAGATTCGCAATGCGGGCGGTGAGACCGACATGCTGATCCGGACGCCCGCGCTGGGTCGGGCGCTGGCTCAGACGCTCGGAGCCAAATCCGCTGTCCTGATGCGCGGGCACGGCGCTGCAGTTGTGGCGCCCTCCCTGCATGTCGTGGTGGCGAGAGCCTACTATCTTAATTTGAATGCGCGGCTACAGTTACAAGCCGTCCAGCTCGGAGGCAAGGTGACCTATCTGGATTCGGAGGAATCAAAAAAGGCGGCGACGGATTACGAGCGCTCGTGGGATTCCTGGAAATCCAAGGTAACCCCGAAATAACCGACGCATGCGAGTGTTCATTTAACGTTCCATCCCTCGCGAGATGCAATGATCGCCTTCTGAATATCAGTTCGGAAACCGTATCAACAGAAAATTTGCGATGCAATCGCTTGACGTAGTTCCCGATGACTCCAGCTAACAAGACCCTTTCAAACACTTTATGCTTAATATGTTGTGGAGCGCTTGAGCACTTCGAGGACAATGCCTGGCGGCTTGGCCGATCGCGCCGCCCTCCCGAAAGGGAATAACGGTCGGACGCTGTGCCGCTGGTGCAGCCTGGAAGTCCCCCGGCGGCGTTTTACGTTCTGCTCGGACTGGTGTGTGCACGAATGGCGCCTACGCTCCGACCCCGGCTACCTTCGCGAGCAGGTTCTGAAGCGGGACCGGGGCGTCTGCGCAATCTGCCGAATCGATACTCGTGCTGCCTACGCGGAGCTGCGCCGCTCGCGCGGAACCCACCGGCTGAGGCTTCTCGCTAAATGGGGGCTCAAGCGACTCACACGAAAGACGTTGTGGGATGCGGATCACATTCTCCCGGTGGTGGAAGGAGGGGGCGAATGCGACCTCGGAAATCTCCGCACTCTTTGTCTGCTCTGCCATCGCGAACAAACCCTCGCGTTAAGGCGTCGGCGGGCCTTGGCAGATTTTCCGGCCCATCTTGAGGCCTGAAGGGAGTAGATGGGCTCTACTTTCCAGTATGTTCGGGGACGACCCACAAGTATAGGTATTGACTAAGGGATGTACCGTCGTCATTGCCCTCCACGGCCGCTTCTTTATCCGGCTTCCAATCGCCCATATCGAAAGTGTTTGAGACGATCCGCGTACCCGGCTTCAGTTCCCGGAGCAGCTTCGGACGAAGCTTAAGATTTACGCTATTGAGGAGGAACAGCATTACCACATTCGCGTCATGAATGTCGGCTTGGAATAAATCCTTCTCCTCAAACCGGACTAGCTTTTCCACTCCGGCTTTCTTAGCGTTTTCCTTCGCCTCGCGGATACGTGCTGGATCGATATCGACACCGACGCCCCGCGTTCCGAACTTCTTGGCGGCGGCAATTACAATCCGACCGTCGCCGCACCCAAGATCGTAGACCACGTCAGAGGGCTTGATGTCGGCAAGCTTCAGCATCGCGGTGACCGCTGCATCCGTGGTCGGCACGTAGGGAACGTCGGGTCGGCGTTGCTGTGGAGCGCTTTGGCCGGCAACAAAAACCGAAAACAGGGTACCAACAACGTAGGAGCGAAGGATCGGCTTCCGAAGCAGCATCGAATTACCTCTGGTGCATTAGACTACCGCATAACAGAACCCGAACAAACCCAGGCGCACTACCCGCAAGCACAGATGACGTTCAGGGCCTAACCGGAACATGCAAGTCGGTACTCTGGCTTTCCCTTCAAGGTTTGTTTGTGATATGCACACAGGCCCCTACAGGTATTTTCCCGACCCGTGCTACCATCCGCTGGCGGTCGATACCTGGAGATTAGGCCCTCTCCTTGACGGAAATCGCCAACTTCAAACGCCCGCTTGTTCGATTCAGCGCGCATTAGTTGTTCAGCAACGGAATATCCTTGACGGGCGGCGGTTGCTTCACTGATTGCAGAAACGCATAGATGTCGGCGACATCCTTGTCCGATACAACTTTGGTCGTGTAGGGCGGCATCTGCCCGGTGGGTTGCCTCAGGTACTTCTGCACGGCAGCGAAGGGCAGAGGCTTGGGGCCCAGGCGGGGGCCGGTTCCTAGTCCACCTTGAGCTTCGCGGCCGTGGCACTGATAGCACCCGTAGCTCTCAAAAAGCTTGCGGCCGTTCTGCGCGTTTCCGGCGGGAGCAGGTGCCTGCGCGAATAGTGCAGCCGTGATAAGAGTGAACAGTAATAGCCGCATGTGTGTCTCCCTAGCGCGGTTGCGTAACAACATCGACTAGCGCCGGTTCGCCCTTGGCGACAACCTCCAACGCACGCTTCAGCGCCGGAGCCAGATCTTTGGGATCCGTGATCGGTCCTTCGCCGTGCACGCCCATGCTGCGAGCCATAGCGGCGTAGTCGATGTTTGGATTTTTGATGGTCGTGCCGATTTCGGCCGTCGTGATGCCGCGTTGATGACGATTGGCCATGCGCTGCAGGTGCATCATTTCCTGATGATAGGCACGGTTATTATGCATTACACTCAGCAACGGAATGCGGTGGTGCGCGCTGGTCCACAAAACTCCCGGAGCGTACATCAGATCGCCGTCGTTTTGAATGTTTATCGACAGGCGTCCGTATTTTTTATTGGCTACGGCTGCACCCAATGCAGCCGGAGCGCCATAGCCCACACCGGCGCCACCTGCGCCGCCGATGTATTGATAGTGCCTATCGAAACTCCACAGCCTCTGCGGCCAGGCGTTGTTCGACACGAGCGACCAGTCTTTGTCCTTGATTTGCGTCCAAATTTCCATCGTCATACGAGCCGTGCTGATGGGGCTGGCATCCCAGGCATAGCTGGCCTCCAGGCGCATACGTTCGCGCGCCTGCTGGTGAACTTCCGCCAACTTGTTGGCACGGTCTTCAAAAATCCGTTTTCGGTCTCCGGTGAGCAAGCGTTTGCACGCTTCAGTCAAGGCCGGGAGCGTTGCTTCGGAGTCGGCGGCCATCGAAAGGTCCAGGTCCGGGAAACGCTGGAAGTCTTGATAGTTGCTCTTGGTGTTAAGGTCGCTCGCCGAAATGGCGATCATTTTCGTGTTCGGCTTGGTCAGCGGCCGTGAAGTTCGGTGTACTTGATCACGCAGACTATTGACTGTGCCCCAAAAATCCCACACCTCCAGACCTAAAATCACATCGGCGTTGGCGATCAACCCGCGGCTGCGCTCGGTCTGATTCAAACGATGAGCCGAGGGGAAATTCATCCGTCCGTGTTGATTGATCACCGGAGCCTGCAGCGTTTCCGCGAGTTCGATCAGTGCCTTAAGTCCCGCAGGCGTGCGTGCGCAACGATCCGCAACAATCACTGGGCTTTGCGCGTTCACTAGCATGCGCGCGGCTTCGGCCACAGCCCCTGAATCGGCCTGGGGTGGGCTTGCCAGGGTGATTTTCGGAATGTGAGGACGCTCGTGCTCCCGCATGGGCGATTCCTGCAGATCCCCGTCGGCCACCAGCAACACGGGCATGGTGGGCGGGGTCATCGCCATCTTATAGGCGCGTATGGCCGATTCAGCAAAGTGTTGGAGAGAGACCGGCGCGTCATCCCACTTTGTGAAGTCGCGCACCAGAACTGCCGCGTCCTGAACGCTGTGGGCCCACTCGACTCCGGGACGCCGCGTGGCAGCGTCCAGCGTGTTGCCGATGATCATAAACACAGGCACGCGGTCGACGTAGGCGTTGTAAATGGCCATCGAAGCGTGCTGCAGCCCGACCGTTCCGTGCGCCAGCACGCACACGGGTTTGCCTTCGATCTTCGCGTAACCATGCGCCATGGCTACCGAGGACTCCTCGTGGCAGCACGTAAGGAACTCCGGGCTCTTGTTGCCGCCGTAATTGATGACCGATTCATGCAGGCCCCTGAAACTAGAGCCAGGATTGGCAAATATGTAATCGAAGCCCAAGGCTTTGATCACGTCCACCATGAAATCGGAACCCGGGTGATCGGCGGTTAGTACTTCGACACTAAGCGAGGGGTCCTTTTCTTGCGTCGCCACGGCTGCGGTCGCCGAGCGCGCAGGTTCAGGCGCAGGTTCGGATTGTTGAGCACGGGCTGGCTTTACGCCAGCCGCCAGCGCCGCCGCTCCACTGGCGGTTCCCTTCAGAAAATTGCGTCGGCCCACATTTTGCCGACCAATCGGGGGCTTGCTTGAGCTTGCCATATTTTCTCGCTTTCGCTGTGGGGCATTATATAACCTCCCGGTCCCGAGTAGAATTTTCAGAACGAATGGTTGCAGGAAGCATAAGCCTTATCCAAGCCCCCCTTCCCGGCCAACCGGCAGGCGTTCGTCGATCAAGACGCGTGTCACGGCCTTGTATACGTCGCCGGTTCCGACTGCACCGCTTGGTGCAAGATCTTTTACGGAACTAATAATCCGCAAGCCTGCGCGAACGGCGGTGGCCGGGCATGATGGCTGAATATATGGCATACCGGCCGGTTCCTCGTCCCTCGCACGTTACACGCGGGTGCCCGCTTCCGGTTCAAATTAGGCGAAATACCCACCGCTCAATGTGAGCGATTTCGATGAAACGCTGATGTATAATCGTCGCCACGGAGACTCCTATGAAAACTGGCATTATGTCCGTTGCAGTGGCCGCTCTCCTTGCGGCGCCGGCCTTCGGGCAGTGGACCATTACGACCCCGGGGATTCCCCGCTTAGCAAATGGCAAACCGAACCTTTCCGCACCAGCGCCCCGCACATCTTACGGCAAGCCGGACTTGACCGGCATATGGCAGGCCGGGCTAGCCGGCGCGGCCGGACAGTATGGTTATGATTACAACGTCGCCCAAGACCTGCCGCCCGACGCACTGACTCCATGGGCCCAATCGGTACGTCAACAGCGGCTGCAGAACTTCAGAAAGGACAGTCCGCTTTCCCACTGCATGCCCGTGAGCGCCTCGTTCCTCGATTTCCGCGGGCTCTCCAGAATCGTCCAGACGCCCGGGCTGATCGTGATCCTGTACGAGTCACCCAACAGCCCCCATCGGACAATCTTCATGGATGGCAGAGAGCTGCCCAAAGATCCCGAACCAACCTGGCTGGGATATTCTGTCGGGCATTGGGAAGGGGATACTCTGGTCGTCAATTCGATCGGCTTCAATGACCAAGGCTGGCTCGACGTAGGCGGCAACCCCCAAACCGAAACCCTCCGACTCACGGAACGGTATAGGCGCCCGGATTTCGGACATTTGCAATTGGAAGTGACATTTGACGATCCCAAGACTTTTACGAAGCCGTTCACTCTGCGCATGGTAAAGCCCTACATCGCTGACACGGAAATATTCGAGGACGTGTGCGAGAATGAGCGTGACCGTGGACATTTGACAGGCGGCTTCAAGGTGGCTCCGGAAGTCCTCGCCAGATACGCGGGCACTTACGAGTTGCCGGGACGAGAGGTCGTGGTCGAGATCTCCGGCGATAAGTTGCTCGTGAGGGACAATGCTCATCCCCGAGACCAGTTATTCGTAGCTAATTCGGAAACCGGATTCCAGTCAAGCGTGAGCGAAGTGGCCATTGAGTTCCTT
This sequence comes from Bryobacteraceae bacterium, assembly GCA_035496735.1. Classification (GTDB taxonomy): domain Bacteria; phylum Acidobacteriota; class Terriglobia; order Bryobacterales; family Bryobacteraceae; genus Palsa-187. The sequence goes on along the minus strand of DATJEI010000231.1, from coordinate 241 downwards.
AAGGACGCCCAGGGCGCGGTCACGCAATTCACCCGGACCGGCGAAGGAAAGGACGAGAAGGCCGTGCGCAAGAACGGCGCGACTCAAAAATAGATCGAAGTCCGTTTGCCCCTGGAAGAACTCACGATTGGCGTAGCAACCGCTCGACTGAGTATCAGCCAGGTAGTTCCGTTTCAGGGTTTGCCAAACTTCGCTGCGTCAATCGGGACGTTCGTCTTGACCTCTGTCAACTGAAACGCGT
>DATJEI010000230.1:0-13847 GCA_035496735.1 Bryobacteraceae bacterium | reverse complement strand
CGCCAGGAGGAATAGCACCACCATCAGCAGCATCATTTTGTTTCGCATTTCCGTGTACCTTCCTTTCGTGTATTAAAGTTGCGCCGAGGAGGTGGTTCCAATCCGAACCGGGGGGAACGGCGGCTCACGCTCGAACGCGATTATGCCGGATTAATGTTCGTGCGAAGTTCCAATGCTCACATAGATCATCGTGAGCAGGGTGAAAACGTAAGCCTGCAAGAATGAAACAAACACGTGGAGACCCATGAAAAGCACGGGCACCACCAAGTAAGTAAGACTTATAAAAACATTGGTAATCTGCTCGCCGGCGAACATGTTGCCATAAAGGCGGACCGTGAGCGAAAGCATGCGCGCCACGTGACCGATAATTTCGATAAAAAACATCAAGGGGGCCAGCGCCAGAATCGGCCCGCCGAAGTGAGCCAAATATTTCCAGAAGCCCAGTTCGCGAACCCCCATGATGTGGTAGTAAACCCAAGTCGAGACCGCCAGCGCCGCAGGCACATAGACCGTCATGGTAGGCGATTCAAAACCGGGGATGATCCCGATTAGATTCATCGCAAGAATGAATATGAATAACGTCGCAAAAAAGTTGAGGTATCTATCGGGGTGCTCGATGCCAACTTCTGAAGCCTGCGTATGAAGGAAGCCGTAAACACCCTCCGCCGCATGCTGGAGCTTCCCGGGATGATCTACTGAAAGCCGGGACCGAGCCATCGCAACCGTTATCACCAGGATCGCAACAACAAGCAGTTCCATCACCAGCCAGGTTTCCCAGGGGTGCGTGGCGTCCTGCGCCTTAAGGCCGAACAGCCCTAAGCCAGCGTTGGCGGCACCGGCTAGATATTTATTGAAGATGGCAGTAAGCCAGTTTTCACTCACCAGTTTTCACTCGCAGTTTTACTCATGGATACGAAAGATTAACTCGTAGAGAATTTCCAGGATCACAGCTGCAAAGGCAGCCAGCAGTCCCCATATGACAGCTGCCGGCGTGACCCCAAGAAACCTCACTATAACATAGATAGCGCAGCCAATCAGGAGATAGCGCAGAGCAATCAGCACGGCTGCGAACGCCCCCGGCTTCGCCGTTCCGCCGATGACATTTACCAGCATCGACAATCCTCGAAAATTGAGAATCGAAAGCGCTGCGCCCAGCATGAAACCGGTGGCGGTCCGCAAACCGCACGCCATAAGGACGGCGGCCGTTCCGGTCAATCCCAAGACTACGGCAAAACGACGCACTCGCCGGAGTGCCTGCTCGTAGAAATCGACGGTCATTTCAGGCTCATTTCATATCCTTGCCGAGGATCCGCATCAGCTGTACGATCCCCGACGCCACCCCCAGAATCATAAACACGAACCGGAGAAATGTCGTCGAAAACAGATAGTCAAGACCAAAGCCAATCGCGTATCCGGCAAGAACGCTGGCCGGCAGCAGGCCAATCGCCGGAAGATAACGCGTCATCAGACGCCAAAACTCGTCGCGGCCCCCGTTGGGCATACCTTGACCCTCCGAGCCCGATTCCCGGCGCGCTTTGCTCACTGCTTCGATTGTAGAATCCGCCGAGCCTGCTGCGCGGTCTCATTTACCAGCAGGCCCATTTTAGGGTGGCTGGGCTCGAAGTCGGCGGGCTGGCCGAGTTCGGCGAGTGTCTCGCTGGTAGTGGGGCCGATGGAAGCGATCACGATGTCTCTGAAGGCCCGACGGACGTCGCTCTCGAGACCCAGCTCCGCCGCGATCCGCAGCAGATGCTCGAACTGTACTGAGGAGGTGAGCAGGAACACGTCGATCTCCCCGGCAGCGAGCCTGCGCACCGCTTCGCGGAGCGGACCTAGATCCTCGGGCAAATCCCACTGGTAAACCGGGACGGAGGTCACTTCAGCGCCGCGCGCAAGCAGTCCGTCGACGAGTTCCTGACTGGGGCGGCCGTATTCCTGCACCGCAACGCGTTTTTCGGAGCGGCCTTCGGTGGCCGCCAGGATCTCGCGCCAAGTATTGGGTTCGGGAACCAGGATCGCCACGGGAACGCCCCATTCACGCATTACTGCCATCGGTTTGGGGCCGCGGGCGACCACCGTGATGCGGCGCAGCGCGTCGGCAAATGCGCCGGGCGGCCAGCGTGTCTCGATCACCTGATTGAGCAGACGCGTGCCCACGCCGGTGAGCAAGATCAGCATGTCAAACTGGTCCGCGAAAAGGCGCTCGGCGAATGACAAGGCCTGCGAGTTTTGTTCCAGCGGAGTTTCCCGCATCGAGGGAGCAACCAAGGGGTCTCCGCCAGCAAGGCGGATCAGGGTCTCGATTTCCGAGGCGCGTCGGCTTTCCAATGAAAGCACCCGCAGCCCGTCGAATGACATGGGATCAGCTTAGCAAGCTGGTGAGAGTGCAACCAGGACGTGCAGACACACAAACGCGACCGGCACGGATCGCACCGGTCGCGCGCGAGAGAAGGACCGCTAAAAGCTACTGCGCGGGAGGAGCCATTAACGGCTCTTCTGCGCCGCGATGGCAGGTGTAGCAGCTCACATGCCGCTTGCCATCCGGGAACTTCGCGTTGATATCCCGCGCCATACTGATCATCATGCGGGCAACGTCCTTCTTGGGATTGTCGTCGCTGGCGAAATCGCCTTGCACGTGGCAGTAGCTGCACATGACCCCCAACGCTGTGCGAAACGCTTGCATGGTGGGCTGCAAACCTTCGGCCGGGAGCACTTTGAGATTCTTGGGATTCTCGAACGGGCTCGGTCCCTTCTTTTTCTTCTCCTCTTGGGCAGAAGCGGTCAAACACATCACTAAAGCAAGTGATACCAGGAGTAAGCGCATGGATGAATTATACACAATGGAGAGGCCGCGTCAAATGCCAGTGTTCCAGAGTATTGCCAGAGTTTCACGGCGGAGGCGCACCGGCCCTGGCGGGTGCCTGCAGATCACAAGGCTCGCCGTAGCCCTTCGTCACTCTGGATCGCGGGTGGCGACGCTATACGCACGGCGTCGCTGGCAGGTTGCGCCGATTCGAGCTGCAACTTCGGAGCGATCCCAGCGTCCAATTTAGTGAGGACAAAGGTATGAAAACTGCAAAACACATCGTAACTGCAATGGCAGCGGGCTTCGGGCTAATGGGCATAACCCTTTTGGCGGCGACCAACCCGATGCCTCGAACCCTGGAAGATCAGGTCCGGCACGAGATCCTGATGGTTCCCTATATCGGCGTCTTTGACAATGTGAGCTATAAGGTCGACAACGGGGTGGTAACGCTTTTCGGCCAGGTAACGGAGCCCGTCCGCAAGAGCGACGTGGAGGCCGCAGTCAAACGTATCAACGGTGTGACCGCCGTGAACGACCAGATCGAGGTGCTCCCGCTTTCCCGCTTCGACGATCAGATCCGGATTCGAACCCTGCGCGCTATGCTGCGTTCGGCTCCGCTGGATAAATATTTCCTGGGTGTACAGCCGGGCATCCGCATCATCGTAAAGAATGGCAATGTAACGCTTGATGGCGTGGTGCTCAATAGCGGCGACCGCCAGCTGGCTTATATGGCGGCCAATCAAGTACCGGGCGTATTTTCGGTGACCAATAATCTGCAAACCGAAGTGCGCTAACGCGCGTCTTCCATTCCTAATCGGCCCACTCGTCTATCGAGTGGGCCGTTCTTTTAGGCATTTTCGATCACCCCACCTGCGCCAGAGATATCCTCCCACTGGTCCGCGAGCATTGGGTGCCCAAGTGCACCCTAAGCTGCATAATGGCAAAACGCGAACGAATTCCTCCCCTTTTGGCATGCAGCCGCGCCACCCTGAAGAGTTTTCAGGCTGGGGCCGTACTCTCTAGAGACTCGGATGACAAGCGGCGTTCCGCTCGTCAACGCCAAGCTCCACCCAGCGCATTCGCTGTTATCGCCCTGAAAGCAAGCATCGGGTTATGTACCAAGCCATACGTATCCAGCATGGGGTACAACGTTTCGAGCAAACCACGTAAATCGTTTTCTGGTCGAGATATTTCATCGTGCATGCGGTTCGTGCCGATAAGAGACGATCCGGAAATGGTTGTCAATTTGGGACTCCGTGGCGCTGAAGCGGGCCTTCAACGGCGGGGAGTGGCGGCATGAAGCCGGCGACGGAACGCTTACCCGCGCCGGCCAGTCCAAAGGTTAGTCCCTATCGGAATCAGACCCCGGTGGCCGCCGAGGTGCGCGAGCAGCTCATCCTGGAGCATCTCCCCCAGGTCCGCTTGATTGCCCGCCGTATCCATGAGCGATTACCAGAGAGCGTGAGCCTGGACGATCTGGTTTCGACTGGGGTGGTGGGTCTGATCTCGGCGATCGACCGCTTCGACGCCTCCCATAACGTAAAGCTCAAGACCTATGCCGAGTATAAAATCCGTGGCGCGATCTTGGACGGGCTGCGCGGCTTGGATTGGGCTCCCCGGCAGCAGCGTAAGCGTTCGAAGCAAATCGAGGCCGCGATGGTCTCCGCCGAGCATCGTCTGCAGCGGTCAGCCAGCGAGGAGGAGATTGCACAGGAGCTGGGCCTGGGGATAAAGGAATATCACGAGTGGCTGGTCGAGGTCCGAGGCCTGAATCTCGGAAGCCTGGAAGGGGCATCCGACGATGAGGACAGCCGCGATTTGCTCAATTTTATCTCCGACGACGAAGAGGACTGGCCTTCCCGGCTGTTGGAACGCAACGAACTCAGGAAGCTGCTGGCACTCGCGATTACCAAAATGCCGGAAGTTGAAAAAACCGTGCTTGGCCTGTATTACCACGAGGAGCTGACACTGCGCGAGATCTCCAGGATTCTGCATTTGCATGAATCGCGCATCTCGCAGTTGAAGTCGCAGGCGATTCTTCGTTTACGCGCGTACATGGAAAAGCGCTGGCCTAAACCGCGCGGAATCTGACTCCGAATATTGGTCTGGATGTCAGACAGGCGGAGATGCTGCTCTAGATAGCGCTACTCCCGCTCGAACATGACCATGCGAACCGGCTCCGCTCGTCCGCCGGGTCGCGGCTCCCCTTCCACGGTCATGCTCATTTCTTTGTGCTCGCGCATAATCGCCACCGGCACGGGCTTTCCATGAGCGGCGCGCAAATGGGCAGAGATTTCGGCGGGCGTGGTAACCTTCGCCTCATCCACCCGCAGAATCACGTCTCCGGCTTTGATGCCGGCCTTCTCCGCCGGCGAACCCTTCATCACGGTCCGGACCAGTACGCCTTCGTTCACTCCGAAGAACTGCGCCAGTTGTCCGTCAATCGATTCCGCCTCGACCCCCAGCATCGGGCTACGCAAACCTTGGATGGTGCGGGGCACATCCGGCATGTGAAAACTAAATCCGTCTGACATGCCAGGTAGCGCGGGGTGTTGCCCAACTCTGGCCATTAACGTCAGCGGCGCGCCATTGCGAAAAATATCCAGCTTCACTTCCCGGCCGACTGGAGTCTCCCGCACCAGCCGTGAAAGCTGCTCCAGGCCCTCAACTTTCATCCCGTTGTACTGCAACACCACGTCGCCCACTCTTAAGCCCGCTTTGTCAGCGGGACTGTCGGGAGCCACTCGCGTAACCTCTACGCCCGCTTCTTCCCCGAGTTTGAGCGCCTTCGCGCGCTGCGCCGTAATTTCCTGAATCCCGATCCCCAGATAGCTGCCGGGAGGCGCGATCGTAATCACCCGCGAGGAAATGGCAGGCGGCGCAGGAGGCTGAGGTGGAACAGGAGTCTGTCCCGCCGCCACCCAGGGAAGCGCCAGGGGAAGAGCCAGCGCGGTTGTCAGTAATTGTCTGGTCATGATGAAAAACCTCAGTAAGTTCCGGCCGATGCCTTGATCGAATGCAGCATGCGGCCGGCCCGTTCGCGGACATCCTGGTCGTCCTCGCGGCTCATCAGTTCCTGCAAAGCGCCCACCATCTGGCGGTTCAGTTCCTGTCCTTCGCGTTCATCCAATGTTTCGATCACGCGGGTCCGCATTCCGCTATTCGGGTCATTCAGTAAGACGTGGGCCAGCGCATTCTGTACCACGGGGTCGTTGGCATACCGCTGGAGACCCTCCATCGCTTTCAGGCGGACATTGGTGTTCTCGTCGTTGGCCATGGCGAAAGCCAATGCCTCGCGCACATCGGAAGCGTCTGCATCGCTCATTAGGATCGTCACCGTCTGGGCGCGCAGCCCGGGATCCGCGCCCTCTTTAGCTGCCGCCATCAGCAGGTCGCGGATCTGCCGATCTTCGCGGCTTCCGGAAATCGTACGCTCCCTAGTTTCGTCGACCACGATACGGAGGCGGCCATCCGGTTCGGTGGCCACATTGCGCACCTGGGCGCCCCCAAAATCCCCGAGCCCCATGGAGGCCACACTGCCCGGGAAGTTCAAGCCGGGTGTCACCTTCGCCGCAAAGAAACCGACGGCCAATAGCGCCATTGCCGTCATGGGCCGCAGGAACTGGACGTTCCAGCCGCCGGTAATTCGCTGCCACCACGGATCCCTCCATGAGGCAGCCCATCCAGAAGCGGGCTTTTCATGCCCCAGCAACTCGGTCAGATCCTCGCGGCAGCGGCTTAAGAGCGCCGGCGACGGGGTCACCGCCACGCCATCCAGCGCGTCGTGCAGCGCTTTCTGGCGTTGCAACGCGGCGCGGCACTGGGCACACCCGTCCAGGTGGGATTCAATCCGCTCCTCTCCATCGAAACTCAACTCGCCGTAGAGCAGGAGCGCAAATTGCCCCTGAATCTCTTCGCAATTCCCATCTTGCTTGAATGTTTCGCTCATACTAATTCTCCCAAGGCCGATCGCATCTTTTGCGTCGCCCGGAACAGACAATTTTTGGCCGCTTCCTCGGAGGTGCCCAGAACTTCGCCGATCTTCCGCAGGCGCATCCCCTCATAGTGCCGCAGCTCAAATACCATTCGCTCGCGCGGTGTCAACTCCCCCAGCGCTTCTTTCAAACGTTTCCGGATCTGACCGCTGAATAGATTTCGAAGAGGGTCGCCTTCCACCCTGGTCTCCGCCGCAGTCTCGGCGCGGTCCAATGTCCCGTCCGAAGTGGTGATGATTACCGGCTCCTCTTTGCGAACCTTTCGGCGGCGCAATTGATCCAGGCACAGATTCGTCGCGATCCGGTACAACCAGGTGTGGAAGCTGCAATCGAAACGGAATTGATCCAGGTTGCGATACACCCGCAGGAACGTTTCCTGATAGACATCCCGGGCATCTTCGGGCGATCGCAGCATACTCAACGCCAGCCGAAGCACACTCTGGTCGTAGGTACGCACCAAATCCTCAAACGCAGCCGAGTCGCCTCGCTGCGCCGCGCGAATGAGCTCCGTTTCATTCACGGCAGCCCCTTCCTTGCGCGCCGCCCATCGGGCTAAGGATGGTTGCACCACTCCATTGGACGATGCGCAGCGTGAAAAGTAACGTTGCGACGGCCCGGCTTAGGCCAGTTCCAGCTCGATGCGTTTTTGAGCGGCATCCAAGTTGGTGATCCGGAAGGACCGGACCTCTCCCGCCCGCACCAGGCTGGGACCGGAAGGCGCGCTCGGACCTGACTTCCATTTCTGCGCCAGCATCTCCGAAAGCGAAGAAATATCCGCTTTCGAGACACTTGCAGAGGTTTCGGCGGTCTTAGCCGGGGTCAATTTGCAGTTCGCCATTACCCCTTCGCCTAACTCGACCTTGGCGCGGGTAGCGGAGACGTCCACCACGCGGCCGCTGACGCCGTCGCCCAGCTTGTGTTCGGCGATATATTCGTCGATGGAGGTGGGAACCAGCTGTTTGATGCCCAGCCGCAGCCGCCGCCGTTCCCGATCCGCCTCCAGGACTTGCGCTTTCACGATTTCGCCAACCTTGAGGGCGTCGCTCGGGTGATTCAAGCGCTTTTCGTGGCTGATATCGCCGATGTGGATCATTCCTTCGATCCCGTCGCCCAAGTCCACAAAGGCGCCGAACTTGGCCAAACTGGTGACGGGCGCTTCGACCGCCGCCCCCACTGGATATTTCTTCAAGGCTTCTTCCCAGGGATCGCCCAGCGCCTGCTTCAGGCCCAGCGCAATTCGCTTGTCGGCTCCATTCACGCCCAACACCACTACTTCGACCATGTCGCCCGGTTTGACCACATCCGCCGCGCGGACATTCTTGCGGGTCCAGGACATTTCGGAAACGTGAATCAGTCCCTCGATGCCAGGTTCCAATTCCACGAATGCGCCGAAATCGGCCACCCGCGAGACTTTGCCGCGAATGCGCGAGCCCTGCTCATATTTTTGCGCCGCCACGGTCCACGGATCGGGTGATAGTTGCTTCAGCCCCACAGAGATCTTGCGCGTGTCGCGATTGATTTTCAGAATCTTGACTTCAATCTGCTGATCCTGCGTCACGACATCGGATGGCTTGACACCGCGCGCATAGGTCATGTCGGATACGTGCAGCAAACCATCCACGCCGCCCAAATCGACGAAAGCGCCGAAGTCAGTAATCGTGCGGACGGTGCCGCGAACCACGTCGCCCACCTGCAGCTTCCCGAAAGCTTCCTGCTTAGCCTCGCGCTCGCGCTCTTCCAAAACCACGCGGCGGTCAACCACCACATCCTCACTCGCGGTATCGAGCTTAGTAATGCGGCATTCGATATCCTGGCCCACCAGCTTTTCGAGATCGGCGAGTTCGCGCGCCCCGCTGCGGGATGCCGGCATGAAGGCACGTACGCCCACGTCCACCCGCAGACCACCCTTCACCAGCTCCAATACATGGCCGGAGATCACGTTCTTATTCGCGAATGCAGCTTCCAGGCCGGTCCAGTCCTTGGGCGTTTCGACGCGAATAGTGGAGAGCTGGTAATTGCCTTCTTCATCCCGTCCGCGGATGGATACGATCAGTTTCTGCCCTGGTTTCAGCGGGACTGCGGGGTCAACCGGTAACACGCCGTCGGTCTTGCGCCCGATATCGACAAAGACGGCGTCAGGCGTGACCGACACCACGGTCCCTTCGAGCGTCTCGCCGCGGGCGTGATGGGACTGTTCGAACTCGTTGAGTATATCGGCGAAGGAGGTGTCGACCGCAGTCACCTCGGGTGTATCAGGCGCGTTTGATTGGGGCATGCGAGAAAACTGCTGTTCCCATATTGTGTCACATTTTGAAAGTCCAGTGCCCCGGAAACGGTCTCCACTGAGGGTAGCGCGGGTCCCGGCCGCGAGGCCATCGGCCGCGCCGCGAGTTCCGACTTCGAAGTCCGCGCCGTGCGCGAATCGCAAGTAGCGATTCCGCAAGGCTAGAATATCCTCAGTGCCGTCCACTTGGCGCCGTTACGTTCGCCCGCAGGATTTCGTCTGGCTGTTGTTCTTTTCCGCGTTGGCCGGTTTCGGCCCAGGGCGCAGCCCGCGCACAATCGCCACCCTGATAGCCCTGGGATTGGTTCAGGTGTTGGAGCCGCGCATCGGGGCGCGTGTTTCTGTGGTCCTCAAATTGGCGCTATGTTTCATCCTGATCGGTTACACCGGCAGCCTCTCGAGCAGCTTCTACCTGGTTCTGTTTCTGCCCGTGATCACGGGAGCCACCAACTTTGGATTGCTGGGCACCGCGATCACGTCGCTGGCAGCGTGCGCAGTGTACCTTTCAATGCTGGTTTTCCTGGGAGCAGATTATTTCATTCCCGAAGACCAGATTCCTGAACTTGTGCTGCGAACGCTGTTCTTACCGGTGGTCGGCTATTTGACATACCAGTTGGCCCAGGCGAATCAAGGCGAAAAACACAAAGCTCAGGAGGCGGTGGAGGAATTGGCTCGCGCGAATCGCAGCCTGCAAGAGGCCCAGGCGGAGGTGCGGCGCGCAGAGCGGCTGGCGGCCTTGGGACAACTCACTGCCGGATTGGCGCATGAGCTGCGAAATCCGTTGGGCACTATGAAGACTTCCGCCGAAATGCTCTCGCGGCAGGTGTCCCAGGAAAATGCGGTGGCCAAGGAGATGGCGGGATTCATCGCGTCTGAAGTCGACCGCACCAATTCGCTCATCACGCGCTTTCTGGATTTCGCGCGTCCCCAGCATCTGAAATTGGAGACTGCTGACATTACCGTCATGCTTGACGGCGCTATCGCACGTTTTGAAAGGGAGCAGAAGAATATGGGCACCTCGGTAACGGTGTTTAAGAATTATTCGCCGGACGTGCCGCCGGTGCGCTTTGATGCCGAGTTGATGGAACATGTGATCGCGAACCTGCTGGTAAATGCCGCGCAGGCCAGCCCGCCGGGCGGCGTCGTCACGGTCAAAACGCTGTCTGATCCCGATGAAGTGGAAGTCGCCGTGATCGATCGCGGCTCCGGCATCGACCCCAAGAATATCGAGAATATTTTCAATCCGTTTTTCACTACAAAGAGTGAGGGCCTCGGCTTCGGCCTGGCGATTATTTCGAAAATACTCGACGAGCATGGCGGCCGTATCACGGTGGAAAGCGCGCTGGGCGAGGGCAGCGTATTTCGCGTCTTCCTGCCAATCGGGCGACAATAGAGAGCACACCAAACCCTCATGCGCAAAGCCACCATCCTGGTTATCGAAGACGAAGAAAAGCAGCGCCGCGTCATGGGTCTGCATCTCGCGGGTGCCGATTACGAAGTCAAGGCGGCAGGGACTGCCGAAGAAGGATGGAAACTAGCCGGCGACGCGGACCTGATCCTGACGGACCTAAAGCTGCCCGGCATGGACGGACTGGCGCTGCTCGAAAAGCTCAAGGCGCAGAATTCCCATACGCCGGTGATCGTCATGTCGGCCTTCAGTACGGTCGAGAACGCCGTCGAAGCCATGAAGCGCGGCGCCGTGGACTTCCTGCCCAAACCGTTTTCCCTTGATCACCTCAGTGTAGTGGTGGAAAAGGCGCTCGAAGTCAGCAAACTCCGCGATGAGAATCGTGAATTGAGGGAAGCTCTTGGCGAGCGCTACAAGTTCGAGAACATCATCGGCAGTAGTCCCGCGATGCAGGAGATTTTTGCCACCATCATGCGCGTTGCTCCCACGCGGGCGACGGTGCTGCTGGCTGGGGAAAGCGGCGTGGGCAAGGACATGATTGCCCGCGCGATCCACCAACATTCGCCCCGCAAGGACCGGCCTTTCGTCAAAATCAACTGTACGGCAATTCCGGAAAACCTGATGGAGAGTGAACTGTTCGGTTACGAGAAAGGCGCATTTACCGGCGCGAACATCTCCAAGCCCGGCAAATTCGAGCAAGCCAATACCGGCACCGTGATGCTGGATGAAATCGGCGACGTGCCGGCGTCCATCCAGGTGAAGCTGCTGCGGATTCTGCAGGAGCGCGAGTTCGAGCGCCTGGGCAGCAACAAGACCCAGCAAACCGATGTACGCGTGATCGCCGCCACCAACGTGGACCTTCGTGCGGCCCTGGAACAAGGCACCTTTCGTGAAGATCTGTACTACCGCCTGAACGTGGTGCCGATGAATATTCCGCCGCTGCGGGAGCGCAAAGAAGACATCCCTTATCTGGTGGACCACTTCGTCAAGAAATTCGGCGGCGAGATCAGCGAAGGCGCGCTGCAGCGTCTGGTAAGTTATCACTGGCCCGGGAATGTGCGCGAATTGGAGAATGTGATCGAGCGCAGTATTCTGCTGGCGAAAGGGCCGCGCGTCGAGGCGGATGACATCAAAATCGAGAGCGGCATGGGGCGCGCGCGCCCGGCGGTTAGCGCGGAGGCCTTCCTGCCCGAAGGGATGACGCTCGATCAATACGAGCAATCAATCATTCGGGAAGCGCTCAAGCGGGCCAACGGCAACAAGAGTCAAGCGGCGCGGCTGCTGGGTCTGACGCGCAACGCCCTGCGCTATCGCTTAACCCAGATGGGGATTGAATAAAGAGGCCATTGACGTACCATATGTGTAAGGCCTCAGCGCTTCTTGCGGATCAGGATTACCAGCAGGCTCACCAGCACGAGCAATCCCACTATCCACCGCAGCGCGTCCACGGATTAGGCAGTCGCGCCCGCCATTTTAGGCTTCAGAACGTCCACCAGCTCCTGCACCGCGCTTGCGCTCTTAGCCAGCATGGCTTTTTCCTCGGCATTGAGCTGCATCTCGTAGATCTTCTCAATGCCGTTGCGCCCCAACTTCACCGGCACACCTACGAACAATCCGTGAACTCCGTATTCGCCCTCAAGCAACGCCGCGCAGGGCAGGACTTTCTTCTTATCCTTGAGGATCGACTCCACCATCTCGACCGCGGCCGCCGATGGAGCGTAATACGCGCTGCCCGTTTTCAAATGCTTCACGATTTCCGCGCCGCCGTTGCGCGTGCGATCCACGATAGCCGCCAACCGGTCGGCCGGAATCAACTCCGCGAGCGGAATACCGGACACGTTCGACAAGCGAACCACCGGAACCATGGTGTCGCCGTGACCACCCAAGACCACCGCCGTCACGTTCTCCACCGAGACACCTAACTCCATTGCGATAAACGTCCGGAAGCGGGCCGAATCCAACACACCAGCCATGCCCACCACGCGGTTTTTGGGGAATTTTGAAACATGGTGAGCCACGGTACACATCGCATCCAGCGGGTTGGTCACCAGCACTAGGATGGCGTCGGGCGAATGCTTGGCTACATTTTCCGTAACGCTCTTTACCACTTCGTAGTTGGCGACCAGCAGATCGTCGCGGCTCATGCCCGGCTTCCGCGCCAGCCCGGCGGTGATCACAACCACATCGGAGTTGGCCGTCGGCGCATAGTCGTTGGCGCCGGTGACGGCTACATCGTAGCCTTCGATGGGGCCCATCTGGGCCATATCCAGTCCCTTGCCCTGCGGCACTCCTTCGACGACGTCTACCAGAACTACATCGCCCAGCTCTTTCATGGCGAGGTTTATTGCCGCGCTCGCGCCAACATTTCCTCCGCCCACTACTGTGATTTTATTGCGCATAAGCCACCGATTATAGCGTAGTCTGGAGAATAGCTTGCCTCTCGATCAGTCCACCGCAGAGCAATTCGCGCGTTTAGCCCTGGACTGCGTTCATCGCGAATATCCCAATAAAATTGCTCACACACTGCTCTCGGACGCCGATGTACGGCCGCCCCGCGAGCTGACTCCAGCGTTCTACGGTTGCTATGACTGGCACTCCGCCGTGCATGGGCACTGGATGCTGGCGCGGCTGGCCCGCTGCTTTCCCAATCTCGCCCAACAAGCGCGAGCGGCGCTTGCCCGTAGTATCACCGTAGACAACATCGCGGCGGAGATCCGTTATCTTGAGGCTCCCGGCCGCGCCGCCTTCGAGCGACCCTACGGACTGGCATGGCTATTGCAATTGAGCGCCGAGCTGCGCGCATCCAAATCCGCTTTGGCGCATGTCATTCAGCCGCTGGAGATGGCGGCGGCGAAGAAACTGGAAGAGTGGCTGCCGAAACTGCCTTATCCCGATCGCTCCGGTCAACATGCGAATACGGCGTTCGCGCTGGGATTGATGATCGACTGGGCGCGCCTGGTGGGCGATGGCCGCGAGAAGCTGCCTTTTGCGTCAGCCGTGCGATTTTACAATGGGGACCGCAACGGCCCGATCGCCTTCGAACCGTCCGGCGAAGATTTCCTTTCGCCGTGTCTGGCCGAAGCCGACTTGATGCGCCGCGTGTGCACGCCTCCCGAGTTCGCGGAATGGCTGACCCAGTTCCTTCCGGAAATTCCGACGCTGCGGCCAGTCTCATCGCCTGACCCGAGTGATGGCAAATTGGCTCACCTCGGGGGCTTGAATCTGAGCCGCGCCTGGATGTTATTCGGGATTGCGAAGGGACTGCCGGATGACGATCCGCGGCGTCTTCGGCTCTTACTCATTGCCGACGCCCATCGCGATCACGGTGTCGCCGCCATCACCGGGGAACGCGGC
>DATJEI010000229.1:0-4269 GCA_035496735.1 Bryobacteraceae bacterium | reverse complement strand
TTTTCCCACGTCGTCTCGCCGGCCCGCGAGCGCGGGATCACATGGTCCAGCGTCAGCTCATTGGTGCTGAAAGTCCGGTGGCAATACTGGCACGTATAGCGGTCGCGCATCAAAATGTTCTTGCGCGAGAGTGAGCGCGCCTGCATGGGAATGCGGCGGTATTCGAGCAAACGAATGACGCTCGGCACCGGCACCGCCTGCCGGGCTGAGTGCACGTGCGAGCTGGAGTGCTCTTCCGTGGCGGCAACTCCCTTGAGGACCAACACCAGCGCCCGCCGCGCCGCGCACACATTGATTGGCTCGTAACTCGAATTTAAAACCAGGACCGGACGATGCAAGCGTTCCTGGTGATGATTGGCGATCACGTTATTCCCCCCGCCCACGCGGCCGTGGCCGCATTCGCGTTCCCTTCTGGAGTCATCTCGAAACTCGATAGCGCCACCCGGCGGTCGGTTCGCGCCAGCGCCAGCAGCGCCACATGCGCCGCCCCGGCCCGCTTCAGTGCGCGAGCGCAGGCCGCGGCGGTGGCGCCCGTGGTAAGGACATCGTCCACCAGCAACAAGCGCGCGCCATCCAGGCGCACATTTTTTTTGACGGCGAATGCACCGCCGACGTTAGTCCGCCGCTTGGCGTTGGTCAATCCCGCTTGTGGAGCCGTCGATTTCACGCGGCGGACCGATCGCTGGAGCGGCAGGTTCCACTTCTTCGCGATCTCCCGCGCCAGCAACTCAGACTGATTGAAGCCGCGCTCCCAACCGCGCCGCCAGTGGAGTGGCATCGGCACCACGGCGTCGAAGCGCTCTTCACGCGGCAGCACCCGCGCCAGAAAACCCGCCAGCGGCCGCGCCAGGGTGTAAATCTTGTCGTACTTGAACAGATGAATCAGCTTGCGCAGCGAGCCTTCATAGGAACCATATGAATACACCGCGTCGAACCCCGTGAGCCCCAGCCGGCACAGCGGGCAGCGGCCGTTTTCATCCAAGGGGAAGTGGTTCAGGAACGGAGTCCGGCACGCGATGCAGAAGAATTCCGCGTTGAGCGGTTGCGGATCGCACAGGCACCGCGCGCATACCGGCACCCTGGAGACCTCACGCAGAGCTTCGCCGCAAACCCGGCATTCATCGGGGAAGATCAGGGAGAAAGCCGACTCGGCAAGGCCGCGAAATCCCCTCCCCGCGGCGCGGAGCATACCTTCAGGCGTTGACAGCCAGTTGCCTGTAATGCGGAGCAGGCTACTCGAGAAGACCCACCTCCACTGACATCCTCAGTGTACAACATAAGGTAGTGTCGGAGACCCCTGATTCAGAGACGACCCGAAACGGCGGCGCGACCAACGGCCCTTGGATCTTGGCCGCCACCATCCTCGGTTCGAGCATGGTGTTCGTTGACGGCACTGTGGTGAACGTGGCTTTGCCCGCGATTCAGTCCAGTTTGCAGGCCACCATCGCCGGTGTGCAGTGGGTGGTCGAATCGTACGCACTGCTCCTGGGCGCGCTGCTGCTTACCGGCGGATCGCTTGGCGACCTCTACGGCCGTCGCAAGATTTTCGCCGCCGGCGTGTTCCTGTTCTGCGCGGCGTCGATGTGGTGTGGATTAGCCGCCGACATCCGCCAGCTCGTGATCGCTCGCGCAGTACAGGGCGTCGGCGGAGCATTGCTGGTGCCCGGCAGCCTGGCCCTGATCAGTGTCAACTTTCCGCCGGCACAACGGGGCCGCGCGATCGGCACCTGGTCCGGGTTCACGTCGATCACGGCGGCGATTGGACCGGTGCTGGGCGGATGGCTGGTGCAGCACGCGTCTTGGCGCTGGGCGTTCTTCATCAACCCGCCGCTGGGCGCCGCGGTGCTGGCGCTTACGCTATGGCGCGTACCGGAGAGCCGCGACACGCGCGATCCAGTTCACCTGGACTGGCCGGGCGCGCTGCTTGCAACTTTGAGTCTGGGCTGCATCGTATTCGCATTCATCCAATCGGTGCCGATGGTGGGGGTGGCCGGTGTTTTGGCGCTGGCGGCGTTTCTAGGGGTGGAAGCGCGATCCCGCGCGCCGATGGTGCCGCTCGCGCTATTCCACTCCCGCAATTTCAGCGGCGCGAATCTTCTTACGTTTT
The DNA here is from genome assembly GCA_035496735.1 of Bryobacteraceae bacterium. Lineage (GTDB taxonomy): Bacteria > Acidobacteriota > Terriglobia > Bryobacterales > Bryobacteraceae > Palsa-187. The sequence goes on along the minus strand of DATJEI010000229.1, from coordinate 2,162 downwards.
TTCTCTACGCGGCGCTAAGCGGCGTGCTCTTCTTTTTGCCGCTCGATCTGATTCAGGTACAAGGCTACTCCGCTACCGAAGCCGGGGCCGCGCTTCTGCCGTTCATCCTGCTTATGTTTCTTTTGTCGCGATGGTCGGGAGGATTGGTCGCACGCTATGGGGCGGAACGCCCGCTGGTGATTGGACCCTTGGTCGCCGCTGCAGGGTTCGCGCTGTTTGTCAGACCCGGAATCGGCGGAACCTACTGGACCACCTTCTTCCCGGCCGTTCTTGTCTTGGGACTCGGCATGGCGATCAGCGTCGCCCCGCTGACCACTACGGTCATGAGCAGCATCGCGGAAAGCCGCGCCGGAATTGCATCGGGAGTCAACAATGCGGTGTCGCGAGTGGCGGCTCTGCTGGCGGTTGCGGTTTTCGGACTTATCCTCGGCAATGTCTTCAATCGCACGCTGGATGAGCGCTTGAGCCGCTTGTCGCTGCAGGCGTCCGTTCGCGCCGCGATCGATGCCCAGCGTCCAAGACTCGCCGCGGCTAAAATCGACGATCCGCGCGGCCGCCGAGCCATCGATGAATCCTTCGTCGCCGGCTTCCGTGTTGTGTTGTGGATTGCCGCAGGCTTGGCCGCAGCCAGTTCACTGAGCGCAGCATGGCTCATTCGCGCGCGCGAACCCGCTAAGGCTCCAGATGGGCCTCCAGAGTGATCTTGGTGTTAAAGAGTTTCGAAACCGGACATCCGATCTGCGCGGCTTTCGTCGCCTTTTCGAACGCCTCGGCGGTTGCGCCGGGGACCTTGGCTTTCAACTCCAGATGGCTTTCGGTGATCGCGAAGCCTCCGTCTTTCGGCTCCAGTGTAATGGTGCAGGAGGTCTCGAGACCCGTCGCCTTCAGACCCGCTTCCGCCAGTTGCGCCGAGAGCGCCATGGTGAAGCATCCGGCGTGCGCGGCTGCCAGCAACTCTTCCGGGTTGGTGCCCGTCCCTTGCTCGAAGCGGCTGCGGAACGAGTAGGGGGTGGTCGCGAGCGTGCCGCTCGCGGTCGAGATTGTCCCGGCCCCGCTCTTCAAATCGCCTTGCCATTTTGCTTGCGCGGATCGTTTCATGGTGTAGAACCTCCACACCGATTGTCGCGCGGATGGCGCCTCAGTTGCCCTTGCCGCCGCTCGCAAGATCGGCCTTGGACGCGGCCTCATCTTTGTGCGGCGTGATCTTGTCGGGGTCGATGCGAACCATGATGTAGCGAATGTGATCCGGAATGCTCGTGAACAGGTGGCCGGTGCCGGCTGGGATCACGATGACGTCGCCGGCCTTAAGTTGATGCGAGACGCCGTTGCGAATCGACGCGCCGTTTCCGCCGGGGCCGTTCAGCAGGCGCACCGCGCGATCGTCGTTCGAGCGCTTCTTCAGGTCAACGATATCGGGACCGGTCATCAGCGTGGCTGAACCGTCGATGATGTGATAAACCTCGCTCACCAGGTCATGCTCGGCGACGGACTGCGGCGTGGGCGCCGTGAGCTTGCCGCGATACACCACGCCGATGTCGACGTTGATCTTGCCGATGTCGAGGGCGCGGACCTGCTGATCGGCGACCGCGCTTCCTTCGACGCGTTTCAGGTAAGCTTGAATCTCTTCGCCGCTAATGTACGTGCTCTGGCACTTGTTGCAACTCGGCTTGGACTCCTGAGCGATGAGCGGAAGCGCCAGGACGATAGTTCCGAGCAAAAGTAAGTTTTGATTGCGCACAGTGTTCCTCTATTTACCGCTGGGCCAGACGACGCCCTGGTCTTTCTTGGTCACCGGGGCGAGGCCCTTATACAGGAAGCGCTGCACGCGCTGGCCGCGATAGGTTTCGGTGGTGTAGATGTTGCCCTTCGAATCGGTGGCGATGCTATGCACTCCGTAGAACTCGCCGGGCTGCCGTCCGCCCTCACCGAAAGTGGTTAGGACTTCCAGCGATTGGCGATCAAGGATGTGGACGCGATCATTCTCGCCATCGGCCAGATAGATGTACTTCTGCTGAGGGTCCTTCGAGAAAGCGAGGTCCCAGGCGGAGCCGGAACCCAAGGTCTCCTTATTGATGAACCCTTCCTTAATGAAAGTCCCATCGGGTTTGAAGACCTGGATGCGATCATTGACGCGGTCGCAGACATAAAGTTGGTTATCGTTG
>DATJEI010000228.1:0-3519 GCA_035496735.1 Bryobacteraceae bacterium | reverse complement strand
GCTCGGCGAGTTTTTATCTGTACGCTGTTCGGCGGCATCGGGCTCTGCGCCCAGGGCCACCGGCCAACATCGGCCGCGGCCATGACGCACATCGGCAAGGGTTATGAGCTGGTGCAAAACGACCGGTTCGCCGAAGCCGCTCAGGAATTTCGCGCGGCGCTGGCTCTCGAACCCGGCGCGGCCAACGCCCGTTATCAGCTTGCGGTCTGCCTTTTTGCCGTGGGTGAGCGCGAGGCGTCGCGCAAGGAGTTCGAGCGGCTCAGCAAAGAGATGCAGAATGATCCAAGCGTGGCATATTATCTGGCGCGGCTCGATCTGGTGGCAGGCGATGCCGCCGCCGCCATCCGCCGTCTCGCTCCCCTCATGGCGCATCCGCCGTTCTCCGATGCGGCCTTCTACCTTGGCTCGGCGTATCTCGCCCAGGGGGATCGCGAGCAGGCCATCCACTGGCTGAGAAAAGCGGCCCAATCCGATCCGCGCGATTTCCGCATCCATTACCGGTTGGCGCGCGCGCTGCAGCAGAATGGTCTGCGCAAAGAGTCGGAACAGGAATACGCGCTCTCGACGGAGATGCGCGAGCACTACAACGAAACAGCCCGGCAGTCGACGGCATGCGTGCAGGCATTACGCGCCGAACCCGCCGACCGGGCGCTCGAAATCTGCGGGCGACTGTTCGATCCCAACGATCCCGATAAGCTCACCACGCTCGGCATGCTCTTCGGGGAAAACGGAAAGTTCGAAGAAGCCATCGAGCCGCTTCGACGCGCGGCGCAACTGGATCCGGATTCTTTCGAGGTCTACCACAACCTCGGCCTGACCTACTTCCGCCTGAAACGGTTCGCGGAAGCTCGCGCGCCGCTCGAAAAGGCCGTCAGCCTGCGTCCAGATTATTTCGGCTCCAATGCGCTATTGGGCGCGACACTCTACTCGCTCAAGGACGATGGGGCCGCTTTCCGCGTCCTCGACTTCGCTCACCAACTCAAGCCTGACGACGCAGACACCGCGGAGCTGCTGTTTCGCGTGTCGGTCATTCTCGCCAATCAGTCCGCTGCTGATCCCGAGGCCGCGTTGAGATTTCTCGAGAAGGCCGCTTTACTGCGCCCCGGCAATCCTGAGCTCACGCGCCGCATCGCGGAAATTCAGGCGCGCCTCGCCCGCTAGCGGCACCCCGTTTACCCTACTTGAGCACCGGCAGCGTCACGTGGGACGCGTACCTGCCCGAGCGGTACACACGCTGCGTCGCTGGTTTGTAGTCCGCCTCCGTCGCTTTGTAGATGTTCTCGACAAACGTCTGCGGGTTACGGTCGATCACCGGGAACCATGTGCTCTGCACCTGCACCATGATGCGATGCCCTTTCAGGAAGGCGTGATTGTTGGTGTGCAGATCGATGGCGTATTCGGTCACCTCGTCCGGTACCACGGCCTTGGGGTGGGTGAAGCTGTCTCGAAAGCGCGCCCGGAACACTTCATCCGCGATCATGAGCTGGTATCCGCCCATCTTGGCGTCTTTCGGATAGTCTTCCGGATAAACGTCGATCAGTTTCACAATCCAGTCGCAGTCAGTGCCTGACGTCGACGCGAACAGATGCGCTACTATGTCGCCCGCGACCGCCACGTCCTGCTGGAGCGGATCGGTCTCCCAGCTCAATACGTCAGGACGCAGATGCACAAATCGCTGATCCTCCACCAGCCATGCCGGCCAGCCGCCATCGGGATAGGTCGGGCTAATCGGACGATGCCGGTAGGGAACCGGGCGCGCCGGGTCGGAGACGTAGCTGTCGAACTCGTTGTTGGTACCAGTGTCGCCCCCGGGCTTCGCGAACGATGCCATGCCCGCGCTTTGGAAATAAAGAGGACGGTCGGTAGTCCGGCTGCGCGGCGGCCACTCGCCGTAGGACTCCCAACGGTTCGAGCCCGTCTGAAACGTCAGCGCCTCCGGTTGCTTGAGCGGACCTTTGTCCTTGAGCCAGTAAGCGAACCACGGGGCCTGCACTTTTTCGCGGAAGTACTGTGCGGTGTCGCTATCGAAATCGATGTCGCCCAGCTTGCGCCCCTCGCCTCGGGACCAGCCACCGTGGTTCCACGGTCCCGCCACCACGTAGTTCATGTGGTTGGTGTCCTTCTTCTCCAGAGTCTCGTAGATTTTCATGGGGCCGTAGAAATCTTCCTGATCCCACCAGCCGGCCACGTTGAGATTCGGCACTTTTGGAGCATCCAAATAAGGCGTGACCGCCTGCTTTTGCCAGAACTCGTCGTAGTTGGGATGCGCCACGAAGTCGTTCCACGTGGGTATCTTTTCGTGCCCGTAATTCTTGTTGAAGTTGGCCAGCGCTCCCAGTGCCGCGTACCACTCGAAGGTGTCGTGCCGATCGAACTTAAAATTGAAATTCGTGGTGCCGGTTTCCATCATGGCCGAATACTCCAGGCCATAGCTCAGCCGGAACGCTCCGTTGTGGTGGAAATCGTCACCCAGGAACTGGTCGGCGGGCGACGCCTGTTCGGAAACGGCCTTCAGCGCCGGGTGCGGGTCGAGCATGGCCATCACGGTCAGCCAGCCGCCGTAAGAGATTCCCAGCACGCCCGCGCGCCCGTTGTTGTTGGGAATGTGCTCGAGCAGCCACGCGATGGAGTCGTAGGTATCGGTGCTTTCGTCAATCGCCTTGGCGTCGCTTTTGTCGCGCGGCGGCCGGAACATCACGAATTGACCCTCGGATTTGTATCTTCCGCGGATATCCTGAAACACGAAAATGTAGCCTTCGTCGACAAAATCCTTGTAGCTGTGCGGCAGCAACCCATTGCGGCCTTTATCATCAGTCGAACCATAAGGTGTGCGCGTAAATAGAAACGGAAGTTGTCCGCGCGACTTCTTGGGAATGTAGATATCGGTATAAAGTTTGACCCCGTCACGCATGGGAATTTGGACCTCCCTGCGCTTGAAGGTTTTATTCAGATCCGGCTCAGGCGCCGTCGCAGCGGCCAAGAGGGCCACCGGAGCGAGCAGCAGTGCGGAGCACAGTGAAGTTGATCTCATGGGTGGACAGTTTACATCGTGAGAGGGCGGGCTGTGAACAAAAAAAACGCGATGAGCAGAAAATAAGCGAGTCCAAGCGGTTTCCGCCGGCGAGAAGCGGTTTCAGCAGGTTAGCGAGCGGCTTCGAGCGCGTTGATGGAGACGGCGGAGGCGTTCGCCGCCTCGACGCCCAACTCCACGCTCCCATAAAAAGTGTTGATGGACCACATCAGCAGAAAAACATCAGATTTCCCATTGACAAAACTGCGATTCCCGATATGATGCGGGGTATCTTTCTTAACGGGATCACTACCGACCATGTCCTCGTCGGATCAAGGGACGTTCCCTGTTCACAAACAACAATAAATATCAGAGTGCCGCTTTGGCACCTTTGGAGGGCGTATGGGGATCAAAGGGATTTTGGTTTTAGCGTTTGGGTGCATCATTTGGGGGCTTACCGCCACCGCTGTTAACGCACAGCTCAATCGCGGCGTGATCGAAGGAATCGT
>DATJEI010000227.1:0-11315 GCA_035496735.1 Bryobacteraceae bacterium | reverse complement strand
AATCCGCCTTAGACAGCGCTCAAGTCGACCTTAGGGCCTGCAAAACATTTTTGGCCAACCCCGGCGACGGGGGTGGGCTGGCGGTCATTCGGTGCAGCCGATGAGGGTGGTCCCCTAAAGTACCGCTACCCCAGCCGATCGCCGGTTTCGAAGGCACAATCGAATTGATATCCTGAAGTTTATGCAATACGGAATCATTCGCTCGTTCTTACTGGCTCTGACGTTATCGGCGAGCTCCGCCCCGCTGCTGGCTCATCACTCGTTCTCGGCGGAATACGACGACACTAAGCCCATTAAGGTGACCGGTGTCATCACCAAGGTGGAGTGGCAGAACCCGCATATCTGGTTTTACGTTGACGTGAAAGGTGACGGTGGCAAGGTGACCAACTACGCCTTTTCGGGCGGCGCTCCGGGCCAGTTGATGCGGCGCGGCATCATGAAGAGTTCGCTGATCATTGGCTCGACCATTACCGTCGACGGATTCAAGGCCAAGGACGGTTCCACCAACGCCTTTGGCGCGAAGGTCACGTTCCCGGATGGCCGCATGGTTTTCACTTCCAATCAAGAAGATCAGAGCAAGAAATAGCGCCGCGGTTCACGGGTCCTATGAGGATATGGCCATGAAAAAAATAAGCTGCTGCTTTCGGATGTGGAAGGCACGATTGTACGGCGTACGGCTACGCGGCGCTACGTTGTGCGGCGCGCTCGCGATTGCGGCGGCTCTGGCGTTCGCGCCTGCGGGCGGCGCGCAATCCGGCGCTACGCCGGCTGCGAAGGGATCATTCGCGATTCCGCGAATGCCGGACGGTAAACCCGACTTTACCGGCATTTATCAATGGCCCACTTACATGCCCGGTGACCAGCGCGGCAAAGGCTCCGCCAGCATTTTCGATCGCAAGTATTTTGCTCCGCTGAAGCCCGGCGGCGAGCCGTTTCTGGAACCGCGCACCGGCGATCCCCGGCACGATGAGCCGCGCGATTTCTGCATGCCCGCCGGCATGGTCGCTGGAATGCTCTCCGCCAATGCCATGCAATTCTTCCAGACCAAGAACTACCTGACCATCGTGCACGAATTCCAGCGCATGTCGCGCATCGTTCCGCTGGACGGGCGGCCGTTCCGCAAGGACATCGAACCGAGCTACTATGGCGATTCGGTGGGGCATTGGGAAGGCGACGCGCTGGTGATCGTCAGCACTAACTTCAAGCGCTGGGTGTTGGACGACTATTTCTATACCGATCCCAAGGAATACCGCATGCACAGCGACGCGCTGACGACCACCGAGCGCCTGGAGTGGAAGGATAAAGACACCATTTCCTACCTGCTGACCATTGACGACCCCAAGATCTTCACGAAGCCCTGGTCTCAGCTGTTCCAGATCAAGGCCAAGCCAGAGTGGGATAACGTGGGGCTGTTCGAATACGTATGCGAAGAGAACAACCGCTGCCCGGGCGGTAAGTGCCAGGGCAACTGAGACCGGATTGCGCGGCTCGCCTAGGGCAACACTCTCAGGCTAGTCACCTTGATCTTGCCGCCCTCGATTTGGCCGGTGACTTCAACGCGCATATCGTCCTGCTTCTTGGACGCCTCAATCAGCGCGATGGCCTTTTGGTTGCCCACCGCATCGAAGGGCAGAAACTTATTGGACTCGAAAGCAAATACGCCGTAGCCGCTGCGCCGGCAGGCGGGCATCAGCAGGCAACTTTTTTCATGAGTGTACGCCCACAGGATGCCTCCCTCTAAGTGCGGGCTCGGGTCGGGCACCATTCGGGTTTCAGCTTTGGCGGAGCATTGTTGATCAATCAGGACCCCTTGTATCGTGGCCGGAGTCGCGGGCGCGCCCGGGCTCTGCGTCGCCAGACCAGCCAGCAGGGGAAAAAGGGCACACGCGGGAAGGAGAGGCCATTCCAAAAACCGTCGAATCAACATAGGCTTCGAGATATCGAGCAGACGCAATACTACGCTCTCTTACCGTTTTTTACCATACTGGATACGGCGTGACAATACCGGATCTATAGGATGGAGTGTGCGTCCGGAGTGCGTCCCGTCAGTTGACCGCGTACTTGGCTTTAAGCGCGAAGGGTGCGATTTCGATATCGAACTGGTTGCCGTCCGCGCGCGCCATTTGATAGGTGCCGTGCATGCTGCCGGTGGGGGTCTTAAGCGGACACCAGGACGAGTATTGGAAGGACTCGCCTGGCGCCAGCACCGGCTGCTCCCCGACAACGCCCGGACCTCTCACCTCTTCGGTGTGACCGCGGCCATCGGTGATGATCCAGTGGCGGCTAACCAGCTGCACTGTCTCGACTCCCTGATTGGTGATGCGGACGGTGTATTGGAAGATCCAGTTGTCTTCCAGCGGACGCGAGTTCTCGGCAGAGTAGCGCGACAGAACTTCGACCCGGATATCGTTAGTGACAGCTTCGGAAACAGGCGACGCCTGGGGCCGCGGATCAGACATGGTGGAATGCTCATGATAGCAAGGCGGGGAATGTGGAAGGCCCACCCCGCATCGAAAACGCGATTGATGGCATATCGAGGGTCGACGTGATTGCTCGCAGGCTTGAACCCTTAAGTGGCGGCTACTTTGGGTGTGGAATGATCTTTTCGATGCGGTATGTATCGTTGGCAATCGTGAAATAGAACCGCCAATCCTTGTTCACTCGAGCCTGCCACAGGCATCCTGCAAGGATTCAACGGCACGTTCGGACAAGGCAACCTTCATCGTCTGGTTGTTTTGGATTTGCCAGTCTTTCGCGTACGGATTGCTGTGCGGAGGAACTTGATGGCGGCGTCCGCCGTCTCAAAGGGCCCGTAGTACGGACCCTTTGCGGCGTCCTTGAGCTGCGCGTCAATCACACGCCGCTGCCCCGTAGTGTATTCGTCATCGGCTGACGGCAATTTGGGAATGATGTTGATGATCCCGCCGGAGACTTTGAGTTCCAGCCGATCGCCGGCTTTGATGCCTGCCCGGCGCCGCACGCTAGGCGGCACCACAAGGCCGACTGTGTCGTTTTTGACGATAACGGTGATGGACGTACGCACGACTTTTGAGTGAAGCATAGCTCCACTACGCCGAGGACTGTCGACGGACGCGAGGGCTACTACAGAAACCCCACCAGTGCACGAGTGGTCTGGTCCGGCTGCTCCTCCAGCAGCCAATGGCCGCTGCCGTCGACCACCACAGCGGTCACATCCGAAGCCGCCAACTTCATCTGGCGGCCCAGAAACTCGCCCAAGGATTTGTCGCCGCCAATGGCCAGAACCGGCATGGTGAGTTTGGTCTCGGCGAGCCGCGCGAAATCCTTCGCCGTCTGCGGAAACGAAACGAAGTAAGCCCATCCTGCCCGCATGCGTTCGGGCCGCGAGTAGGAATCCGCGTACGCCTCCCGGTCGGCTTCCGGAATGGATCGCCATTTATTCGCGGCCAATTCGTTCCACAAATACTCGAAGTAGATGCGCTCGCGTCCGCGAACCAGTGCTTCCGGGGTCGGACCGTGGAAGCGGAAATGCCAAAAGTCAGGGTGGTTATAAATCGCTTCCCATTCGCCGACGCCCGGCAGGAATGCGTCCATAACCACCAGTTTTTCCACTTCGTCCGGAAACTGCGCCGCGTAGGCATAGGCAACCATCAGGCCGATGTCGTGGCCCACAACGCGCGCCTTCTCGATGCCCAGCGAGCGGGCAAGCTGGTGGATGCGGATGGCGGCGCTCTGCATGTCCAGACCATCCGCCGGCATGTCCGAATCTCCAATTCCCGGCAAGTCGGGCGCCACCACCATGAAGCGCTCCGCGACCGCGGGCAGAAGCGACTGCCACATCGAGGAGGTTTCCGCATAGCCATGCAGCAGGAGCAGCGGCGGCCCGCTCCCGGCCGTCAGGTAGTGCAGCTTAGCGCCGTCGATCTCCGCCGCACGCGATTCAAATGCAGGTTCGATCACAGAGAACTCCCGGAGAATTTTGCAAAACGCATGACCCAGTATAGGCTCGGCCGCAGCTGCTGCGTTCTTAACTTGCTTCCGCTTCGCCTCGCCCTCTACTCTCAATAAGTACGCATGCGTGGCGATGTCACCAGTTCGCGGCCGGTGGTTCGCAAGAGGCCCAATCTCTCGCTGGTCAAGTTCCGGCTGATGGCGTTTCTGGCGATCCTGGGCCCGGGCTTCATCACCGCCAACGTCGATAACGATCCGGGCGGCATCCTCACCTATTCGCAGGCCGGCGCGAAATACGGCTATACGCTGCTGTGGACGCTGATTCCCACCACGATCGCGCTGATCGTGGTCCAGGAGATGGCGGCGCGCATGGGCGCGGTTACCGGCAAGGGGCTGTCCGATCTCATTCGCGAAGAGTTCGGTCTGCGCGCCACCTTCATCACCATGGCGATTCTCTCGGTAGCCGATTTCGGCAATATCGCAGCGGAGTTCGCCGGCATCGCCTCCGGCATGGGGGTCTTCGGGGTCAGCAAATACGTTGCGGTGCCGGTGGGCGCGGCGCTGGTCTGGATCGTCATCGTCAAAGGCCGCTACAAACCGGTGGAACGGATGATGATCCTGTTTTCGCTGATCTATTTTACCTACCCGGTCTCAGCGTACCTTGCGAGGCCCGACTGGAAAGTCGCTCTACACGATACGCTGATTCCGCAATTCCACGGCGATTCGCAATACCTGCTGATGATTGTGGGACTGGTCGGCACCACCATCACGCCGTGGATGCAGTTTTACCTGCAAGCATCCATCGTTGAAAAGGGGGTCGACCGGAGGCATTACGCGCTCACCCGCTTGGACGTCATCCTGGGCTGTGTGGTCACCGACATCATCGCCTTCTTCATTGTGGTGTCCTGCGCGGCCACCATCTATAAAGCTGGAGGCGGGCAATTCGGAGGCGCTGAAATCAGGGACGCCGCCGACGCGGCGTTGGCGCTGAAGCCTTTTGCGGGGCAGTTCGCCAGTGCGCTGTTCGCGGTGGGATTGGTGAACGCTTCGCTGCTGGCCGCCGCCATCCTGCCGCTGGCCACGGCCTTTAACGTCTGCGAAGGTCTGGGTTTCGAAGCCGGAGTAGAACGGCGCTTTTCCGAGGCGCCCATCTTTTACTGGCTGTATACGCTGCTGATCGTGGGCGGCGCCGGTTTCGTGCTGATTCCCCGTTTGCCGCTGCTGAAAGTGATTCTGTTCTCGCAGGTGGCCAACGGCATTCTGCTGCCCTTCGTGCTGTTCTACATGCTGACGCTGATCAATCGCAAACGCATCATGCAGGAGTACGTCAACAACTGGTGGCAGAACGTGGTGGCGTGGTCGACCGCGGTAGTGATGGTCACGTTGACAGCGGCGCTGGTGTGGAATTCGCTGCCTATAAGCGGCGCGCCACGACTACCGTAATATCGTCGGCGGGCGGCGCGCCTTGCGTGAAGCGCGCCACCTCGGCGTGGACGGCTTTCACGATTTCCCGGGCCGGCCGGTCACGCAGCGAAGCCACCAGATCCGCCAGCCTTTGCTCGCCGAAATCTTCATCTGACGGGTTCACGGCTTCGGTGACGCCGTCGCTGAAAAGCACCAGAGTATCGCCCGGTTCCATTTTGGCGCGCACCTCGGTGTATTCCGCCATGGGCAGGATGCCCAGAATCATGCCGCCGCCGGCGAGCAGCTCGAAGCCGCCTTTCGAGCGCACCAACACCGGCGGGTTGTGGCCCGCGTTGGTGAACACCAGTTCGCCGGTGGCCGGGTCCGCTACGGTCATGAAGAAAGTGATGAAGCGGTTGTCGGGAGTGTGCGCCGTCGTGGCCTTGTTCAGGCGCGTGATTTTCTCAGCCAGGCGGTCGCCTTCTTCAAACAACACCTTGACGCGGGCCTGCAGGCTGGACATCAGCAGGGACGCCGGCATGCCTTTGCCCGCCACATCGCCCACCAGCATGCCGATCCGGCCGTCGGGGAACTCCAGGTAATCGTAATAATCGCCGCCGACAGTGCGGCAGGGCGCAGTGCTGCCGAAGATGTCCATTCCGGCTACTTTGGGCGGCTCCGAGGGCAGCAGGCCCATCTGGATGTGCGCGGCTTGATCCAGTTCCTTGGACATGGCGCGCTCCACCAGCTCGATTTCATTCAGGCGCGCGTGCTCGATGCGAATGGCGGCCACGTTCGCCATCACGGTGAGCAGTCCCAGGTCCTCGCGCGTGAACTCGCGGATCAAGTCGGGCGAGTCCACGTAGATGAGTCCGATGACGCGGTCGTTAGTCTGCAGCGGCACTGCGATCATGCTGCGCACCGACTGCTGCACAATGCTCATTTGCGCCTTGAGCGCGTTGTCCATCTGCGCGTCGCGCACCAGCAGCGACGATTTTTGCTTGATCACGCGGTCGCGCACGGTATTGGAAATTTTGAAGCCCGCGCCGCGCGCCGCCCGCGCCTTCAGCTCACCGCCTTCAAGCGTCATTAGCACGCCGCGTCCCGCCAGTACGGCTTCCATCGAGAGGTCCATGATGACCTCGAAGAGCTCGTTGAGAGGCCGGTGCCCAGCCAACTCGCGCCCGGCGCGGATCAGCGCCTGCATCTGCGGATTGCCGCGGATGATGGAAGTCTGATCCATTTCGCCGGATTGCGTTCCCAGCATCTCGTCTAAGCTGGCGACCAAGGTCGTCGATCCAGCCGCGGAGCTCTCGGGCGCCTCCACGAACTCCACTTTTTGGATGCCAGTGCCCGGCGCAGCCGACAATTCCAGTTCCAGATGGCCGGCGACGATCCTGTCGCCCACGCCCACGGGGGTGGCGCCTTCAATCCTGCGGTCGTTGACCAGGGTTCCGTTCTTGCTGCCCAGGTCTTCAGCGATCCACTGACCATTTACTTTGGAGAGCGCCATGTGCTGGCGCGAAAGTCCGGAGTCGTCGGGATAGCACAATTGGCAGGCGCTGGAACGTCCCAACATGATGCGGTCGCGGTCCAGAGGCAGATAGGTGATCTTGCCCTCAAAGTCGCGTATGAGGAGTTCCTTAGGAGTTGCAGGCGAACTTTGCGGGGAGGGTGCCACGAATTTAGCCTAACATTCGGCGAGGCTTTTCGGAACTAGTGGCACTGCGGACCGAAGCGATGCGGCTGGCGGGCTTATTAAAACCACGATTCCCACGAATTGTTTGCGCCAACCGCTTGTTAGAATGGAATCGGGTAGTCAAATCCGAGCGGCGGAGCGCTCTCCAGGAAAAAGCATGCCGACTTATTGGCTGGTAGGCATCCCCGCCGCAATCATCTGTCTCCTGGGCGGGCTGGTGGCGTATGAGCGCCACACTGAAAAGGCGGACGAACGCAGGCGCGCGGAAAGTCTCAAGCGCTGGATGGGGTCACAAGATGCTCCGCCGTCTGCTGGCAAGCCGCCGGGTTCCTAAGCTCCGCCGTAGGACAGGCCCATGGCCTGTTGCCAGAAAAGTGAAGACCGGCCATGGGCCCGTCCTATTCAGGCAGACCTCGGCGCGGCAGGCGCGGGTGCGATGTGATCCACCAGTTTGCGATATGCCCGAGGGTCGCCGTAGGGGACAAAGGCCGGGTAATGCGAGTGCGGACGGAGTGGCGGCCGGGAATGTTTGATGGGACAGAAATGTTGTTCGGTGCGGGCAGCGATCTCGACGATATAGGCCAGCAATCCGTTGGCGTAAGAACAATAGATGCAAGCAACTTTTTCGATGACGTTGAGATACGCCAGACGGCCGCGATCAAAGATCAGGTAATCCCGGCGCGGCACTTTGGCGATTCCATAGACCGGAAAGCAAATTGCCTGGTAGAGGGTGACCGCCAGATCCAGCGCGAAAAACGGAATGGCGCACAAATAAATGATCGGCGAGGTCAGGATCACCAGCGGGTGCACGCCACGAAGATAGGCCCACAGCGGCTTCTTAAAGAACTTGTGTTCCAAGCGGTCGAGCAAACCTTCAGAAGCGGCGGGTTGGGGCGAGTGGGCCTTCATATGGTTCACCTCATATATCGCGGAGCACGGCGGGGGCCGTTTCTGCCACTCAGCCGTTGAGGCGCCTTATCGCGGGTGGGTCTTTACGCAGGGGGTTACAATGAGATTGCCACTCAATGCCGGCCCAACCTGATCTCTCCAAGCTGAGCGTTACCCAATTCGCCGAGCGTTTTCGCGGCGAGATGATCCCGCTGAGCAACACATTTTCGTACTTCTGCGCTTCGGTTCCGATGTCGGACGAAGACCTGAAGGAGTATCTCGAAGAGCCGGTGGGTGCGCTGCCGCCGACCATTGCCCGAGCGCTCCCTAAAATTTCCATCCTGCTGGTGCCGTACCTGGAGCGAGGCGAAGGTCACGAAAAGCGCAAGACGACGCTGCCCGCGGCGGATTATGTCTCAATCGAGCGGCCTCCGGAAGGGCGCTTATCCCCCTACACCCAACTGAAGCTGGGGGAAGAGACGGTGCTGGCCTTCGCGCTGAAGGATCAGGAAGTGGCGGAATATCATTACCGCTTCTACCATCTGCTGGCCACGCTGATGGCGGAGCATTGGAGCGACGACGTCGAGACCAGATACATGCGCGTACTGCGGGATGAACTGAGCGCGGACGTTCACGGGGAAGTGGATGAGCCCAGCTGGCGTCTGAAGCAGGCTATGAGGCGGTCGCAGAATGTGCGCAATGGCAAGGCGTTTCGGGAGTACGCGCGGCAGTCCTTCGCTGACACACTGACGCTTTATCTGCACGGTATCTGCTGCGATATCGATGTCGACACGGGTCCGCGCCAGTTGCCCAGCCGGTATTTGCGGAAGCGGCTCCTGCTGCTGGAAGAACTGTTCGCGCCGCCGCCGGGTTACGCGGTATTCCCCGAACAGCTTGAAGCGTAGTTTCTACTTCGCGTCGATCGTGAAATCCCAGACTTGTGGGTCCAACTTGCCATCCGCATACTGAATGAGCGCGTATTCTCCGGGCGGGAGAGGCTTCATTGGCCAGATCCGGAAGAGCAGATCGCCTTCCTGCTTCTTGAAGGATTCGACCTTGTCGAATTTCTCATCCACCATGCGGTCCTCTTTCAACTGAAGGATGGATACATTTTCGACCACGCGCCCGCCCTTTTTCGGCGTCAGCCGGACGATGTCGACACCTTCATAATCGGAAAGCCGGAAGTAAAACTCCGGACGAATATCGGTGAGGTGCAAGGGCGCATGCTCGCCGTCCAGCTCAACGGTGGACTTGCCTGGAACCGTGGGGATCGGCGATAGCACCCTCAAGATTGAACGTGTTTTATTGTTGACGATTTTCGATTCCGCCTGCTTCAGGGGATCCATCGCATCGCCCCGAATGTAATAAGCGCCCGGTTTAGTGGGGATGCTGGCGATCTGTTTCCGTTCCAGCTTCTCGGCCGCGCGTTCTTCGGCTTCGGCCTTAGCGTCGGCCGCGACTTCGGACGCACGGTCGGCCAGCTCGGCCTTGGTTCGGTCGAGGTCCACCATTTCGAGCGGGATCTCCTCCCACTCACTGCGCTCGGTGCTGTAATAGCGCACGCGATCGGCTTTCACTTCGTACTGATTGGTGAGCTGGTAGGTGCCGTCCTTGAGATACAGCCGGTCGGCGGCGCAGGCCAACGCGGATGCCAGCAAGAGGAAAACTGCGGCGCGGAGAAACACCTTGCTTCTATTATGAAGGAATCCCATGCGGATCGGCCTGCACACATCCATCGCCAAGACCCTCGAAGGCGCCGCGCTGCGGGCCGCGGAGCTGGGCGCCAATACCTTCCAGATCTTTTCGGCGAGTCCCAGACAGTGGAAAGCATCCTCGCCCAGCGCCGCGTCTATCGCGCTGCTGAACCGGGCGCGCGATAAGCACGACCTGAGGCCGCTGGTGATTCATGACAACTATTTGATCAATCTCGCGGCAACGGACGAAGTCATCTGGACGAAGTCGGTGGAGGCTTTTCGCGGCGAGCTGGAGCGCGCCATCGCTATTGGCGCGGAGTATCTGGTGGCGCACCCGGGGAATTACAAAGGCCAGACGGTGGAGCAGGGCATCTTCCGTTTTCTGCAAGGAATCGCCCAAGCTGCCGCCGGCTTGAAGTTCGGCAAACTCATGCTGCTAGCCGAGGGCACGGTGGGTGCGGGAGCACAGATCGGCGGGCGTTTCGAAGAGCTGGCGGCGATCCGCGAATTCGCGTCGCGCATGACCGATCTGCCGGTAGGTTTCTGTCTGGATACCTGCCACTTGCTCGCTTCGGGCCATAATGTTTCGACCGAAGCCGGTCTGAAGGAAACCATCACCAAGGCGGACGCGATCCTGGGACTCGCCAATGTGCACGTGATCCACGCCAACGACTCCAAAACGCCGCTCGGCTCGCACGTCGACCGGCATCAGCACATCGGGCAAGGTTATATTGGATTAGACGGGTTTCGTCGCATTCTCACCCACCCGCAGCTTCGTTCCAAAGCTTTTATTCTTGAGACGCCGGTGGATCAGGACGGCGACGAACAGCGCAACCTGGACACATTGAAGAGCCTATGCCGGAAAGCTTCTACGACCAGAACCAGTACGACCACAACCAGATCGAGTTGAAGTGGGAGCAGCGCTGGGCGAGCGACCCCACGCTCTACGCCGCGGACCCGCATTCGAGCGCGCCCAAATACTACGTCGTCGAGATGCTGCCTTACCCCAGCGGCCGGCTGCACATGGGCCACGTGCGTAATTATTCGATTGGCGATGCGCTAGCCCGGTATATGTGGATGCGCGGCCATAACGTGCAGCACCCCATGGGTTGGGACGCCTTCGGCCTGCCTGCGGAGAACGCGGCTATCAAGCGCGGCATGCATCCTCGCGATTGGACGGTCTCCAACATCGCCGAGATGAAGCGCCAGATGCACCGCATGGGCTTCGCCTATGACTGGAATCTGGAGATCGCGACCTGCGAGCCGGAATACTACAAGTGGAACCAATGGTTCTTCCTGAAAATGTTCGAGCGCGGACTCGCGTACCGCAAGAAGGCTATGGTCAACTGGTGCCCGGAGTGCGCGACAGTACTCGCCAATGAACAGGTGGTGGAGGGCTGCTGCTGGCGTCACGAGACCACACCAGTCGAGCAGCGGGCACTGGAGCAATGGTTCTGGAAGATCACGGACTACGCCGAGGAATTGCTGCGCGACACCTATGACAAGCTCGAAGGCGGGTGGCCGGAGCGCGTGCTCTCTATGCAGCGCAACTGGATCGGGCGTTCGGAGGGATCGGAGATCGATTTCGCGCTGGAAGGCAGCGGCGAGAAGATTCGCGTGTTCACGACGCGCGTGGATACCATCTATGGCGCCACCTGCTTGATTCTGGCGCCGGAGCATCCGCTGGCGCAAAAGCTGCT
>DATJEI010000226.1:0-2109 GCA_035496735.1 Bryobacteraceae bacterium | reverse complement strand
ATTGTGACCGTGATCCGCGGCCGGCAGCGGCGGCTTTTCATTCTGCTCATCTGGTTTGGGGTGGTGTTGCTGATGTGCGCCGCGGCCCGCGCCCGAGTGTTGCGCTACATGCTGCCGGCTTATCCTGCCTTGTCCATCCTGGCTGCGATCGGGTTAGTTACCCTCATTCCGGGGCGATTCATTCAAAAGGGAATTCTTTTCGCGACACCGGTGCTGGCGCTAGCGGTGATGGCGATCGCTATCTTTCCCCCGGTCACCTACCACGAGCCCGAAGTCCACACGATCGCACTCGCCGCTACAGGCGTTACGCCGTTCGGCGAGCGTATCGCCTTCTACAACCAGGGAGCCCCGCTCTACGATGAGGTGAATCAGATGCTATGGTACGGCGGGCGGGAGGTCTCCTTGCTGCTCTCTCCCGGGGAGCTAGAGCAGGCGTTAGTCGCGCGGCAGACGCGGGTGTTCGTGATCGACGAGGGCACTTATCGAACACGCTTTGTTTCGCGGATCGAACACGAAGTGGTGGCGAAAGCCGGCCACCTGATGTGCGTCCGCGTAAACCCGTAGCTTCTACGAAAGCCTGCAAACCCAGCCACTGGCAGCGTCGCAATACCACATGACGCCTTTGAAGAGATCCAGACCGTGCGGCTCAGGATCTTCCTTCGTCAGTTTGATTTTCGCAAGCAGCGTGCCGTCCTTCGGATCTATTTTGTAGATTTCGCGTTCGTCGGAGCCGACGCACCACAGAATTCCGTTGTCCCAAGCAAGACCGTGTGTGCGGACGGTAGGGGCGGGAATGCTACGCGCGATTTCGCCCGACTCGGGCTCCATGAGGTAGAGCTTGCCGGAAGCGGGAACGGCCATCCAATACTTACCGTCCACCCATTTCAAGCCATGCGCGCCAGACGGTGTCTTGACTTTGCCGTAGAGGCCGGCCCCGGGAGTGTCGAAGGACTTCAGAGTCGCGCCGGTCTTAGGGTCCACCTTCAACGTCTTCAGAGTCTTGGTGGAGCCGATCCACCAGGCTCCATTGCCGAACGTGAGGCCGCTGCCATGCATGGACTCCGTCTGGACTTGAGCGAGAATAGAGCCGTCCTTTGGATTCACCTTGAAAACTTTGTTGGGATCGACTTGATCCAGGATCCACAGATTGCCGTCGGCAGCGAACTGGAGATCGTTGGGTTCCTTGATCGCGGGGTTCTTGAAAACCTTCTCCACGCGCTTGGTGATGACCGGCAGGTTCGCCTTATCCACGTTGGTGGCGGCAGCCAAGCGAGAGGCCACGGCGAGAGATCCCGTGGAAATCAAAAAACCGCGCCGCGAGAATGTACTTCCGTATTCCATCGAAGCCTCCTTGATCGTTACCCTTACGTTTTCGTTGCGCTTTCAGACTGCCCGCTGGGCCAGCCGTTGACTATGATACCCGCAATTCACGAAAAATGCGCGGGTTGGGTGCGCACCGTTAACCTGCGCAGTGGTGGACCTCGACAACGCGCGCGGGACGTGGCAGTATGGGCAGGATCGCTGCGAAAGATGGTTCGCGGAGAAGGAAGCGAGGCTGCTGCCATGACCAATCTCAAACCGGTGGACGTCGCCATTATCGGCGGGGGCTGGACCGGCCTTTTACTGGCCAAGGAAGTCACTGCGAAGACGTCACTATCCGTTGCCGTCTTCGAGCGCGGCATTCCGCGCAAGACCGCCGACTATGCGGTGACCATGGATGAACTTGACCACAATATCCGTCTGCGCATGATGCAGAACACCGCTGAGGAAACCATCACGCACCGACACTCTTTGAAGGATTCGGCGGTTCCGGTGCGCCAGCATGGTTCTTTTCATCCCGGCACTGGTACCGGCGGAGCGGGCGAGCATTGGGGCGGGGCGTCATTCCGCTTCCTGCCGGACTTATTCACGCTGCGCACACACCTCATTGAGAAACATGGCGCCGCCAAGATGCCCGAGGATCTCGCGGTTCAGGACTGGGGAGTCACCTACGACCAGCTCGAACCTTATTACTGGAAATCCGAGCAGTTGATGGGCATCAGCGGGAAGGCCGGCAACCTGCGCGGCAAGAAGATCGATGGCGGCAACGTGTTTGAAGGGCCGCGCCAG
>DATJEI010000225.1:0-3730 GCA_035496735.1 Bryobacteraceae bacterium | reverse complement strand
TTGGTTTCCTGCACCGCGCCGGCCAGGATGGCTTCCCGGTCTACCGCCTCGCGGTACTCCACTTCCACGCGCTCGCGGACGCTGTTCTGGGTGCTGGCGAGTTGCGACTCCAGTTCCTGCACCCGGGACTGCGCCTTCTTGTACTCCGGATGGTTCGCGCCGTAGTGATTCTTTACCTCGGCGAATTTTTCCTGCGCCTCGTTCAGGCTGTCAGTCAGTTTCTTGAGAGCCTCGCCTTGGGTCGATACCTGCGCGGCCTCCAGTGTTCCAGCTTGCACCGAATTGTTGGCCGCCTCCTTCTGGACCCGATCCGCCTGGGTTTTCGTGTATTCGCTGTTGAGCTCCAGCAGACGCGCCGAAAGAATGCTGGTCTTCTGCTCCGGGTTGATGACGTTCAGCTCGCGCTCAAACTGGGCCACCGCCGCGCTGGACTTTTCCATCTTGGCCTTCAGCTCTTCCAATTGCCGCTCCATAAAATCGCTGAGACTGGCGGTGGCTTTATACCGGATGCGATAGGTGTGCGCCAGGTACGACAGCGCAATTTCATTGGCGACATCGGACGCCAGCGCGCGGTTGGAAGAGCGATAGCTGATCTGCAGGATGTACGTGTTGGGGGGCCGCGTGATCCGCAGATGCTTGAGGATCACCGGGGCTTCCAGACTGGTGGCCGATTGATCCACTGCCTCTTCCAGCGCGCCTTCTTCCGCCTGCCGCAGATGGAATTTATCCACCACCGGCCGCAGCACCGAGTCGGATTCAATCAGCTTGACTTGAGTGGCAATGAACTGGTCGGCGTCGTTAGCGGCGCTGCGCGTAGCTTCTTCGCCCAGCACCCCCGTCGGCACCTGCCGGTCGATATCGATCGACACCGTCGATTCGTAGATTGGAGTAAGACGCAACGAGACGATCCACGTCGCCAGCACGGCGGCCACCACGAATGCGGCGATTTTCCACGCCTGCCGCCGCAGGATCCACAAATAATGGGCCAGCGGAACGTGCGGCGTCTGCGCTTCGAATTCCGCATCCAGCGTCAAGGGCGGCTGCGATACCTGGAAAGTCCTGGTCACCGCCGGCAAATTGTTTTCTAGCTCTCTCATGACATGCTGCTCGCTACTGATGCCAGATCAGAACGCCGGACGCCGTCGAAGCGCCGAAGCTGGTGATGCGGTCGATGATGTTCACCGCATTGCGCCGCGCCCGGTTGTCCGGAATGTACAGGACATCGTCCACCTGCAACGCTACGTCGGGCGCTTTGCGCTGCAGGATCTTGTCCAGTTCCACCGGGATCTCGTGCTTGTCTCCGCCGGCGTCTCGCCGGTAAATATACGCCTGCTTGGCGGCGTAAGGCATCACTCCTTCGGCGAGCGCCACCATTTTCAGAATCGAATTATCGCCCGCATCGTGCACTGGAAACGCGCCCGGCTTTTTGACATTGCCCAGCACGAAGATCTTGCCCGCTTCCGGCACCCGGACCTCCTCTCCGCCATGCAATGGATAGTTGACCGCCGGATCCGCGTCCTTAAGCAGACGATTCAGCGGAATGCGCTCCAATAATGTCGCCGACACTTCACCGCGGGAATCCGGAGAAGGCTGCGGGCGGCTCACCAGAACTTCCGTGCCGGCATCGGGACTCAGCCCTTCAGCCCTCGCCAGCGCGTCCAGCAGCGTCACCGTACCCACCGCTTGAAAGGTAAGCGGCTTGCGCACGGCGCCCATTACCGAAATCGGACGGCTGTGATATTCCGCCACCGTCACCTTGACCACCGGGTCCACCAGAATCTCTTCGCTCTTGAGCGCCTCTACTAGCGAAGCCTCCACATCGTGCGCGAACAGACCCGCCGCCGCCACTCCGTCTTTCAGCAGGGGAAGGTGAATGGCGCCGTCTGCCTCCACGCGAACGGTGCGCGTAAGCTCCGGCGCGTCGTATACCGAAACCGCCACCAGATCGTCGATTCCCAGCTTCTGCGACGGCAGATTATCCTTGCTGGCATCCTCCATCGGATGCGGGCGCAGCTGTGCCAGCGCGGCGGCGGATGCCAGCGTCAGCAGAATGGCGAAACGCATTAGTTCCCCTCCAGCATCTGCGCGATCCGCGTCACCGTGGTCTTCAGCTCGCCCAGTTGCTGGCCCAGCGCGGGCGCGTCGAGCGACCCGAATAACTGCGCTCGCGCGAATTCCGAAAGACTGCGCGCGCCCTTCTCCGATGAGGCCGCCTGCAAGGTAGCATACTCTTCCTGCGTCAGACGAAAGATTAGAATTCGATTTCGCGGTTTGGTGATCGCCATGGGATGTGCCTCGGGGTTAGTTCAGGAACCTTCGAATCGGCGGACTGCGGAAACGATCTGCTGCGCGGTTTGCGCCAGCTCGTTCAGTTTGCTTTCAATTTTCGCCAGCGATGGCTGATCCGTTCCGCTCAGCACTTGAGTCCGAACGAAGTCCGACAGGCTGCGCGCCCCGCCTTTGGCCCGCGCTTTTTCCAGGCTGTCGAATTCCACGTCGGTGAGGCGAAACATCACGGCGCGGGTCCGCGGAGCCACTTCCGTCCGGCTGTTTCCGTAGCCCCCAAACGCCTGCGCCCCGAAATTCCACCATTCGCGGCGCCAGCGATGAACCACATTCGGATTCACCTGAAGCGCGCGGGCCACTTCGCTGGCCGAAGCTCCCATCTCTAGACGCCGCACCGCGGCCGCCTTACATTCTTTGGAGAAGACTCGTCGCTTGGTTCCCATGTGGGGAGCCGTTTCCATCCAGCGACAACATGTCGCCGTCCACTTCCACCGAAACCGACGAGCCCAGCGCCTCGACGCTGATCACCACCCGCCAGGAGCCTTTGGTCCGCAAAATGACCCCGCGCAGCGGAGCCAAAGGTCCGTGCTCGATGATCACGCTTTGCCCGATGCGCATATATGGCCAGGGGGCGATCGCGCGGCCGGAAGCAAGCACGGCGCGTACGGCCGAGATCTCGTCGTCCTCCACCCGAACCGGTTCTCTGCCCGAGCCGACGATCGATCTCACGCCCGGCGCCTGCAACACCCGCAGCTTTTCGCGCAATCCAAAGCGGCAGAATACATAACCCGGAAAGAGCACCGCGTCGGATTCCCGCACGCGATCCGACCAGCGTTTGCGAGCCCGGTAAACCGGCAGGTAAGTTTCCAGGCCTTGATTGCTCAAACCACGCAAGGCCGCGTGCTCGTGATTCGGCCGTACCGTGAGAGCAAACCAATCTGGAGTGTTGCCAAAGGACATGCAGGCAGAGCTATCGCTATGTATGTCCCAATCGGGGGTTTGGGTTCTGCAACCAACAGGGGAGGTTAGTTTCTTAGTGTAGACGTTGCGCAGAGAAAGTCAAGAGTGTTAATGTCAACTTCGCGCGCGCGGCACGTCGGCAAAAATTGCGCGTTCAGACGCTCTCTCGGCATCGTGGTCCTCATAGTAGATCAATGCTGCCGGAGTGCTAACCTTCAGCTTCTCTGGCTGCTGAAAAAGCGGCTACCTTAACAGGCCCATGCGGTCGAGCGGCCAGTAGACGAACGCCGCTTTTCCGTAGATATAATGCCTGGGCACCGTGCCCCACATGCGGCTGTCGTTGGACGAGCTGCGATGATCGCCCAGCACGTAATACTCGCCCGGCGGCACCACCCGCAGCGGCGTCGAAACATGGTCCCGATAGGCTTCCGGCACATACGGCTCGTCGATCACTCTCTCATTCACCGAAACTTGCCCGTCCGTA
>DATJEI010000224.1:0-3696 GCA_035496735.1 Bryobacteraceae bacterium | reverse complement strand
AATCTGCGCGTCTTTATCGCCGTTGCCCGTGATCCAAACATTGTCTTTGGAATCGACGAAAATTCCGTGCTCGTTATCGGGCCATTCGTAGGCTTGCACCGCACCGGCCTTGCTGGGGCCGCCCCAGGCTTGCACTACGTTGCCCGCCGGATCGAATTCGATCACTGCAGGCGCGGTAAAACAGCAATCGCCCTTGCCGCTTTCGCCATAACGATCATGCTCTTCCATGGTGCGCGGACGATGCAGCACCCAGATGTGATCGTGCGAATCCACCGATGTGCCCGAGACCTGTCCCAACATCCAATTGTTGGGGAGCGGCTTCGGCCATGACGGGTCGGGCTCGAACTTAGGTATTTGCGCAGCCGAGATGGCCGTAGCCAGCGCGAGCACAACGCCGGCAAATTTGCAGCGCATGTGGCGAGCGGCTATTTCTCGGGCGCGTCGCCCGGTGCGCCGGTTCCCGTGTTGCCCAGGAAGACTTTCTTGCCATCCGGGAAAGTCACGTCCCGGCCATTGGCTCTGTTCGAACCGTCCTTGGCCTGATACCCGTCAACCACGATGGCCATCCCCGCCGTCACCGAGTTCTTGTTGACGCCACGGCGCAGGAGCGTATTGGGGGTGCCGCACTCCACCATCCAGTTGGTTACCTTGCCGTCAGCGTCCTTCACGTCGATGTGGATCCAGGCATGCGGATTGATCCACTCCATCTTGGTCACGGTCCCTTCGAGCTTCACCGGCTTTTTGCCGTCGAACTCCGCCGCGAACGCATGATGCGCCCATACCGGAGCGGCCGCCAACAGCGCCGCGCCCATCACTATACCGATTCTTGTTGCCGATCGCATGAATACTCCTTCTATTTCGCGCCTGCGTTAGCAGAGCTTGTTTCCTCCGCGCGCGCTCCCGCTAAGATTCCCATCATCCCGTAATTACCTTCGTGACACGCATATTCATAAACCCGGCTCGCAGATTTCGTCATGGTGATTTGTGCCGTCCAGGGTTTTGTCCAAGTCGCCGGATCATTCACAGTGTACTCATAAAGAATGGTATCGGGATCGGTGCGCGTAAAGCGTTCCGTCAGGTGCAGGTTTTCGCTGGATCCGCGAAACTTGGTTTTATCGGTGAAATTGGTCGTGTCCACCACCAGCGTGTTGCCTTCCCAATGCCCCCGTGAATCCCCCAGCCATTGGCGCACGCCGGACGGCAGATGCGGGCGCGTATCCAGCGGAATGATTCGTACGTCATGAATCATCTCAACCATTATCGCCACGTATTCCGGCCCCTGGAAGATCTGGTAATTATTGTTATAAACGCTGGGCATCATTGGAGGGCCTGCCGTGGGCCACAGAATGCAGCGCTCGGTGAGGCCGCGGTCTTCCGGCCCGTCCGCCGGATGCAGTCTCCTTCGCTCGGCCAGCGCGGCTGCTCGCCGCTCTCCTTCCGGCGTAAGCGCGGGAAGTTTTCCGTCTGCCGGATCGACGATCAGCGATGTCCGGAGCGTTTTCACCACGTGCGTTCCCCGGTCCCACCAGGCTTCGTTATAGGCTAAACCCACATCGGTAGTAACATCACTACGGCGCCGATCCACATTGGCGTTTTCCACTACCTGCTTTTCGTAAGCCGCCGCTTCGGATGGGGTGAAGAATGGCTTCGCCGCGAGGTCCGCAGGCCGCTCCAGCGGCGTGATCGTCGCATTGGTCCAGACGCCTTGCAAGTCCGGTTGCCCATTCGCCGTCCGCAGCGGTGTCCAAGCTTTCTTGGCCGTGAGCCCCTGACCGGCGCACATCGAAGCCGCTAGAACACTAACCAGAGCGCATTGCAGCTTCATGGGATCATTTCCCTGCCGCGGCTGCGGCTTCCTGTGCGCGGGCGCCGCCGAGTATCCCGGGAACAGCATAGTTCCCCTCATGGCACGCGTACTCGTATATTGGCCCTGCCGACTTCGCCATAGGAATCGAGGCAGTCCACGGCTTTGTAAAAGTCGCCGGATCTTCCACTGTGAAGTCGTATGTGAGTGTGTTTGCGTCGGTGCGCGTGAACCGTTCCGTCAGGCGCATGTTTCCGGTGGCACCCCGAAAGTGCGACTTGTCCGTGAAGTTCGTGGTCTCCACCACCAGCGTATTGCCTTCCCAGTGTCCGCGCGAGTCGCCCAGCCACTGCCGGACGCTGCCCGGCAAATGCGGACGCCGGTCCAACGGAATGATCCGCACGTCATGAATCATTTCGATTAAAATGGCGACATACCCCGGCGCCTGAAAAATTTGATAGTTGCTGTTGTAAGGACCCGGCAGCATGGGCGGCCCCGCCGTTGCCCACAAGATGCACCGATCGGCCAACGCCAGGTTTTCCGGACCGTCCGTCGGATGCGCGCGCGCATAATCGGCTGCTGCAGCCATCCGCTTCTCCCCTTCCACACTATAAGGAATCTTTCCGTCGGCCGGATCTACGATTAACGACGTTCGCAGCGTGGGTACCACCTTGGACCCACGGTCGAACCACGCCTGATTGTAGGCGCCCGCGAGGTCCGATGTTGCATCCGTGCCGCGGCGATCGCGATTGTTCTGTTCGAGCGCCAGCTTCTCGTAGGCAGTAGCTTCCGCCGGCGTGAAGAAGGCCTTCGATGCCAGGGCGGCCGGTCTCTCAAGCGGCGTTAGCGTGGCATTGTTCCAAACGCCTTGAATGTCCGGCTGTCCGTCAGCGGTGTGTGGCGGAACATAGTTGGCCGGTTTCGGCGGCGGCGCAGCCCAGCATGCCACACCGATCAGCGTCACAATCCAACAACGCATGCCCAAACTCTCCTCTTACTTCGCAGTCTTCTTGCGATACTGCCCGTACATTAATTCTTCCACGAATTCCACGCACTTGAATTCCATCAGTTGCACGTTCTTTTCCAGGCGGCGGTAAATCGGCATGCTGATTTTCCAAGGTTTGGTAAATACGTTCTTGTCCTCGATCGTGGCTTCATACATCAACGTATCCGGCCCGCGCAGAGTGTAACGCTCCACTACATGCAACGCGTCGGTGTGATAGTCGCCCGCGCGGTCGAACCAAGTCTGGTCGTTGAATCCCGTAACGTCCACTACCAGCGTGTCGCCCTCCCAATGGCCTACCGACTGTCCCATCCAGCTATCAACTGGAGGCGGTCCCGGGTCTTCCATATAGATAGTGCGCGCCGCGTTGGCATATTCGTAGCTAATCAGGATAAACTTCGGAGTCTGGACGATTTGAAATGGGAACGGCATATAGGTGGCGCGTGGCACACCTGGCAGGTAGCATTTCACTTCGGGGTCCAGCTTCAACCGGTCCGCAAAATTTGCCTTCTTGGTCGCCAGAGCTTCCGGCTTGTACGGAATTTCCTCGCCCTCGACGACCCCTTGCCCCGGTGGCATCGCACCGATTGCGCCTAGCGGAATCATCGGACCCGCGGCCGCCGCATGGCCTTGCAGATCCCAGTTGGCCTCGGTCAGAACCTGCCAGATCCCATTTAGATTGGGCTTGCCGTCCGCGGTTCTAGGGCCTCTGGAGGCGGTCCCTTGGGCCGCCGCCGGCAGTGCCACCAGGGAGAGCATGCCCGCCACCGCCGCCGCGGTTATCATCGAGTTCCTGAATGTTTCTCGCAAACCGACCCTCCCGGCACGCCGCGCACTCTCGCCGTGGCAGCGAATTTGATCGTACATTCGAGCCAATTCGAAGTCAACC
>DATJEI010000223.1:0-10046 GCA_035496735.1 Bryobacteraceae bacterium | reverse complement strand
CCGCCAGCCGGCGCCAGCAGGAAGTTCTCGACACCCAAAAGCTTTCCTTGAAGAAAAATCTGCACTGGTGATCCCTAAAAGCGAAACCCTCACTGTATCATGCCCCGCAAACAGCATGACGGACTCGAAATGGTCTATATCGGATGTCATTCAGCGGGTCGCCTGGAACGCGAAACACGGATTTTTTAGTGCGCGCTTGTATTGTTGCGAGCGCAATCTTCACCTAGAGCTTTAGGCCGCCCGCGCCCTTCGCGACATCGTCGGTATCCGTGTATTTCGCGAGCGTCGGCAAGCTAATATGCGTGTGCGCGGCGTCGAGTGGTATGCCGCCAGGCTCTGTAAAGTGATCGTTCGAGCCTGGGCGCGACTGCGATATGACAAGGTTAGGGAACCTATTCGCCGCACTATATCCTCAGTCCCGAATCTCTTTACTAACAAAATAATCGCCGAAGATGGAATCTTGCATAAGCAGGTGAGCACGCAGCGCCAACTGCTGCGGCGAATCGCATTCGCGATGCAGAACCAGGCGGAATTGGTCGGGAACCGCCGGCCAATTCAGTTCCAGAACGGCGTTATCGGAAACCCGCTCGATCCGGCCAGTGGAGCGGAACAAGCGATAAAAGCTGAGTTGTCCCTGCACTACAATCAGCTCGCCGTCCGGGTCCATTTGAATGTGGTTCTGCGGCATGAGAACCGCTGCTGTTTTCAATTTCTCGAGCAGGCTGGGCGTCAGTAGGGGCGGCAGCGGCTTGATCAGGTTGCGGGCGATCAGCTTCTCTTTGCTGACCCCGAACTCCCCCAGCGCCACCATCACCTTTTCAGTGTTGCGTTTTTGCTTCCACTTGGCATCCAGCAGCCACAAACAGCATTCTTTCAAATCGTCATCGCGGGCGACCACGCAAAACCAGATGAGACATTTGATCACGTAACTTCCTGCGACAGAGAGTGGCAGCGGCTGCCCGGAGCGGAACGGCGCGAACCAGACGTGGATCTGTTCGCGGAAGTCTTCGATCCCCACTGCGGCCAGCAGCGGCTCGGCCTGGCGCGCCCATCCGGCAGGCATCCGCACGGGCGCATTTCCGCGGAGGTGTTTCAGCAAAGACCGCCACTTCGCCTGTCGCTCACCGCTGAACGAACGGAAGTCGCGGCGAACGCACTCGCTCCAGCAGCGGGCGGGGTCAAGCGGCTCCCATTCATCGAGCCACAACAGCATATGAAGCTGTTGCCGCAGAGATTGCATGGCGGCTTGGCCGGTCGACATTTCCTCGCGCAGACTGCTCTGGAAACGGCGCAAGGACGTGCACAGCGCCGGTGTGAGGTCCTGGCTCTTTAGGTACTCGACGACCCACTCTACCGGCCCGTCGGGAGCGATCCTGCCCAACAATGGAACCGTGAGATCCAGCAGCCTGCATAAATCCGCTTCCGTATACGGCGCCTTAAACTTGTACAGCACGCGAAGCAGCGTGGTGAGCCGCATTCGGGCAAGATGAGCATTCTCCAGTTCCGCATCGTGGTGATCCAGCCACGTGAGACGCAGCAGCACTGCCGCGACTTGATCCGGAATCAGGCGCTTGGGTAATTTCCGCCAAATCGCCACATCGAATGGCGCGCCAGGACTGCGTTGCTCTTCCGCCAGCAGGTAATCGCTCAGGCGCAAATGGGCCGCATGCAGCGTATCGTCGGGCGAGAGCAGAAACCCGTCAGGCCCTGGAAGTGGAGTCGGCATACCTTCGCGTAAACGCGCGTGCCGCGCTCAACTGCCGCCGCCAAAGTGCGACTTCAGAAACCGCCAGATTTCGAGGTGCGGGCCGGGGCAGCGGGGCCAGGGGGCGAAGCTGATGATTTTCGTCTTGCGCTCGACCCACAGGCCAAAGTCGTCGGCGCCGGGATATGCCATGTCGAAGACCACGCCGGCATCGCAGGAGTCGACTCCGCGGATTTGCAAGGCGGCAGCATTCTTGTACTCGCCCGCAGCGCCCCAGTCTTCGGCGAATTTCTCGGGCGGATAAAACTTGGCGGTATCCGGAGTCTGCCAAAGCTGGTAGGCTGCCTGGTATTGCTGCTGCTTAAGCAACGCGATGAAGTGGTTGAGCGCCCGCTCCTCGCTCCAATTTCGAAAGTAGAAAAACGCTGACGTCCCCACGATCACCGCTGCCAGACCCCACAGGATGATACGCTTGCGGACCCGCTCCCGCCGGGCGTCGGTTACTCCATATTCATCCAGGTATCCAGCCATGGGCCTCGCGGTTTGCGTCTAGCTGCGCCTATTTGGCGGGATAAGCCTTGTCGTAAGCGGCGATGGCTTCCTGCGTGATCTCAAGCGTAGGCTTAAAGAACACGATATTGGCCGAGTCCACCACTACATCCAGTCCCTTTTCATCCGCCAGTTTCTTTATTACTTCCGTCATGCGATCGGTGCCGCGCCGCAGAATGTCATTGCGATCCGCCTCTGCCCCCGCTTGCACGTCTTCGGTGATGCGCTTGGCGTCGCGCTGCTTGCGCTGTCCGTCGGCTTGCAGATCCGCGGCCATGGCGGGCGGAGTCTTGGGATCCTGCAGCTTGGCCTGAATCTCGTTCAGATCCTTCTGCAGTTTCTCCAGTTGGTCCTGTTGCGGTTTATACTTCACCATCAAATCATTGGAGGCCTTCTTCATTTCCGAAGTTCCCAGAAGGGCCTGCTGAAAGTTGACGATTCCGACTTTCAACTGGGCCGAGGCGGTGGCGGGGGACAGAACAGCGGCGGCGCAGGCCAGCAGGACGGGCACAAACGCCGATCGTAAAGCGGATCTCACCATGAATACGCAGACTCCTCTATCAGGTTATTCTAGCAGCCTGTCCCAAACCGTTCCCGGCCGGCGGTGACGGCGCCGGTCGAAGCCGGGCGCAAGCCCTGCTTCAGCATCCCTACTTCAGCATCCCTACTTCAGCATTTCGCTGAGCACCCGGCCGGAGCTGCCGCTCGGCGTCTCGATATCGAGAATCGTCGCCAGAGTCGGCGCGATGTCATTGGGCGCCACGTTCGAATTATAGCGGCCCGCCTTGATGCGCGGACCAAGGAACAGCATGGGCACGTGGGAATCGTAATCGTAGGGCGATCCGTGGTTGGCGCCGGTGGCTACCGTAGTCCAGTAGGGTTCCAGAACCATTACCAAGTTTCCGGATCGCTGGGCATTAAAACCGTTGCGCAGTGCGGTGCCCACAGGATCGGACTGCACTGCGTCATTCAGCAATTGGGTGCGGGTGTAGACCCGAGCCACGTGCTGATAGCCGCGCAAGACAGCGGCGGCCACGGCTTCCACTTCAGCCGGGTCCACCTTAGGCTGCAGGTTCAAGTAAATGCCGGCCTCCGAGGAGTAGGCAATCCAATGCGATCCGCCGAACTTGGCCGTTAACTGGGATTCCAGCAACGCCCGTATCGGCTCGAAATTTAGGCGGCCGCCCGGCATCTTGCGCTTGCTATTTTCTTCGGGGAGCGGCGCCACTCCGTGGTCAGCGGTCAGCACTGTCAGCACGTTTCCGGCGCCGGCCTGCGCTTCGGCTGCCTGCAGCAACTCACCCAGCAGCTTATCCACGCGCAGCGCCATGTCGTGGACCTCCGGAGAGTCCGGCCCGTAGCGATGACCGACGTAATCGTTGGCGGAGTAACTCACGGTGAGCAGATCGGTTTTGGGGGTCGTGCCCAATTTTTCGGCGGCCAGAGCGCGCAAGGCGAACTGCTGAATCAGTTCGTTGCCGTAGGGAGTCGCTTCCATCTGCAGATAAAGCGCCGGTCCGGCCGCGGGCATTTTATGCTTCATCCATTCGTGCCCGGCGTACTGATCGGCCGGGTGATGCTGGTTGGTCTCCGCCACCCACGTGGGGAGCGTCGCGAAGTAATACGTGCTGCTGACGAAGTTCCCGGAGGCGGTGTCGAACCAATAAGCCCCGTCGGCGGAGTGGCCGGAGGGGAGAATCGCGGAGCGGTCCTTGATGGAAATCCCAATAACCTTGCCGCCTTTGCCGGACGCCTTTAGTTCGTCTCCTATGGTGGATTGCAAAAGACGCCGGGGCGAAGAACCGGTCCCGGCACCGCCCAGGAGCTGGGTTTGGGCATCGGAAACGCTGCTGACTACCGCACTAGTGGTGCGATCCCACCACTCGTTGCCAATAATCCCGCTCACGGAAGGCGTCGCGCCGCTGAGGAATGTGGAGTGTCCTACCGCGGTAACGGTTGGATAGTGGCGATAGCGCGAGTTAGTAAAGTCCGCGCCGTCATTGAGCATGCGCTTCAATCCGCCGGTGTATTCGGAGCGAAAGCGCGTCAGATAGTCGTAGCGAAACTGATCGATGACGATGGCCACCACCAGCTTGGGTGTTGCGGGGACCTTCGCGGCACGCGCGACCGGCGACGGCTGAGGCTGCGCGGGCAGCGCCAGCGCGAGCCAAGCCACAACCCCAAGAATTAAACCACGCTTCTTTAAATCCACGGGGAATCCACGGGAGCAGGAGGCTAGCGTGGAACTTCGCGCGCCAAGCGCACTTTAGCTGCCTCGAGATTGCGCCTTACCTGCGCGATCTCCTCCGGCTCGATGTCCGCAGGCGAACTGGATTCCCACTCCTTGAGGGAAGCTTCCCACTGGGAGACGGCTTCCTTAACCTTGGACTCCTTCATCAGCACGTTCGCCATGTGATCGTGAACGGTAGGGTCCCGCGGAGTCTTTTGCAGCGCCAGCCGTAGGTTCTTTTCGGCGTCCTCCAAGCGGCCCAGACGGAACTGCACCCAGCCGAGGCTATCGAGATAAGCTCCGTTGCCTGGTTCGATCTCAAGGGCTTTGGTGATCAGGCCGAGAGATTCTTCCAGCCGCAGGTTGGCGTCGGCCAGCATATACCCGATATAGTTCATCGCCCCGGCGTTCTCCGGGTTGGCTTTGAGCACCTTGCGGAATTCCGCTTCCGCCAGGTCCAATTTCTTCATGCGCTCGTACATGGCGCCGCGCATGAACCAGACACCTTCTTTGTCTTCGACGGAATCCGACAGCTTCTCGGCCGCGTCCAGAGCCTTGCCCATGTCATTCCAGCGCTGGCCCTTGTCGTAGATATTGGCCAGGGCTATATAGGTGTCGCGATCGCCGGCTTTGCCGTCCAGCAATTTTTTGAGATCCGCGGCGGCGGCGTCCACTTTGCCCATTTCGGCCAGCAGGGAATCACGCGTCGTGCGAATCATGCGATCGTCGGGCCACTTCTTTACCGCTGCATCCGCCTCCTGCTGGGCCTTGGGAAATTCCTTCCCGGCGCGATAGGCATCGATGACCTGCGCCGACGAACGGGACGCCAGAGCGGGGTCGACATCGGCCATCTCGCGGTAAGCGTCAATGGCCGGATCGATCTGGTCGACGGAACGGTACAACCCCGCCAGGCGCTCCAGCAGCGCCACGCGATTGGCGCGTTCGGCCTGGTTATAGCTTTTCTTGGCGGTGCTGTCGAGGATGTCCTTCAAGAGCTTGGTGGCCTCCGGGACCCGATTTTCGGCTTCCAGGATATTGACTTCGTTGTAGCGAATCTCAATGGAATTCGGCTCGGCGGCCTTGGCTTTATCGTTGGCCTCGCGAGCCTTGGGGAAATCCCGCTGCTGGCGATAGATCTGCGAAATCCGCAAGTAGGACTGGGCGTCCGCGGGATCGTCGGCCACCAGCCCGTTATAAATCGCCAGGGCCGCCGCGTAATCCTGCGACAGCATTAAGTCCTGCGCCAGATTGCGCTTCACTTCGCGATCGTTGGCCGGATTGGTTTCAAGCAACCGGCGCAGCGCGCCGGCCGCTGCTTTGAAATCGCGCATCTGCTCGTAGGCGGCCGCAAGCGCTGTTAAGCTGCGAGCCGAGGGGTTTTTGTCGGCTAAATGCTTGAGCAGTTCCGCCGCCTTCTTGTTGTCTCCCAAATCGGAGTACACCAGCGCCAACCCTGTAAGCGCGTCTTCGTTATCCGGCTCGATGGCGAGAACTTTCTGATAGGATTTCTCGGCGTCCACGGAATTGTCCGCGGCCTTCTGCAGGCGCGCCAGCATCAGCCAGGCCGGAATATCCTTAGGTGCCAGAACCGTGATCTTTTGATACTCCTCGGTGGCGCGTCGAAGCATGGTTTCGTCTACTTTGCCGGAGCGGCCGTCACCCACCAGGCGGGTAAAGATGCGCGCCAGCAGACGGTGCGCGTTCAGGTCATTGGGATTCTGCTTGAGCACGTCCTCGGCGTCGGCCTGCGCCTCGCGCAAGCGGCCGGATTGGACATAAAGATCGGAAAGTTCTTCGCTCAACATGGCGGCAGTGGGGTCCGCCTTGATAGCCTCTTTGTAGTTGTCGACGGCCTTGTTGACGTAATCGCCGCGATTGCCGTACATGCTGGCTTGCTCCGCATACATGTGAGCCAGAGTGTAATGGTAGTAGGCGGAAGCCTTGTCAACTTTGGGCGCGGCGCCACCGGTTTGCGCCTGTAAGGCGGAACTTCCAATGACACTCACAATCGCTGTGATGAGCAGAGCTTTTCGCATGGAACCACCTTCGCCGGCCTGAGCTATTCTTACCGCCATTTATAGTATACCTAGATGTTTCTCGCGACCGTTGTCGGACCCACGGGCTCCGGCAAAAGTGCGTTTGCGCTGCGCCTGGCAGAGCACTTCGTGGGCGAAATTGTCAACTGTGACTCACTCCAACTGTATTGCGGCTTCGATATCGGCACCGCGAAAACGCTTCCTCCCGACCGGCGCGCGATCCCGCATCATCTGTTCGACGTGCTCACGCCGCAGGAAAGTTACTCAGCCGGCGAATATGCCCGCGAAGCGCGCAAAGTCATTGCCGAAATCACCGCGCGCGGCCATCTGCCTATAGTGGTGGGCGGCACGGGGTTCTACCTGCGCGCACTGCTTGAAGGACTCCCCCTGCTCCCTGGGCGCGATGAGCGCCTGCGCGAGCGTCTTCTCGATCGGGAGCGGCTTCGTCCCGGGAGACTGCACCGGATTTTGACGCGACTGGATCCCGGCGCCGCCGGGCGCATTCATGCTCACGACTTGCAGAAGACTATACGTGCACTGGAGGTGCGCTTACTGACTCAGCGGGCCCTGCCGCCGCCGGCCGAGGCTCGCGCTCTCGAAGGATATGCGGTGATCAAATTGGGCCTGGACCCGGATCGCACCGCGCTTCAGCAGCGCCTGGAGGCGCGCACGCGCGCGATGTTTGAACAGGGGCTGATCGAAGAAGTGAAAGGCCTGCTGGCTAGCGGTGCGACCGGCAACGAAAAACCGTTCGAGTCGC
Organism: Bryobacteraceae bacterium; assembly: GCA_035496735.1. Lineage (GTDB taxonomy): Bacteria > Acidobacteriota > Terriglobia > Bryobacterales > Bryobacteraceae > Palsa-187. The sequence continues at coordinate 2,766 of DATJEI010000223.1, read as the reverse complement.
TGGGCTATAAGCAGGCTTTGCTGCACTTGCGCGGCGCACTCACGCTGGAGCAAGCGGTCGAATCCACCATCGTCGAAACGCGCCAGTACGCTAAGCGGCAGCGGACCTGGTTCCGGCGCGATCCTGAAATCCATTGGCTCGCGGGCTTTGGCGACGACGCCGCGATTCTTGCCCAAGCGATTCCAGCGATGCGCTGCGCCGGCAATCGTCAGTAAAGGCGGTTCGAACAGGCAGTCAGTCCGCCCACGTCAACGCTGCCAGCCCAGATCAACGCTCTTCGAGGTGCTTGAGGCGGGCGTCGAGGACTTCCTCGACGCGGCGCAACTCGGACTGCCAGGTGCTCCGCATCTCGTCGAAACGGGAATCGATGTGGGAGCGCAGGTCACCGATGCGGGAATCCATCTGAGAGCGCAGGTCGTCGATGCGGGAATTGACGTCGCCCAGGCGCGAATTATTGATCAGGATTCCGACCAGCACCGTCAACATGGTGGGAAGCGAGGCGAGCGCGATCGATAATATCTGGCCTGGATTGATTTCCATGCTTCCTATACAAAGGTAGCAGAATGCGGGAGTTTCTCTCACTCGAAAAGCTGTAGCCGCTACCGCAGGTCCGGACGCCGGCTGTCATCGAGAGTTGCTCGCCGCGTACGGTTCCGGTCAAGGCCGCGCTGCGGGGACAGGGCAGTACACTAAACTGAATCTTGATGCATTCGACGCGACTCGGAGTGTGCCTGCTGTTTTTTATCACGGCGAGAGTGTTTGCCGACACCGCCGCGGTTTTGCCATTCGCCAACCGGACTTCGGTTACCGATACCGCGCAAGCATCGCTCGATTGGATCGGCGAGAGCATCGCTGAAACCGTGCGCGATGCCATTGGCTCGCGAGGAGCGGTGGCGCTGTCCCGCAAGGAAACCGAAGAGGCCTATCGCCAGCTGAATTTGCGCCCGCTGAGCATCCTCACGGAAGCCTCCATGCTGAAGATCGGCGAAGCACTGGACGCCGAACAAGTGGTCTACGGCTCCTTCGAATTCCGGCCGGACCCGGCCGCCGCCCACGGCATCGCCGACGGCTCGCTGAAGATTACCGCGCGCATTTTCGACCGCCGCCGCTTCAAGCAGAGCTCCGAGTTCATCGAGAGCGGGAATCTGGAGGATCTGCCTGCGCTCGAAGCGCATCTAGCGTGGCGCGCGCTGGTGTTGCTGACGCCCCGGTTGGCTCCTCCGGAAGCCGATTTCCGCAGCTTGCGTCCGCCGGTTCGCCTGGATGCCGAAGAGAATTACGTGCGCGGGCTACTGGCGCGTTCGCCGGAACAACAGGAGCGCTTCTTCCTGCAAGCGGCTCATCTGGACCCGCGTTTCGGCCACCCGGATTACGAACTGGGACGCCTGCATTACCAGCGCAAGGAATACCGGCAGGCGGCGGACTGGCTGCAAAAGATCGCACCCGAGGACGTGCATTTTCGCGAGGCCAGCTTCCTGCTGGGGCTGGCGCTGTTTCAATCCAGCGACTTCGCAGGGGCCCAGAAGGCATTCCAAACGGTGGCCGACGTGGTGCCGCTCAGCGAGGTGTATAACGATCTGGGCGCCGCCCAGAACCGGCGCAATCTGCCGCAGGCGGTGGATTCTTTCCGCAAGGCGCTGGATGGCGATCCCAACGATCCCGTATACATTTTCAATCTAGGTTACGCACTGTGGAAGAAAGGCGACTTCGCCGCCGCCGCCGACCGCTTTCGCGCGGTGCTCGACCGGCAGCCGGATGACGAGATGGCAACTTTGATGCTGGGCCTAAGCCTGAAGAAGCAAAACACGCGGCTGGGCGACGCCCGCCTGGAAACGCTGGAGCGCCTGAAGAACAATTACGAAGAGCGCGCCTACCTGCAGTTGAAGGCGCTGGTGAATCCGGCAAAGCCGTGAGCCGTCTTCAGGCCGGCGGCTGGCGCACCTTTGGAACTACGGGTTCAGCGTGCATTCGGGCTGGCGGCTTGCAACGCGCACCTTTGAGCTATGTATAATTCGGTAAGCCTTATGGAATGTGTAATTCGGTGAGCGAATGATAGAGTCATTCGGAGTTTCGGATCCCGGCTGCGTCCGCCCAAACAACGAGGACTACTTTCTGCTTTTGCCCTCGGCTGGATTGTACGTGGTGGCGGACGGCATGGGCGGGGCACAGGCTGGAGAACATGCGTCGCGGCTGGCGGTCGAGACCGTTCGCCATACGCTCGAAGCTGCCGCGCCTCCCACCTCGCCCGACGATCTTCTGGACGCCTTCGCCAAAGCCAATCAGAGGGTGATGAAGGAAGCCGACGCGGATCAGGCGATGGAGGGCATGGGCACCACTCTGGTGGCTGCCGTTGAAAACGACCACGACCTGTTTATCGCCAGCGTGGGCGACAGCCGGGCTTACCTGTTTGAGAAGGGCAAGCTGCAACCGATCACCGAGGACCAGACCTGGGTCAACGAGGTGGGGCGGCGGCTGGGGCTGGACGAGGAGACGCTGAAGATTCATCCGATGCGCCATGTGCTGACCATGGCGATTGGCGTTTCCGGGCAGCTGCGGGTGAACCACTATAGCGTGCGGCCTTCACCCGGCGCGCAGATTCTGCTGTGCAGCGATGGGCTGCATGGCGTGGCTCCCGACGAACGTATTAGCGAGATTCTGGCGGGGAACGATTCGCTCGAAGCCAAATGCCAGAAGCTGGTGGCGCTGGCACGCGAGTTCGGCGGCCCGGATAATATCACCGCGGTTTTGCTGAAGGCGAGTTAGGCC
>DATJEI010000222.1:0-5730 GCA_035496735.1 Bryobacteraceae bacterium | reverse complement strand
GTGGTGGATTCGCGGGGCGCTTTCGATCCGCTTTCAGCCTCGCGCGCGGGTATGGATCTGCGACGTTTATTGTGGGTTCGCGCCGAGCATCGGATTGACCGCGCCTTCAAAGCGGCCGACCTGATTCTGCACGCCGGCGGCTTCGGCGTAGTGGTGCTGGATCTGTGCGACGTGCCCGTGCGCGATCTCAATAGCATCCCGCTCTCTTATTGGTACCGCTTCCGCCTCGCGGTTGAAAACACACCCACCAGTTTGATTGTCACCGGCGACCAGCCGCTGGTGAAATCCTGCGCGCGCGTGCAGCTCGAAGTAAAGCGCGAGCGCCTGCTATGGCGCGGCCCGATTTTCGAAGGCATCGATTTCGAACTCCTGCCGCGCAAGACGCGCATCGCAATGGCAATTGCCGGGTAAGCCATGTTTGCCTGTGTATTTGCGCCGTCTTGTGAGCAGCCAACTTTGCTCGCGCTGGCCTCTTCGTTTTCTCCGCTGGTCGAAGACACCGCGCCCGGCATTGTGATCTTCTCCATCGTGGGCCTAGGACGCTTGATCGGCACGCCGCAGGAAATCGCGGCTACCATTGCGCGCCGGGGCGCCGAAGCTGGCATCCAGGCCAACCTCGCAATTTCGGCCGATCCGGACACCGCCATGCTCGCGGCCCGCCACCTCCGCGGCATCACGCTGATTCCCCCCGATTATGAAGCTGATCGATTGGGCGTGCTTCCAGTGCATGTTTTGCCGGCCGAGCCCGAGCTTATTCAAACACTCGACCGCTGGGGTATCCACACGCTAGCTGATCTCGCTGCACTGCCGGAGTTGGGCTTCATCGCGCGCTTTGGCGATGCGGCAGAGCGTATCCTGCGCCTGGCACGCGGCGAAATGCATCGGTCGCTGCGTGTGATGACGGCGCCTGAAAACTATCTCCGTCGCATTGAATTGGAGCATCCTCAGCGCCTCCTCGAACCGCTGCTGTTCGTGATTTCGTCGCTCTTGAATGAGCTGATGCAGGGGCTATCGTTCAATCGCGTGACTCTCAAATTGAATAACGTGCCCCGCACGCTCGAATTTCCCGTTCCGGTTCGTGAATCGAAAGTGATCCTGAAACAATTGCAATTCGATCTCGAAGCCCATCCGCCGCAGTCCGCTATCGTTAGCGTTGAATTACAACTGAACCCGACTGCGCCGCGCCTGTTGCAGCATGGCCTGTTCATCCCGCAAGCGCCAGCGCCCGAAAAGTTGCAATTGACGCTTGCGCGCTTGACCGCGCTGCTGGGCGGAGGCAACGTCGGCTCACCCGAACTGCTCGATACGCATCGCCCCGATGCTTTCGTGATGCGCGCTTTTTCCGGGGAAGCTCCCACTAACGCAACTCAGCCCGCTCCGATCCGCTTCGCCTTTCGCTACTACCGCCCCCCTATCGCTGCGCAGGTCCGTGTGAAAGCCGAGCGGCCGGTTTCCGTAAACGCTCAACCGATCCTCACTGCCGCCGGACCTTGGCGCGCTTCCGGCGACTGGTGGACCACCACGCCCTGGGACCGCGAAGAGTGGGACGTCGAGCTAAGCAACGGCGGCTTATATCGCGTCTACCAGGCGTCGCAGCGCTGGTTCCTGGAAGGAATGTATGACTAGCAACACCTACATCGAACTCCATGCCCGCTCCGCTTTTAGTTTTCTCGAAGGCGCGTCGCTGCCCGAAGCCTTGATCGCACACTCGGCCGAACTCGGCTTGCCCGCCATGGCGCTGCTCGACCGCAATAGTCTTTCGGGCGCCGTGCGCTTCCACAAGCAGGCGCAGAAATCCGGCATGCGCGCGATCATCGGCGCTGAAGTGGTCGCAGCCGAAGGCTTCCGCTACGCATTGCTGGCCGAGTCGCGCCAGGGCTACCAGAACCTGTGCCGCCTGCTGACAAAAATCAAGCTGCGCACCGGACATGGAGATCAAGAAAGCGCCGTCGCAACTGCTGAAGACGTCGCCGAACACGCTGCGGGCCTGGTTTGTCTCAGCAGTGAACGAATGCAACATATGGTCGACGTTTTCGGCCGCCACAACGTCTTCGTCGAACTCCAGCGCCACTGTGATCGCGATGAGGAGCATCGCAACCAGGCCGCCATCGCCATGGCCCGCAAGCTGCAATTGCCGCTGCTGGCAACCAACGGCGTCTCACACGCGATGGAAGATGAGCGCGACCTGCTCGACGCCCTCACCTGCGTCCGCCACAAGACCACTATTTTTGAAGCGGGCAAGCTACTCGCCAAAAACGCCGAGCGTCACCTCAAAGGCGCCGCGCAAATGCAGCAGCTCTTCGCCGATCTGCCCGAGGCCATCGCCAACACCCAGAACCTCGCGGCGCGCCTGCAATTCACGCTCGGCGACTTGGGCTACCAGTTCCCCGCGTATCCCGTGCCGCCCGGCGAGACCATGAATTCGTATCTGCGCCAGCTCGCCGATCGCGGCGCGCGCCATCGGTACCGTCCCTATTACGAAAAAGCCCAGCGCCAGATCGAGCGCGAGCTCGCCATGATCGAAAAACTCGATCTGGCGGGCTATTTCCTGATCGTCTGGGACATCGTTCGTTTCTGCAAAGAGCAAGGACTACTAGTGCAGGGACGCGGCTCGGCCGCCAACAGCGCCGTGTGTTACGCACTCGAAATCACCGCCGTCGATCCCGTCGGCATGGATCTGCTCTTCGAGCGCTTCCTGTCCGAAGAGCGCGGCGAGTGGCCCGATATCGATCTCGACCTCGCCAGCGGCGACGAACGCGAAAGCGCCATTCAATATGTCTACCAGCGCTACGGACAACTCGGCGCCGCCATGACCGCCAACGTCATCACCTACCGCGGCCGCTCCGCCGCGCGCGACATGGGCAAGGTGCTGGGCTTCGATGAAGAAACTCTCGGGCGCCTCGCGAAGGTGGTCCCGCACTGGGGATTCCATGACAAGTCCGACACCTCCGAGCATCAGTTCAACGAAGCCGGGGTCGATCTCCAGCAACCGCTGGTACAAAAATTTCTATCGCTCTATGAGCGCGTGCAGGATCTGCCGCGACACCTGGGACAGCACTCCGGCGGCATGGTGATCTGCCAGGGCCAGCTCGATTCCATCGTGCCCTTGCAGCCGGCGACCATGCCCGGCCGCTTCGTCGTGCAGTGGGATAAAGAGGATTGCGCCGACATGGGCATCGTCAAAGTGGACCTGCTCGGACTGGGCATGATGGCTGTGATGAAGGAATCCATCGGCCTGATTCGTGATCACTACGGCGAAGAAGTAGACCTGGCGCATTTGCCGCCCGATGACCCGCAGGTCTATGCCGCCTTGCAGAAAGCCGACACCATTGGCATGTTTCAGGTGGAGAGCCGCGCGCAGATGTCTTTTCTGCCTAGCTTGCGCCCCCAGCGGTTTTACGACATGGTGGTGCAGGTGGCCATCATACGCCCGGGGCCCATTGTCGGCAAAATGCTGCATCCGTACCTGCGCCGCCGCCAGAAACTCGAAGCCATCTCCTATCCGCATCCGGCGTTACAGCCCGTGCTGGAGCGAACCCTCGGTGTGCCTTTATTTCAAGAGCAGCTCCTGCGCATGGCCATGATTGTCGCCGGATTCAGCGGCGGCCAAGCCGAAGAATTGCGCCGCGCGATGGGATTCAAGCGCTCCGAAAAACGCATGCAGGAAATCGAAGGCAAACTGCGCGACGGCATGGCTCGCAACGGCATCGCTGTGGATGTTCAGGATCTGATCGTACGCTCCATCGGTTCTTTCGCGGCTTATGGTTTTCCGGAATCGCACGCCGCCAGCTTCGCACTGCTGGCCTACGCCAGCGCCTATTTGAAGTGCCATTACCTGGCCGCCTTCACCGCCGCCATGCTCAACAACCAGCCCATGGGCTTTTATCATCCGGCCACGCTGGTGAAGGATGCGCAGCGCCACGGCCTGCACTTCAAGCCCATCGACGTGATGCGTTCAGAATGGAACTGCACACTGGAAAGGGGCCAGCGGTCGGGGGCCAACGGCCAGTGGCTGGTCCGCCTGGGTTTCAACTATCTCAAAGGCCTGCGCCGCGATATTGCCGCGAGCATCATTGAGGAGCGAATACACACGCCGTTCGCCAGCATCCGTGATCTTGTCCGCCGCGTGCCCACGATCCGCAAGGAAGAATTGAACTCCCTGGCTCAGGCCGGAGCGCTGAACTTTATCCGCGCCGAGCCCAGCCACCGCCGTGAAGCTCTCTGGGATTCCGAACTCGCCGCGCGCCCCGTGGGCGAACTCCTCGAATCCACAACTGTCGAACCGGACTCGTCTCCACTCGCTCCCATGCAGCCCGAACAGCGTCTGTTCGCCGACTACACTTCCACCGGGCTCACAATCGGCATGCATCCCATGCGCCTGCATCGTGAACACATGGATGACCTGGGCGTGATACCAGCCTCGTCGCTCGGCCGGATTCCCGATGGAGTGCTGGTCCGCATCGCGGGCAGCGTCATCTGCCGACAGCGCCCCGGCACCGCGAACGGCTTCCTCTTCGTGAGCCTGGAAGATGAAACCGGCATCGCCAACGCCATCATCCTGCCGGATCTGTTCACTGCCCAGCGCCTGACCATCGTTGAGGAGCCGTTTCTGCTGATCGAAGGCATCGTGCAAAACCAGCGCGGCTCAGTGTCGGTGAAAGCCTCGCGCGTCGAAGCTCTGCGCGTCGAAGCCGCGGCCGGTGTCTCGCACGACTTTCACTAATTCGGCCGCCTTCTCAAGATCGTGGAAGCCGGACTTTGTTGCACAACCCCAGGCAAGTTCGCACGGAACTTAGCGAATTCCGAGCCATCGATTGCATTCCCACCAGGGGGTTCGGGCTCCGCTTCTAAAGCTACTCGCAGTTTCAGCAAATCCTCCACGACGATCGCTTTCGACCACCGCTGATTTTCATAAGTGATCTTGGAAAACACATCCAGCATTGTGGAGGGATCGAAACCGGCCGCCTTCATATAGCCGATCGCCCTCTTTGTCGCGAGCCCTTCCGACGAACGCGGGTTGCGCTGGACCGGAAGATACCCCGCTGCCAGCGCGCATTGTTGAAATTCTACCCCCGGCTTGGGGTTCGCATGGGCAAGCTCGTGGGACAGCAGCCCCGCTAGTTCGCCTTCGCTGGATACGCGTTCGAGCAAGCCTATGCTGAGATACAACCTGCGGTCCGGAACCAGAAATCCGTACCACTCCTTGCCCCACGTGATCCGAATCTCGTTGGGCTTTATACCGGCAGCCGCAGCAATCCGATCCTCGATGCGCTGCACATAATCACCTAGAAATTCCACAGGGGGATCTTTATGTTCGATATGACGGACGAATGGATCCAGTTGATCGGAGAGGCTTCCGCCGAGTTCCCATGTCTTGCTGACCTGCGATGTTGGGCTACTGGCAGGAGGTGATTGGCTGCTCGCAGGAAATGCGAGCCCGATGAGGCATCTGCACTGCCGGCGAAACTCATCCGGAAACGCATGTATTGGCACCGCTATGAAGAAGTCTAGCAGGGCGGAGACCTTTCATGAAGCCCTGCCCGGCTGCTAGCATCGTTTTGAATGGATGAAACGGAAGTGTTTGCCGCGGTGGGCGAGGAAGGCTTCGCCCGCTTGATCGCCGCCTTTTACAAGCAGGTCCCCGGCGACGATATTCTCGGCCCCATGTATCCCAAAGACGACCTGCACGGCGCGGAGCAGCGGCTGCGAGATTATTTGATCTACCGCTTC
>DATJEI010000221.1:0-19698 GCA_035496735.1 Bryobacteraceae bacterium | reverse complement strand
CGCTTACGCAAACGTTGTCGGTTCCCACGGCCGCGATGCGGCGAGGCAACTTTTCCGGCTTGCCCACAATTTTTGATCCGACCAATATTTCCGGCCAGCAGCGACAGCCATTTCTGGATAATGAAATTCCAACCGGACGTTTGGATCCCGTAGCAGTTACGCTCCTGGCTCAGATTCCCCTGCCTAACTTGCCGGGAACTGCGCAGAATCTGCTCTCCACAGAGGATCAGCGCATCAACGGGAACCAATACAGCGCACGCCTCGACCATCAGTTTGCAGAAAAAGACACGGCCTTCCTGCGTGCGTCGCTGTTCGATGTCCGCGAGGCTGATCCGTTCGGCTCCAGCGTCCTGCAGGAGAGTCTATTGCCTGGGTTTGGCCGCGCCCTGAGCACGCACGCGATCAATGGGGCTGCGAGCTGGTCCCATGTTTTCAGCGCGAAGGTGTTGAATGAGTCGCGGTTTGGATTTCTCACGGTCGCCGGCGGCCAGACCAGTCCCAACGCGGGGAACACCTTTGCCACCCAGACCGGGCTGCAAGGAGTGACTACGAATCCACCTGACCTAGGGTATCCGCAGATCTCCTTTGGCGGCCAATTCGCGACGATGGGCGACCCGTCTCTGTTCACGTTTCGCAATAACCGGGACCTCGAGTACTACGACAACGTGATTTGGCACAAAGGAACCCACACCATCAAGTTCGGTGGATATTTCATGCACTACAATCTCGGGACCGCGAATCCGAACGGGGCGCGCGGAATCTTCTCGTTCACTCCGCGGTGGACCTCGTCGGCTCCAGGCTTGGCCAATGGCAACGCATTTGCGGATTTTCTGTTGGGGTATCCAACCACGGCGCAGGCGGGCCTGGGGCGCGCGGCTATGGATGCGAATACGAACTGGAGACACCTCTATTTCCAGGACAACTGGCAGGTCAACTTAAATCTGAAGATCGATGTTGGAATTCGTTACGAGCACAACCAGAACCTGACGCATGCCAACAATCAAATAGCAGCGATTGATACCTCCGTCGCAGGTGGCCGGTTTGTGATCGCCAGCGCTAGCGCCGGGACGATCTCTCCGGCGGCGGCCGCGCTGCTTCCATTCCTTCCGATTCCGTATGTCACATCTGCGGCCGCGGGCTGGAACAACAGCCTGCTTGCGCCGAAGGCTTTGCGTATTGCGCCGCGCGCTGGTCTTGCATGGCGCATCCCTGGCAGCCCCAAGACCGTCATTCGCGTCGGCGCCGGCATCTATCCCAATCAGGCGGCCTATAGTATCGTCACGAACTTGGCGCAAAACTTGCCGTTCTTTGTGACCAAAACAGTGAACTCGGCGGTGGCGCTCTCGCCTAGCTTCACGACCGAGAACGCGTTGACCGCGAGTACGATCGGAACGGCGGGCGGTAACAACCTGGACCACACTTTCGAGATTGAATACAACGAAGTTTGGAACTTCAGTATGGAGCATGAGATCAGTTCGAGTACTTTGCTCTCGTTGGCTTATGTCGGTTCCCGCACTGTGCATGCCGATAGCGCGACCGTATTGAACGTTCCTCTCCCCGGACCTGGAACGATTGCGCCTCGCAGGCCGATTCCGCAGTTGAGCCAAATTAACGACATCCGCTGGAACGGGTGGGCCACGTACCATGCGCTGACATTGGTCACCAAGAGGCGCTTCACCAGAGGGCTGATGTTCGACGCGAACTGGACGTGGTCGCATTCGATCGACGATGTGTCGGACCCGGGCACCACGTTGAACGAGACGAATGTTCCGCAGAACGTATATGACTTGGCGAATGAGAAAGCAAGCTCCAGTTTCGATCACCGCCAGCGCTTGGTAGTGAGCTTCATTTATCAGCTTCCGCTGACGAGCAAGGCGAACGGTTGGATACATGCACTGCTGGGCGAATGGCAGGCAGGCGGGAATCTTACGGCTCAGTCGGGTGCGCCGTTTACCGTGAACATCTCCAGCGATCAGGCCAATGTCGGCGCGGGCCCGGCGCAACGGCCCAACATCGTTGGCAATCCGAACCACGGACCTAAAAACCCGCAGGAATGGTTCGATACGGCGGTTTTCTCGCTGCCGGCGTTATATACTTTTGGGAACGCGCCCCGGAATGCAGTGATTGGTCCGGGATTGCAGGAGTTCGATCTCTCGCTTCAAAAAGACATCAGATTGAAGGAGGCGACGACCCTACAGTTTCGCGCCGAAGCGTATAACCTTTTCAATCACCCAAACTTTAACATTCCGAATCGGACCGCGTTCACCGCGAATTTTGGCAGCATCTCAAGCGCCCAGGACTCGCGGCAACTTCAGTTTGCGCTGAAACTGGCATTCTAAGTTTCGCAAACAGTTATCCTTTATCCGCGGTCGGAAGCCAGACAGGTCACATTATCGGAACTCATCTGAGCCTGAATGTCGACACCAATATCGCTTGAACTTCATTCGTTCGACGTAGTTTGCCCACACGATTGTGCACGCAGCCGGTAATATGAATTTCGGAGGCTCTTAGCACGCCCATATGCCGAAAGTTCGAGTTGCAGGATTTGGTGTTTCGTTAGACGGTTTCAGCGCGGGAACCGACCAGAGCTTGAGTGATCCGCTCGGCAAGCGCGGTCCTGAGATCTTCCAGTGGTTCTTCCACACAAGGACGTTCCGCGCGATGCATGGACAGGAAGGTGGATCTATCGATGTGGACGATGAGTTCGCACGACGGTCGATGGAGAACTTTGGGGCCTTCATCCTCGGTCGTAACATGTTCGGTCCGGTGCGCGGCCCTTGGCCTAATGGCTCATGGAAGGGATGGTGGGGCGACAATCCGCCGTACCACGCGGAAACTTTCGTTCTGACGCACTACGAACGAGAGCCATTAGTGATGGAGGGCGGGACGATCTTCCACTTTGTCACCGGCGGAATCGAAAAAGCGCTGACGCTCGCGAAACAGGCAGCCGGCGACAAGGATGTCAAAATCGGGGGCGGTGTTTCCACTGTACGGCAATATCTGCAAGCAGGGCTGATAGATTCCCTGCACTTTGCACTTGCACCTGTCGTACTCGGTCAAGGGGAAGCATTGTTTAGCGGCCTCGACCTGCCCGCTCTTGGATTTTATGTGACCGAGCGCAAGGCGACAGAGCATGCGACGCATTTTGTGCTGGAGAAAGGTTAGAGGAAACCTACGTTTGCGCTTGCGGGATCTCCTCGGCCTGGCCGGATTCGGTTTATTACCGAGATTGCCCGTAACGTCGTTGAAAGTTAGCTGTCCTCGACCCTCATACGTTAGCGGACCCGGAGCCAGCGGCCTTGACTTACCGGAACCGGACTGTTTCGGTTGGCTTTCGAGCGAATCGTCCGACCCGGAGCAATCGAGCCGCAGCGAACGCCAACCCGCCTCCTGCGATGGTGACGAGCGCTCCCATCTTCATTTGGAGCTGAAGTGGCCCCAGCGGCATGACGGCTGCGGCAAAGAATAAAGCAAATACGAGTCCAATCGAGGCGGTGCATCCCACCACCAGGAGTTCGCGCCAGCCAACGCGCGCCGGGAGATGCAGACCTGCGGCGATCGCCCCTGCAGCAGCCACGACGATGCCGATCGGCCGTGCGAGCGCGGCAATTGGGATTGCCCAAAAACCGATCTCGAGGCCGTGGAACGGAACGCCCGCGTTGACCAACCCAAACAGGAAGAGCACCGCTTCCACGGGAAGGCGCCACCAGCGCTCGAAAAGCGTCATTGTATCGTGAGCCTGTGGCGCCGGCTCGACGAACAGGCCTCTATCGCGTCTCCCGTGGGGAAAAAACGGAACGATCGGCACTAACGCCAGCGCGGGATGCACTCCGCCCAGGAACAGGGCGAACCAGGAGAGTGTGCCCGGACCAACAAGGTACAGCCAGAAGTTTTTGACGCCGCCACGCCGCAAGCCGGCCGCCGAACCAAGGGCGACGGCCATGAGTCCGAGGCCAATGAAAGGATGCGCATCGCCGACAGGATGAATCAACGCCACACAGGCGAGGCCAATCGCGTCGGCGGAGATGCTCACCAAGAGCAGGAAGGGAACGGCTGGATGACGGCCAAAGATCATCCGGGCAATCACGTAGCTCCCTGGAATATCAATGGCACCGGCTGCCACCCACCCGCCCTCGAGCATGTGCTCGCCGACATTGTGGGTAAACGCGAGGTAGCACACAATTGAAACAACCACGCCGCCGAAGGCGGCGGCAACCGGCAACGCGGCACGTCGCCAGGGATGAAGGGCGCCACCCGACACCGTGGCCTCCGCCACCTCCTTGGTGATCAGCGCTAAGAAGAAGACCATGCCCACGTCATTGACGGCGAAGGCGATCGCATGCGCGAATCGATAGTAGCTGTCTGGGAACGTGTTTGCCCAGACCAACGCGGCTACGCAGCCGATCGGCAGCGCGAGCAAATAATCGACGACGAAACCGGAGATCCGAAGAGCGATTTGTTTGTGTCGGCTCATCATCTGACCTGGCGTTGAATGGTCCCCGAATCTACGGTCGTGCCAGCACGCGAGATGGCCTGGAATGTGAGCACATTCCCGTCGATCTCCACGAGCATGAAACTCTGGTCCTGATCGAAGGCTTTAGCGGTCATCGCCGAGCGTTTGATGTCGCCTTTTCGCAACTGCCCCCCCGCCCCCTCAACGAAATAGTAGATCCCTTTCTGCGGGGTGAGGCGCTCGTAAATGTGGTCGTGGCCCGCGAAGACGACGTTGACGCCATAAGTGACGAACAACGGTTCGAACGAGACACGCACGTCGACCGACGAACCGTGGGTGCGACCATCCGAATACAGTGGATGATGGAAATAGCAGATCTTCCACTCCTCCTGCGCGTTCTTCAAGGCATTCTCGAGCCACGCCAGTTCCTTCTGGTCGACCTGGTTGCTGTCGAGCGCGAAGAACCGAACGTTTTTGGTCGAGTAGGTGTAGTACATCTGCCCGCCCATGTTCCACAGGGGGTATCGATTGTTGACGGGATCGTCATGATTGCCGAGCGAGGCGTAGAACTTGACGCCGATGTCGAGCAGGGCTTTGTACGGCTTCGAGAACTTCTTGAAGAGGTCCGACTCTCCTTGGCCGCCGTAGATGTTGTCGCCGAGCATTATCACGCGGTCGAACGGGAACTTTGCATGGAACCGGGTCATCTGATTCGCAATGTCATACTGCTCCGGATTGCCCGTTCCGGCGTCGCCGATGGCGGCGAACTTCACCGAATTCGGTGCGGAGGGAAGCGCGACTTCCTGAGCCGTGACGCCCCACCATGCAGGGATGATGAGGAACAATGTCGTCAGGATTCGAGTGACGCACTTGCGGTCCATAGGGGAACTCGCAGGCCGGAGGTTCAGCCGCCCTCGCCACACCGTAGCGTCCGACCGGCGTGAGAGTGATGCGCTCCACGATTCGGATACCCCGGACCACGACCGCAGGCGCTCGAGAAGGCGGTAGTCCGTCATACCAGGAAGATGGGCACGGCATATTCTACAAACGTTCAAGCTCCGCAATCCTTTCTTCCACGACAGCCGAGAAGCGCGCGGCCTCAGTCGATTGGTAACCGGCTGCGCGAAATGCGCTTTCTATCTGTACAGATGAAAGGTTCCCGAGCAACTTACCGATCCATTGCGCATCTGCGCGGGAAATGCGTTTTCCGATCCACATGAAATGGTGAAATAATTCGGGCCTGCTGGGAACGCCGAAAGTCACGAATTCAGGTGTCATGTTGGTGATGAACCGGGAGCTCTCATATTTTTGAAGATTACCCTTCGAATCCCTTACTCTCAGCCTCCATCCCCCGGCCCCGAAGCTGGCACCCAAATCGCTAATCAGATAGACTCGCTGGCCCTGGATGACGCGGATCGCGGTGTTAGTATCCTTCAGGTCCCAATTGTTAATTAGGCACATCAATACACGCAGACCATTCCATTCGCGGGTGCCTTCGAAGGGATCGTGGCGCCATTTCCATTCCCCAAGCTTTTTATGTTCGCGCTTGAGTCGCACGTTTTGCATCGAGCCGTCCGGGGAGACCTGATGTTGACCGCGATGCAATCTTTGCATTTTTTCCACCTTCAAATACGGAAGAAAATAGTCCTCATCGACGTAGTACCCGGCAGCCCAAACAAGCCGGGAAGCCGCAGTTTCCGGACGGGCTTCCACGCCGAGTTTGACTTTCCACTCAACCCCCTTCACGTCGCGAACGGAGAATTTGGGACTGGTACCATCCTGGTCTTCCTTTTGAAAAACAAAGGGGCCGACAGGTTGGTTTTCTTTCCCGCCCGCGCCATAAAATAGATCGCGTGTTCGAATGTCAGTCGGTTTTCGCCAGAACGCGCTGAGGGGCGGAGATGTCTCGGAAGAACCGAGCCGGAGCTTTGGGATCTCTCCGGCTCTATCTACTGGTGGATTCGCAGCGCTTATCAGCAGTGGAACAATCAGAAACGCGGTTGCGTTTACTCGAATCATGGTGCTTGGTTCTATCGCACTCTGCTTGTCACACGCGCGAAAAGACCTTCGCTCGGCTACCGGCTCTTGGCAGCCGCGATACGATCGGCGATCATCTTGTAAGCGTTGTCCGACATTCCAGGCCCTTTGACATGAAATTCGAAATCACCGCCGGAAACCGGCTGAATTTTGATTTCGCTTCCGTCCCGCTTCATTTCTTTTATCTGTTCGTAGGACCAAGTGCGGGAATGCTTCGCCTCGGCTATATCCTGGAAGCTCACGCCCCTTGAGTTAATCACGAGTCGGCCATCGTCATCGTGGTAGCGGGCATCAAAGATAAATTCCGCCGGTTCTGTCGACGCCGTTGCTACGGAGCCCTCAGCGTTCAGGGACTCCACGACAGCAAGGTCGCCATGCGACGTGCCTACGATGCTGACTCTCAAAGGAGCGCCGCTGCTGAAAGATTTGTTTGATTTGACGAACTCCACCACGCGCGCGTTGCTTGGATTGTCAAAGCGAATAAAGCGCCCGTCCGACGTCATCAATCCAAAGCTACTCGTCGATGCACTCACCGGGCACTCGACATTTTCGGTACGGGTGGTTTCAGTGCGGGTAGTGGTGCTGCGATCGGGATTGATCTGGGTGGTTTCGCGATGTTCTGTGCTTTGGCATGAGGCGTCGACCAGCGTGCCATTCCAGGTGGTTGTGGTCGTTGTGGTGGTCCTGGCCTGGGCGAACAGTACACCCGCCGCCAAGGGGATCAAGGCTAAAGTTCCAGGTCTCATAACGCACCTCCTACTGGGTAGAGTCCCCGCGCCGGATGGCTGTTTCGAGTCGATTCGCAACACCCGTGTTATCAGCCTGATCAGTGGCTTGGATGTCAATCTGTGGGCACAGGTCGCAGCCTGTCGACAAGTCTAGGGGTATCGACGAAGCGAGCACCTTTCGCCCGGCGTGGAGACTCACCGCCGTCTTTGGTATTCGGCGTGCTCGTGTACACATAGCTCCGCGAGGGAAAATTATGCCGAACATGAAGATGGCGACAGTGCTGATGTTGTCCGTGGCCGCTTTTTTAGGGGCGCAGGTGGATCCGCCCGGCCGAGTGGGCCGACTTAGTTACCGGGAGGGGCCAGTTTCCCTTCAGCCAAGCGGTATAAACGATTGGGTGGATGCCGATATCAACCGCCCGCTCACCACGGGCGATTACATCTGGGTGGGTGACCGCGGACGGGCGGAGTTTCACGTGGGTTCGACTGCGCTGCGCTTCAGCGCCGGCTCGGCGTTTGAGTTTCTGAACCTGGACGATCAGGCCGTGCAAATCCGCCTGTCCCAGGGGATTCTCAGCGTTCGACTGCGGTATCTCGCGCAGGACCAGATTTTTGAGATCGACACGCCCAATCTCGCATTCACTCTGAATCGCCCGGGCGATTATCGCATCGACGCGAATCCCGACTCGCAGACCACCGTAGTCACGGTGCGCGATGGAGAGGGCGAAGTAACCGGGGGCGGTCAGGATTTTCCGGTTTACGCGAGCCAGCGTGTCGTCGTGAGAGGCGACGATCAAATCAATTACAATCTCGAATCGGCCTACGGCCCGGACGAATTCGATCAGTGGTGCGCGTCTCGCAACCGCCGCGAAGATCAATCGCTGTCCGCCCGCTACGTGTCGCGCGAAATCCCCGGCTACGACGACCTCGACCAATACGGCCGCTGGTCCGAGCAGCCCGGATACGGTGAGGTTTGGATGCCCACTTCGGTCGACGCGGACTGGGCGCCCTATCGGGACGGGCATTGGGCCTGGATCGCCCCGTGGGGTTGGACTTGGGTAGACGATGCACCCTGGGGATTCGCTCCCTATCACTATGGCCGGTGGTCCTCTTTTGGA
Organism: Bryobacteraceae bacterium; assembly: GCA_035496735.1. Taxonomy (GTDB): domain Bacteria; phylum Acidobacteriota; class Terriglobia; order Bryobacterales; family Bryobacteraceae; genus Palsa-187. The sequence continues at coordinate 11,362 of DATJEI010000221.1, read as the reverse complement.
GGCCGTTGGGGCTGGATCCCTGGCCCGTACGGTGTGACGCCACTGTATGCCCCGGCACTTGTGGCCTGGGTTGGCGGAGGGGGCGGACGCTCGGGATTCAGTCTGAGTTTCTCCATTGGCAGCGCGCTGGCCGTGGGCTGGTTCCCGCTGGGCCCCAGAGAACCGTATTTCCCGTCTTACCGCGTGAGCCAGCGCTACTTCACGCGCGTCAATAACAGCAACACGGTGATCAATAACACCACAATCAACAACTATTACAACTACAGCCAGGATTCGAATAACCGTGAGATCAGCAACATTCAGTATGCGAACCGCAACGTTCGCAACGGTGTCACGGCGGTTCCACAAAGCTCCTTTGCGAGCGGCCGCCAAATTACACGAGATGCGCGCCCGGTGCCTGCCGCCCAGCTCGCATCCGTACAAGTAGTGTCGGCGCCGGCCGTCGCGCCGCAACGCGAAAGCGTGCTCGGATCCCGCGCGGACACCGCTTCGCGCGCCCCGCGTCCGCCGGCCAACGTACTGAGCCGGCCGGTGGTCGCGCGCACGGCGCCTCCTCCGGCGGCGGTGCCGTTCGCACGGCAGCAGACGGCGCTGGCGAAGAATCCTGGACGGCCGCTTGCGGTCACCGAGATCCAGCAGATTCGGCAGAGTGCGCCGCCGCCGGCTGCACCGGTCAGGGTGGTGGATATGAGCCGGGTGAGGCGTACGCAACCACCGGCCGGCCGCGGGCAGCCGGGCGCTTTGCCACAGAACGCGCCGCCTCAGCCAGCGGCAACCGGGCAGCAGAGCGCGCCTCCTGGACAGGTGCGTCAGCAACCCCAGCAACAACAACCGGACGTTTTCCGCCGACAGCAAGAGCAGCAGGATATTCAACGCCAGCAGCAACCACAGCAAGAGATACGGCGGCAGCAGCAGAATATCCCGCAGCCGCAGGCTCCGGTAACCGAGCGGCAGAACGCGCCTCCGGGAGAAGTGCGGCAACAACCGCAGCAGCAACAGCAGCAAGAGGAAGTTCTGCGTCAGCAACAAAGGCAGCAGGCGATACAGCGGCAACAGCAACAGGACCTGGAACGCCAGCAGCAACAACAGCAAGAGATACGACGGCAGCAGCAGAATATCCCGCAGCCGCAGGCTCCGGTAACCGAACGGCAGAACGCGCCTCCGGGACAACTGCGGCAACAACCCGAGCAGCAACAGCAGCGCCAACAGCAGGAGGTTCTGCGCCAGCAGCAGCAACAGCAGGAGATTCAGCGGCAGCAACAACAAAACCTGCAACGGCAGCAGCAACAAGAACAGCAAGAGCTACGGCGGCAGCAGCAGAATGCTCCACCGCCTCAACCACCCGCGGCGGAACGGCGAAGTGCGCCTCCACAGCCACAGGTAGCCCGGCCGCCGGAACAACCCGGGCAGCCCGCAGCCGAAAGACAGCGCCCAGATCGAGGGAAGCAGGAGCGGCCCGCCAGGCAAGACGATAAGAAATCGGATAAGTAGCGCGCAGTTTCCGGCGCGCCCTCATAGGAGTGCGATAGGAGTTCCTCTCGCCGCGAAGGCCTGAGGTCTGCGCCGCCTAGTGCTGGTCTGACTGTTCTTTCTGCAGCAACTTGCGCGCAGCTTCAAGTTCTCGCCGCCGTTCCGGGACGAGGATCGGGTAAGCCAACTTAAGATCGCGCAGCGTACGCAAAATGACGTGGGAGACGATCAGTTGGGCGGTTTCCTTATCATCGGCGGGCACCACATACCAGGGGGCGGTCCGGGTACTCGTTGCGCTGAGGCATGCCTCGTATGCTGTCGTGTATTGCTTCCAGAAGCCCCGTTCCCGGACATCATCGGCGCTGAATTTCCAGTTTTTGGCAGGCTGATCGATGCGCTTCAGGAAACGTTGCCGCTGCTCCTCCCAGGAGAGATGCAGGAAAAATTTGACAATGCGCGTTCCGTTGCGATGGAGGTGATCTTCGAAGTTCACGATCGACCGGTAGCGGTCCCGCCAGATCGTCTCTTTATCCTGGAGTTCGGGCGGAAGACCTTCGGCGCGCAGAATGTCGGGGTGCACACGAACTATCAGCACCTCCTCGTAATACGAGCGATTAAAGATGCCAATCTTGCCTCGCTCCGGCAGCCGGCGCGCGGCGTTCCACAAGAAATCGTGCGCCAATTCCTCGGCGCCAGGATGCTTGAAGCTGAACACCTGACAGCCTTGAGGATTGACCCCCGACATTACATGCTTAATCGCGCTGTCTTTTCCCGCTGCATCCAGCGCCTGGAAGATCACCAGCAGCGAGTATTTATTGGAGGCGTAAAGCAGGCTTTGCCGCTCGCTCAGCTTTTCGATATGGGCGGCAAGCAGCGACCTGTATTCTTCCTTGGAGTCGTAAACCGGCTTCACTTTCGTGGGCCACTTGCCAAGGTCGATCTTCTTCCCGGGAAGTACGCGGTAATCGCCGGCATGAATCTTGCTCATCGGCATTATTTGAACGATGGCGCCTGCTCGCTTGGCCGCTATTTGTAGGCCACGCACACCACGCGTTTCCCGCGCTGGTGCTGCTCATACGCACCGGGCGGAGGCTCCACGATTTCGCTCCGCCGGAATCCGGCGTGTTTCAACATGGCATGTAAAGCCACCGGCGAAGGGCAGGTTGCCAGCGGCGTGGCGCCCGCTTCAGTATTCCGATCGTGGAATTCCGCCGATTCGTCGATCAGCGCCAGCACGCCATGGTAGGGACGCGTCCACTCATGCGCGCCCCACTCGGCGTAACCTTCCACCTCGTCCACCACCTGGGTTTCGATGACGCAAATTTCGCCCGTGAGACGGCTCACGTTGCGCAGGCAGAGCATCGGATTCTCCAGGTGGTACAGAATTCCCAGAAACAGAGTCAATTCGAACGGCCCGCGCTCCCCAACTTGCAGATCTTCGCAATTACGCCGCTCGAAAGCGAGATTGCCCAGCTCCAGGACATCACGAACGAAAGCGGCCTTTGCCAGGCTGGATTCGCGAACGTCCACGCCGCGGACTTCGCGCATCCCTTTTTGCGCCATGGCTACCGAATAATAGCCTTCGTGGCATCCCACATCCAGGCAGCGGATTTCGCGCAGGCGGCTGCCGAAATATCCATCCACCACTTCGCCGACCATTTGCAACCGGGTCTGATGAATCGGCAGAACCTGGGGCGGCAGTGCAGACACCGTGCGGCCACACGCGCCCAAGTCGAACTCGTAAAACCATGGGCCAAGGGCGGCGAGGCGCTCCTGAGCGTCTTGGAGAGCGGGAGCCATCAGGCTTGCCGGTTGCCCCGCCCACGTCGCACGGGCTGCCCTTGCAAAGGGCCTCCGCGAGCGAAGTCTATGACGATTCTCACAACCGGATTATAGCGTAGGCCCGTTCCCGCCCGAAACGTAATTCTGGAGGGGCACCTTCGGCGCTTGGGGAAAGGCGCTTCGCTTTAGGCCTTCTTCTTTTCCGGCACTTCTCTCAGGGCCCATCGTAACTTCTTGTCAGCGCCCTCTAAGCAGTCTTGAATTTCATCGACCTCGGGAACTTTTTCTTCTTCAATATCCGCCAACGACGCGCGTGCCGATTGGATGCTATGCACGCTGTCGGTAATTTTGGCGCGTTCACTTTTCGTCAGGCTCATCGAGTTTCGAGCAGCCGTGAGTCTCCAGGTGATGAAGATAAGCGTACTTAGCTTCGTGCTTCCGCTCATTCGCCATATGAATCAGCGGATCGAAACGCGAACTATCCAAGTCACCCCCAACGAGCGACTGAAATTGCTCCTCATGGAGCTTGATGAGTTCACGAATCGCTTCACCAAGGGCATCCAGTAACTCCTTGGCCTGCTGACAATAAATCAGGCCCGTCATGGGTACTGGCCCTCACGGCCGAACACCTCCCGCGCACTAGAAAGCAATCCGTATGCCAGTATCACCTTTGCCAACTCTTTCCCCCCGTTAGGCATTAGAGTTATTTTGGGGAGGAATGTTTCAGAAAAAAGAGCCTTAGCGCAATCCGCCGAATCGCGCTCCGGATCCTCTTTGACAAGAGCTCCCGAGATGTGGCATGCTGGCCAGACTGATGCATCGGGTACTAGTATTTCTATTGCTGGCGGTCGGCGCATTGGCGGGCGACAAGCCCACTGTTGCGCAGTGCTTTCAGGTGCACTCCCTCACTCGAACCGACGGCGAGCACTATTGGGCGGATTGGACCAACGCCTGTCCATACACCATCGACTCGGTTTACGTCATGATCGACTTCCGGGACAAGTCTCACAGGCGGCTTGGCGATGGCGTTTGGGGACTTCACTTCATCACGCAAGGCGCTCACCGCGTGACCAGATTCTCGACGCCTCGTGGAGTCGACGGCTTTGAGTTTGTGGACCTACGGAAAGTTACTACGGACTCCGTCGAAGCACTGCGTTAACAACTATACCGGCATGCCGGCATCGCTCCCGTCGTCCAACATTGTAAATTGCCAGCGTTTCACTCTTAACGAATCGTCCTGATAATACCAGTTCGATCCAACGCTGCCCGCGGTCGCGAAGGATACGGAATTGGAAACTCGCTCTCTTTAGGTGTGTCCGTGTTTGCAAGGATCGCGATCGCGCTGTCTACCCGACTGTGCTGATCGTGATTGGCTCCTACTACGTCCTGTTTGAGGTGATGGGGGGAACCACCCGCGCTCTGATCATCGAATCGAGCGTGATGACCGCGTTCCTGATAGTTGCCGTGGCAGGGTTCAAGCGCAATCTATGGCTGGTCGCTGCTGCACTCGTGGGCCATGGCGTGTTCGATTTCTTCCACGCCGGCATCGTGACAAATGCGCGTGTGCCCGAATGGTGGCCCGCTTTCTGTCTGGCGTATGACGTTTGCGCTGGGAGTTATCTGGCTTGGCTGCTCAGGCATTCTAAGGCGACTCGCCCGGTCGCCGGTTAAAACGAAAATCGAAGCTGCATTTCAAGACGGCGATTGGCCGACTGGGTCGCGCCCCCACCGCCGCCACCGCCACCGCCCCCAAACCCATTCGTAATCCCTTGCGCTTCGCCGAAGAACGGTGATCCCAAAGTGCCCACGGGCGCACTGGGGTTTACCGAGTTCAGCAAGTTGCGAATCTCAACACTGGCTATCAGGTTATAGCGCTTATTGGTGGTGACTCCGCCGAAGACACCCCCACGGCCGCCGCCCCCGCCTCCAGGACGTCCGCCGCCGAAGCCACCCCCGCGGGGACCGCCACCGCCACCGCCGCCACCTTGATTTCCGGAGCGGCTGGTCGACTCGCCGAAACCCCAGGTCCGGCTGACACGCATATTGATCGTCAGACTGCCGAAGCCATTTCCGAAATTGCGGGGGATCGCTGCCTCGCCCGGCGTGGGTCTTGCGTTCAGGAGACCATAGGGAGTCGCGAATACGAATGGACGTCCGCCTGCCGCTACTTCGGCGTTGCTGGCCGCGACATCGGCGGGAGTCGCCAACGACGGGCGGTCGTTGTTTACGGTATCGCCATTCAAATCCTGATTCGACACGATATTGAACGGAGCCGCAGAAGCGAAGAGCAAAAATGGGTTCAGCCTGACGCCGAAAGGCGCGGTTAAACTCCCGCCCATCACCCCGCGGTGCCGGACGTCGAAACGGGCCCGGCTCCATTCGGTGGAGAGGTCATAGGTATTGGCCGGAAACGTGTTCACCCCGTCGGTATTCGAATGTGCGTTCCCTAAACTGTAATAGCCGAACATCGAGTAGCGCGCGTTCAGACGTGCGTTTATGTTCGCGGACAATTGGCTCTGCTTGAACAATCCCGAGGATTCGTAGGCATAGACGGGATTCGCGCCACCCATGGGGTAGACCGGGGCTGCCGGGTAAGTCCCCGGCAATGGCGCGTTAATATTCACCGTGCGCAACTCGTGTACGCCGCGGGAATTGTAATAGCTGACAGAAAGAGTGATGTTCTTGGGCAACTGCCGGTCGACGCCGATTGCGCTTTGAATGATCCGTGGGGCGACGAGCCCGGGATCGATCCTATAGGTCGTCAACGGCCCTGCCGCGAGTTGCGACAGCGGCGGGATGCCGCCGATAAAGAACTGCGGGTTCTGCACTACATAGCGCTGCTGGACGATGCCGTTGAAACGCTCGGACGTCAATGCCTCTGATAAGCCGAAGCGGTCGTAGAACAAGCCAAACCCGGCGCGGATGACGGTCTTCGGCTGGCGCAGGCGTCCTTGATTTCCGCCCAGTCCCCACGCCACGCCGATCCTGGGTGCGAAATCACCCTTGTCGTGAATGTTGGTTTGCGTTTCGTAGCGCAGGCCGAGGCTCAAGGTCACGCTGGGAATGATGCGCCAGTCGTCCTGCACGTAGGGAGAGACATCCACTTGACTGACATTCAGGAGCGGCCTGCCCGCTGCGACCACATACTGAAATGCGCCGCCTCCATTGGCGATGATTTGCGGCCAAGTTAAGTTTTGCTGCAGGCCCTGCAAGGTGGCGCCATACGCGCTTAGCGACCGGAACAGAAACATACCGTTGAAATTCGTGTCGTTGAAATCGGTCTCGCGGGTGGCGCGCAGCCGCAGACCGAACTTCACGAAATGAGCGCCTCGCGTCAGGGAAGTGTAGTTCTGAAATTCATAGCTGCCCTGGTCGGTGTATTGGGGACCTTGGCTGGCAGCATTGCCCGTGAAGTACCCACTCACGCTGATGGTGGGGGCGTTACTCAAGGAGTTCTGCGAATTCGCCGAACGCGTGTACTGAAAGCGGCTCTCGTTGATGGCCCGTGCATTGACTACCCAGGTCCCGGTTAGCTGTGCCGATTGCGTAGTGGTCTCATTGTTTATACCCTGGCTGGCCAGGTTGAAACCGCCTACGCCGTTATTGTCCGACGTGGAGCGATTCCAGGTATAGCGGGCCTGCAAGGTAACGCTGTTGTTCAATTGAAAGTCGATCCGGGGGCTCAGGGAAATTCGCGAAGTGGGAGTGGGGACGTTCTGCGTCAGCGGCTCCGGCAGAAAGTCGGGGCTCAGAATGGTGGCTTTAATCAGCGCTTGATCGTCCTGGCGGCGGTCGCTGAATTCCATGAAAAATGAGGTTCTCTTGTTGAGAGACCCGCCGACGTTGCCTTGAAACTGCTGAGTGAGAAACGACGGCTTTTGGGTTGCAAATGGATTGCGTGCGTCCAGAGCGCCGCTGTCTGCCTGGTAGAAAATCGACCCGTGCAGTTTATCCGTGCCCGGCTTGGTAAGGATCTCGACACGGCCAAATCCGATGCGATCGAACTCCGCGGAAAAAGGATTGGAATTGACGCGGATCTCGCGAATGGAATCTTTAGGCGGCAACTGGCCATTGCTGAAGCCGTCGACGAAAACCTGGCCTCCGTTGGGGCCTGCCGCCGGTCCGGCGAGCGCCGTCAAGTCGTTCTGGAGGTCGTCGGGATCATCCGACAGCATGTCCAGGTCTTGCCCACTGAGCACGACTGCAGCGGCGTTCTTCGATGGATCCAGTTCCACTTGCGAAGTGTCCGCGACGGTGACTTGCTGTATTTCAGTCGCGAGAGCGAGCTTCGCATCCGCGGTGAGGGCGCGCGCCGCGGTCAGTTCAATTTGGGTGCTCTCGAAAAGCGCGAAACCACTGGCGGCGATACGCAGAGTGTAAGTACCGGGGGGCAAGTTTGGGATGGAGTAGGTGCCGTTGTTGCTGGTCTGGACCACGCGGACCAGCCCTCCTGGTCCGGTTACGGTGACGCTGGCTCCCGGCACGCCGGCGCCGGAAGGGTCGGTCACTGCTCCGCGAAGACTTGCCGGTGCTTGCGCAAATAGGGCTGCGGCCATCAGCAGCGCAAATGCACACATCCAGAGGGGTCTTTGAATCATTGTCATGGCCCTATTGCCCGATACCGCCGAGATCGCCGCCGCCGCCCATGTTCCAGTCACCTAGAGACATTTCGCGAGTGCCTGGCTTGGTCAAAATCGGCTCCACGCCTGCCAGCAAAGTGATGGCGGTCACTTGATCCGCGGCAGTTCCGGCCGTGCTCGAAATGATGACGGCATCGCCGGTCATCAGGTCCGATATTTTGATGGCCGGGGTGCGATCGATCATCGATTGCAGGTCGCCGCCGCGCCCGCCGCCGAATCCACCGGGTCCTCTGCCGCCACCAGCGCCACCGCCTGGGCCGCCAGCGTTATTACCCTGACCGCCCGCGCCGCCCGCCACCCCAGCGGGTGCACCACCTGGTGGTCTTTCCGCCGGCGCCACGCCATGCAGACGGTTGGCGATCGCCTGCGCCAACGGCGGTTGCAGCTTCTTCAGCGACGAATCCTCTGAAATCCGAACCGTCATGGGCTTTTTGGTTTCGATGTTGTTAATGCGGACCACATTCTCTTGCGGGTCCACCGAGAGCACCAAGCCGGCGATCATCTTGAACTGTCCGGAAACAATCTCCTCGGCGGTCATCTGCGCGCCATCGGGAGTCTTATTACCGCGGGCGCGCACCTGATCGCCCTTATGGATTTCGGAAAGCTTCGCCGGTTTGGCGTCCGCGAACTTCACGGAATCGGGAGCATAGCGGCGGATGACCGCGTTCGGCGCGGGGGTAATCACCAGCGGCTTTACGCCCTCGACCGTCCGCACATTGATGGTGACGGAGTCGGCAGCGACATCCGCGACAATGCCGGTAGCCCCGCGCCGATCCCAATCGGCCCGCTCGGCCGCCTGCTTGCTGGCGATGTCGCTTTGTGAAATCACCACGATTTCCAGCGCCGCAAGCGATTTCTGGTCCTCCGTCATGTGGCCGCGTGCGCGCAGCCGGTCGCCGACGTTGATGTCGGTGAGTTGGATGGCCGCGGCGTTGCTAAGATTGGTCGCGCCGGGGGCGACTCGCAGCACTTTGGCCTTGGCGTCAACTGTAACCGCGACTTCGCCGGTAGTCGTTTGGAGTGAGATCTGGCGAGCGGCGGCGTCGATTCTTGTGACTGCACCAAGGGCCCGGCCGGGGGCAGGCTCCTGTGCTAAACAGGCTGGCATAGGGCCGAGAGCCGCCAGTAGAAGCGCCAAAGGCGCAAAGTACATGATTCTCCGTGGCATCAGTGTTAAGACCTCCGCGGCTCCGTACAGGTTACCGCGAATTCGCCGAAGCTCCAAAATCCCTGATTTCATTGCTGCGCCGCCGACCGCAGTCCCACGGGCGGCAGGTACAAACCGCGCCGTTCCCGCTTCCACCAAGCACCCGTGCGGCGGCGGGTCTCCCAGTCCGTGAAGGTGTACTCGTAGGCTGTCGCGCGAATGAAGCGGGGCGGCTGATTGGGGAACGGGTTCGTGGCAAGTAATCCCGCGACGTCGGGCGAACCCTCGAGAAGCTGCAGAGTTAGATTCACGAACCATGGGTTCGATTGGTAATTACTGAGAGCCGCAAACCACATCTGCCAGTCCAGGCGCGGCTGGTAAGGGGCCACCCAGCCCGGCGCGCGGTTGACATCGCCGGGCTTGGATTTGAACTCATAGGGCTGCCAAGTTTCGCCGTCCGCCGAGCCTTCGAGGATGATCTCAATGCGCTGCGTGGTCATCACGGCGAACAGTCCGTAAGTGTTGACGATCTGCAGCGGCGCCGTATAGCGGACCACGGTATTTAGATAAGAGGGCAGACGGCCGTTGAAGGTCTCGAACAGGTGCGACAGGCTCAGGACCATCACCACTACGGCTACGCATGCGGCGACGCGCGCGCGCCCGGCGGCCTTTCCGGCATCCACCAACCTCCCGGTAACGGGAGCAGGCACGAAACGCGCCAGCGCCTGATCGTCAAAGAGGAACAGGGTGAGCGCGATCGTGAGTAGGTTGAAAAAGGTATAGTTGCCGGTGGCGAGGATCGCCACTTGCATGCCAATCAGGCACCCGGCGCCGAACATCCGGATGCGGCGTGGAAAGAAAATCAAGAACGGAATCACGATCTCGACACCCAGCGCCGCGCCGGTCAGGAAATGCTGAATCGCAGGCGGAAGTTTGTCCGCATACCAGGCGAGCGGGGTCGGCAGAGGCTGGGTGTGCCAGTGGAAGCCTACCGCGGAGAGATTGCGCCAGGCGGGATCGGCGCTCAGCAGCTTGACGGCGCCTGAAAGAAAATACAGACGGAACACCAGCCAGCGGAATAGCCAGGGGACGATGCGGTTCCGGCCCAGGAAGATTGCCAGGAATCCGGCTTCGAGCAGCAGCGAGTCCCATTGGAAGGAGAGAAATTCCTGGCCCGCCGACGCGAACGACAGGTATAAGACGAAGAGCACCGCCAGAATGAGGCGCTCGAATTTCCCGCGCGCGAAGCCGGTGAGCAGCAGCATGCACGCGAAAATCACGCCGCCAAAGCACAGCCCGATGAGCGTGACGTTGTCGTTGCCAAACCATAAGAGGCTGGGCACCGCGACAAAACGCAGCGCCGAATCGGTTCGCGCTACCGAGGCGAGGAACGGCGCAACCGGAAGAATGCCGCGTTCCCCCAGGAGGCCCGCGACCTGGAAAGTGAGCGATCCGAAGGCCACCGCGTAGATGAGCGCGAGCGCGCGCAGAAACAACCATTGAGTCGCGGCGAAGTGCGTGGGTTCGATGCGCGTGCCGAAGGTGAAGCGAGTGACCTGATAGAAGAAATCCCGATGGCGCGCAATGATGCGGTAGGCGAGCTCGCTGGGGGCCGAGATCCAGGGGTAGATACGCGCCTTGCCCAGCGATTCGAAGACCGCGCGCGCGCCGCTGGCCACGCTGCCATCCGGGCGCACCAGCTGCACCGATTGCGAGTAGGCTTCGCGCGGGATTTGCGGGAAGCGGTCGCCTGCATCCTGGGAAGCTAAGTACTCAATGCGGTCCGCAGTGAGCTGGCGCCAATAGTCCAGCCAGATGCGGCAAAAGCCGCAGCGGCCATCATAGATCAGGACGGGTTTGGGCTGGGACATGCCTAGACCATTATCGGTGGTGTCCTTTCGTTGAGCTATGTGGAGCGGGAACTGGACTGCTCCCCGTGTTGGCGTAGAGCCACTGTTCTTTATGGGTTGCCTGGACGCCTTAGAGCCCGAAATACAAGTATGGCGTCCCCAGGGGGATTCGAACCCCCGTTACCGCCGTGAAAGGGCGATGTCCTAGGCCGACTAGACGATGGGGACTGGTGGGAAGGACTGAAACTACTTTAGCATTGACGCCGCCGCGTCCGCACAAATCGCTCGCGCAGGATTGCGCGGCCGGCGTTGGTCGAATCTGTACGCTCCGAGCTTAGAGCGTCTTCAGGTACGCGATGATGTTGTCCTTGTCCTCGGAACTGATGGCGTCGCCGAACGGGGGCATGGCGCCGCTGCCGTCGGTGATGAGCGCTTTCACGTTCGCCTCGTTCACCGGCTTGCCGTTCACCAGC
>DATJEI010000220.1:0-10336 GCA_035496735.1 Bryobacteraceae bacterium | reverse complement strand
CGGGCAAGCCCGATATGGCGTAAGTTACGGTGCCGGTAAATCCACCCGTGGGAGTCGCCGTAATAGTGTAGTTCCCGGTAGTGCCCCCCGTCGAAGGCAAGGTTTGTGATGTAGGCGAGACCGACAAACTGAAATCCGGCGCGCTGCTATAGGAAAGGGTGCAATACCCGCCGTTCGCGTTTAGCCAATTTTGCTGGATCAGGTAATCGCGGGCGCCGAGTTTCATGTTGGCGATGCCGCCGCCGCTTGCCGAATAAGTAGTCCCGAAGGTCCAGGCGCACTTGTCGGCGTTTTCCGCGCCTGTCGAATCGTACCAGGCATTCAGATTGGGATCGCTGATGGTCTCTTCGAGCTCATGCGCCATCACCGATACCATGGCATCCGCCGCAGGGTCGCCATTAGGACTGCTGCTAGTCTGCCACGCGCAACTGCCGAGACTAGCGGCTGCGTTGCCTACGAACGAGTATTTGATGTTGGCGCCGTTGATATTCCCGTACGTGTGCCAGCCGCAATATTGGGTCAGGAATCCGGAAGTTTCGGCAATGTACGGTGCGGTCAGCACGAAATAAAGTCCGTTGCTATCGGTCGGCAGGGCTCCGGTGCTCAGTGCCCTTGAAACGATGCTGGCGATGCTGGAATCGCTCAGCGAAGTTCCGAAAGTGCTGGAAGACATGCTGGTGGTGGCCGCGAGCGCAATGGCGCCGGACACGTTCCCGGTGGTGTCGCCGTAGGTGGTGTTGATGTTTTCGTAGGGCGAACCGCCGATGCTGTGCCCCCAGTCCGTCAGAATGGCATTGGCTTTGCTGTCCTGCGTCCAATCCCCGTACCAGATGTAGTAGACGTTCACCGTACCGTGCATTACGGGACCATTGTGGTAACTGATTCCGTTGCCGGTTACGACCGCTCCCGTGCTGGCGCCTTTGGCATTGCGCGGTGGGGCTTGTCGGGTCCGGTCGCCGCGTCCATCGGGACCGGCGTCCTGGCTCGATCCCCTATTGAGTTCATTTTGCGCGAGCGCCAAGTTAGGAACCATCGCGCCGCCCAGCAACAAGCTGGCAGCGAAGGCTGCGAATCTATACTGCATATTCCTCCGGTAGAGAGACAAGTGTTCTTCAGCAGAATAACAGGCTCGGTCTCTCTTCCCAAGAGGGCAATCACCTTAGATCAACCGCAGCATGTACCTGGTACTCGTGCAGGTTAACGCCGCTGGCGAGGCTCGCGCGCAAGATCTACCGGCCGGCGAAAAAGCTGCGCGAACAACTTTCTCAGGAACCTTAGGTACTTTCTAAGCCGAGAGCCTTAGCTGAAGTTCGCTTCTCAGCAGCAAATGCGAGGGCGCGAACCAGCGGCGCGACCAGCGTGACGCCGGCGCGAGCTCGATCTCGACGAAGTATCCCAGCCCGGGATGAAACTCGCAAGACTTGGTGACGCCGCGCAGCACATGCTCCCGGCAAGCGATATGCACTCTGCTTGCAATAGGAAGCGGACATTCGGTGAGCACCAGAGCGCTGTGCTCGCCAATCTCCTCCAGGTTGCCGGGAACGGAACTCGCCACCCCGCGGCGGGTGACATTGACTACTGATACTAGTTCGGAACACCAATGACGCTCTACGGAGAGTTGCTTAGCCATGACTTTTGATTTGCAAGTACTAGTCCAAAAGGAAACCCTGGCTTATGCGTAAGTGCACGATCGTCCTCCGGGGCGGCGCGAAACGTGCCCTTGCGCCGCCACACTGTTTCCGCTTCTAATGAGTAGGAGGCTCCGTCATCTTTAAGCTCGCGGTACTTGCGTCGTCCAGCTCCGGCAACTGCGCCCTAGTTGCCACCGAGCGCACGCGCCTGCTGGTGGACGCGGGACTCTCGCGCAAGGAAACCTTCGAGCGTCTGGCCGCCATTGGCGTCGCCTGCGAAACCCTGACCGCGATCCTGATCACGCACGAGCACAGCGACCACATCGCGGGCTTGCAGGTGATCGCGCGCAAGCTCGACATTCCGATTTACATGTCGCGGATGACGGCGCCAGCGATTTTCGGCAAGGACACGCCTTGGGCTGAAGACTACACGCCCAAGCTGGAGCTGTTCGCGGCCGGCTCCTCGTTTCAAGTGGGCGACATCGATGTCACCAGCTTCACCATCCCGCATGACGCGGCCGATCCGGTGGGCTTCTCCTTCCGCGCCGAAGGCGTCAAGATTTCGATTGCCACCGATCTCGGCTACATGCCGGATTCGATTCGCTTCCATCTGCGCGGCTCGGACGCGCTGCTGCTTGAATCCAATCACGACGTCGAAATGCTGAAGGTGGGCCCCTACCCCTGGGCACTGAAGCAGCGCATCATGGGGCGCAACGGGCATCTGTCGAACGATGTGGCCTGCAACTTCATCCGCGATGAGCTGGACACCCGCACCTCGACGCTGATCCTGGGCCATCTGAGCGCCCACAATAATCATCCTGAAATCGTGCGCCTGATGGCCGCCCAGGCGCTGGATGGCCGCAGCCTGTTCACACGGCTGGTGATTGCCGAACCCAAGACCGCTCCCGAGCAACCCGCCGAGTGCTTTGTCTATTGATGCCTTTGTCTACTGCGGATACGACCTAAAAATGATTCCACGATATACCCGGCCCGAAATGGGCCGCATCTTCGGCGACGAGAACCGCTTCGCGCAGTGGCTGGCGGTCGAGCTGGCGGCGAGCGAAGCGCTGGCCGAAACCGGCGAAGTTCCCGCGGAAGCCGCGCGCGCGCTGCGTCAGCATGCCGCCTTCGAGGTTGAGCGCATTCACGCGATCGAGCGTGAAGTCAAGCATGACGTCATTGCCTTCACCACCGCCGTCGCCGAGAAGATGGCGGCCTCCGGACACGCCGATGCTTCCCGCTGGCTGCACTATGGCCTGACTTCGAACGACGTGGTCGACACTGCGCAGGCACTGGTGCTGCAGCAAGCCTCGGCGCTGCTGGCGAAGGACTGTGAGTCGCTGCTCGAATCGCTCCAGCGGCGAGCCTTCGAATTTAAGCACACGGTCCAGATCGGCCGCACTCACGGCATGCACGCCGAGCCCATCACATTCGGCCTGAAGCTGGCGTTATGGTATGACGAAATGAAGCGCGACCTGGCGCGCCTCAACGCCGCGGCAGAAGATCTGCGTGTGGGCAAAATCTCCGGCGCGGTGGGGGTATTCGGCCACATCGGTCCGGAAGCCGAAGAAAAAATCTGCGCGCGCCTGGGATTGAAACCCGCGGCGATCGCCTCGCAGGTGATCGCGCGCGACCGCCATGCCGCCTGGATCTCAGCCCTCGCCATTCTCACCGCCACGCTGGAAAAAATCGCTCTCGAAATCCGCCACTTGCAGCGCACCGAAGTGCGCGAAGTGGAAGAGCCGTTCAGTGCCGGGCAAAAAGGTTCCTCGGCCATGCCGCACAAGCGCAACCCGGTCACCTGCGAGCAGATCTGCGGCCTCGCGCGCGTGGTGCGCGGCAATGTAAACCCGGCTCTCGAAGATATCGCGCTGTGGCATGAGCGCGATATCTCACACTCCTCGGTCGAGCGCGTGATCCTTGCCGATTCGGCGATTCTTACCGACTACCTGCTGGCAAAAACCATTTGGCTGATCGACGGGATGCGGGTCTATCCCGAGCGCATGCGCCGCAATCTCGAAAGCACTCACGGACTGATTTTTTCCGGACAATTATTGCTGGACTTGGCCGCCGCCGGAATGTTGCGGGAGCACGCATACCGGATAATACAAACCCATGCCATGCGCGCCTGGGAAACTGATGGCAATTTCCGGGCCAGTGTCGAATCAGACAAAGAAGTTCTTTCTTATCTTTCTGTTGAAACGATTCGGCAGGCGTTTTTGGTGAACCGCTATCTGGTCCATGTGGACCGGATCTTCGCTCGGGTTTTCCCTGAAACTGTTTGATTCTAAAGAAGGTATGCTCTCCCAGGTACTATCAACAAAAATCCGCGGGTCGAAATTAAGGCTTTCGGGGTTAAACTGAGATTGTTCCTTAACCCGGTGTAAGGCTCCGGGCTGAAAGAAATGAGTCATCTGCCACGTAGCTTCGATTACGACCTTGCACGCGTCCTGCTGGTGGATGCCGATCCGGCCTCGCGCCTGACGCTGAAAACCGTGCTCGAAACCAGTGGCTACAGCGTGGACGCAGCCGCGAGTGCCGCCGAAGCCGTAGAAAAGCTGGAAGAGTCGGAATATCAACTGGTCCTGAGCGACCTTCACCTGGAGTCTCCGCAAGCCGGATTGCAGGTGTTAGCGCACGCAAAAATGATGGACTACAAGCCCGCGTCCGCATTCTTGACTACTTACGAGAATGCTCGGCCGAACCTCCCCCGGCGTGAGAATTCCATGTTTATCAAACCGGTAGATATCCCCGGCCTGCTCAGCAAAGTCGCGGATTTGATCAGCGAGCGGGCCACGCGCCGGCTGCAGCGCGAACTCCGTCTCGCCGGCGTCTAAACGGCGCTGCACTTGGTTTTCCGGCTTCACCGCAAGTGAATAATGGATTCTTCGAGTTGCTCCAACGCACCGGCGAAGAAGTGATCCTGAGCGTCGATCCAGATCAACTGCTTGGGTTCGGGCAGCGCTTCGACCAGCGGCTGCAGTTCCTCCACGGGCCCATATTGATCGCGAGTGCTCTGGACAAAGATTCGCGGCACGGTGCAGCCCTCGAGAAAGCTACGGTCTTTGTAGACCGTCGGGAAGCCCACGGCAATGACGCGACGCGCCGCCGGGCCATCCGGCGAGCAGCCCATGCGCAGCGCGATTCTGGATCCAAATGAAAAGCCCGCGAGTGTGAGCGGCAGCGTCGGGTAGCGGCTGCTGAGAATATCCAGCGCAATGCGTGCGTCGTCGAGTTCGCCTTCGCCATGCGCATACGCGCCTTCGCTGAGATTGACGCCGCGGTAGTTAAATCGCATCACCACGTGACCCGATCGCCGCAATCCCTTCGCCACCCGGTAGACTACTTTGTTGTGCATGGTGCCGCCGTGCTGCGGGTGAGGATGGCACACCAGTGCGATGCCGATTGCCGCCTGGTCAGGTTCTTCGAGCAAGGCTTCCAGGCGTCCGGCCGGACCGGCCAGGAACAGACTCTCGATTTTGCGCGGCATCGGGTCCGGGTTTATTAATTCGTCCGGTAATTAGTGAACTGCATGTCGATGCCGAAGTCGCGGCCGCGCAATAGCGCGATGATCTCCTGCAGCGTATCGCGGTCCTTCGCGGCAACCCGCACGAAATCGCCCTGGATGGAGGCTTGCGCCTTCTTTTTGCTGTCCTTGATGGTTTTGACGATATCGCGGGCCTTCTCGATGGCGATGCCCTGCTGCAAGGTGATCTCCTGCCGCACAGTCGACCCGCCGGCCGGAGTGATGGTCCCGTAGCTCAAACCCTTGAGCGGCACGCTGCGCTTCACCAGCTTGGCTTGCAGGATGTCGGTGACCGCCTTCAACTTGAACTCATCCGAGCTGGCCAGCAGGATCTTGTTCTCTTTTTCGCGCAGCTCAATTGAAGAGCGGCTGTCTTTCAAATCAAAGCGCTGCTGAATTTCTTTAACCGCCTGCTGCACGGCGTTACTGACTTCCGGCAAATCGATCTTGGATACGATGTCGAAACTGTTATCTGGCATAAGGGATCTCGCGGGCGGAATCTAATGGCCCAGGGCCAATAATACTCGTTGCGTAAGCTCGTCGAGAAGCCGCGGGAGCTCGCGCTCGACGGCGCGCTCTACCGCGGCGCGTATATCGTCCGGCGGCTGCGCGGCGAGCGACGGCGCCACGGCCGTAGCGGCAGCCATCGACTGCCGGTCGCGCTGGGCCGCTTCAAGCAGCGGCGCCAGAGTCTCCGCCATCACCGACGCTTCAAACGGCTTGCGCAAGATAGCATCGCATCCGGCGCGCTTTGCCGCAGCCTCGTCCAGCGCTTCGAGCGATCCCGCGGTCAGGATTACACGCACGTGCCGGCAATTGGATTTCATGTAGCGGCACAACTCGATGCCGCTGATTCCCGGCAAGTGCGCATCGGCGATCACTACATCCGGATCCGCTGCGGACAGCCGCAGAGCCGCCGCTTGGCCATCGGAGACGCACTCGACCCGGTGGCCTTCTTCCGCCAGAATACGCTGGCCCATGCGTTGCGCGTGCGGGCTGTCGTCCGCCAGCAGGATCACGCTCATGGGCGGTTATTTTTGCTTCGGCTGCGCACCGCCGGCGGGAGCATCCGCCGGCTTCGGCGCCGGGGTGCGTGCGTCGGGCTGCGTATCCAGCGCCGAGTTGCCGGTGACCGGCGCCACCGTCACATCGCCCGTGAACCCTGTCGCCCCGGATTCCGCAGTGACCGGCACGGTAACCGGAATTTCGCGCGCCGGCGGGTCCATGGTGGGCGTGCCGCTCTTGGCTGCATCACTCATATCCGGGTTGCGGCGGATAAAGTCGGTGAGCTTATGGAGCTTGCCGGGCTCGACGTGATTGGCTGCCTCGTATTTCATGCGTGCCACGGCGGCGGGATCGGCTTCGGGCACCGGCAGTTCCAATTCCTGTAGTTTCTTCTTGGCCTGATCGGCATACGGGCTGAGCGGATATTCGCGCACCAGCCGAGCATAGGCTTCGCCGGCCTTGTCGCGGAAACGAGTCCCCAGGCGAGAGTAGGCATTGCCATCCAGCCACAGAGCTTCGGCTGCCCGGCTGTAGAGCGGATACTGCCCCACCAGGCCGGTGAAACGATTGGTCGCCGCCGCCAGCGCGCCCTTGTTGTAATAGTAGTCGCCTGCCACCATTTCGGCCTGCGCCAGAACTTCCTGGATTTCGCGCAAACGCTGCTGCGTGGCGGGAGCGAATTTACTGTTGGGATACTTGGTGAGCAGATCGCGGCATTCCTGCTCGGCGCGCAAGGCATTGCTGGGATCCCGGTCGGCCTTCTCCATCTGGCGGATATGGATTTCGCAGATTTTGGACTGAGCTTCCGGGGCTTCCTCCATGGTGGGGTAGAACAACTGGAAATCCTTGAATTCGGCTTCCGCCTGCGCGAAGCCCTCGGCGCCGCTCTGCCGCATCCAGCTATCGGCGATGGCCAGCTTGGCCTTGGCCAGGTATTCGCTTGAATCGTAGGTGTTGATCAGGGTATTGAGCGTGAGCCGGGCCACTTCGTAGCGCCCTTTTTCAATATCGCCGATGGCTTTGTCGAACAGGACCTTGTCGGGTTGCTCGGTGTCCTTGGTAATGGGGTTCTCATACTTCTTGCGATGGAACCCGCAGCCTCCGCTAAGCATGACGGCTGCCAGAGCCGCTATCCCGATTCTTTTGGTGTTGAAATTCATCGCTGTCTTCCTTACCGCGTGTTCTTCACGACTATAACCGAATCTGCTCTAAACCTGCACCATGCCGGCCGTTTGGGCCAAGTGTTGCATCTCAACGAACGCGCTCGCCGGGTTTCCCGCGCCAAAAATGGCGGATCCAGCCACGATCCAATCCACCCCGGCCTTCACCATTTCTCCCACATTCCCGAGAGTGACGCCGCCGTCAATTTCAATGGCGAACCTGAGGCCTCTCTCACGCTTGCGCGCCGCCAGCCGCCGTACCTTGCCCAGCGTATAGGGAATGAACTTCTGTCCGCCGAAACCTGGATTCACGCTCATAATCAGAACGAAATCGACGAACTCCAGGACCTCGTCGATCGTTTCCAGCGGGGTTGCCGGGTTGAGGACCACGCCTGCCTGCGCTCCCAGGCCCTGAATCATTTTCAAGGTGCGGTCCAGATGGGGGCAGGTTTCCTGGTGCACTGACACGTGATCGGCGCCGGCTTCGATGAACAGCGGCGCATAGCGGTCAGGGTCGGTAATCATCAGGTGAACATCCAGCGTCAGGCGGGTCGCCCGGCGCAGCGAAGCCACCACCGGAGGCCCGATGGTGAGATTCGGCACGAAGTGTCCGTCCATAATGTCGACGTGCAGCATGCGGCAGCCGGCCTGCTCGAGCGCAGCCACCTGCTCGCCCAAACGGGCGAAGTCGGCGGAAAGAATGGATGGGAGAATTTCGGGCATGAAACGAAACTTACATCGCTAACACATCAGCTAACGACCGGCCGAAAAAGCTCTATTCATGGTATCACGCGCTCGCGCAGCGGTCTCACGGCCGAATCAGGCCCGAACCGGGCTTTCCCACGGCGCCCCGTCTTATCGTCCTTCCCTCATTGCCGCTGCGAAAAAGCCGTCGCCGGAGTCACGCCCCGGAATTCGTGAATGGGTTGCAAGTACTGGAAAACCCTCAACTACCGCCTCATTCTCCTCCATTTCCAGGGAGCAAGTGGCATAGACCAACAACCCGCCCGGGCGCAAATGTGGAAGCGCCCGCTCGATCATCTTACGCTGCCGCGCCTGGAACCTGAACAGATCCGACGGCTGCAATCGCCATTTGATTTCAGGATTTCCCGCCAGAGTGCCGCTACCTGAACAGGGGGCATCGATCAGGATGCGGTCGAAGCGGGCTGTTTCGCCGCGGGTTGAGAAGGGCAGCGGCTCGGCGGCATCCAGCACCAGGCGCGCCGCTTCCGCAGGCACTTCGGCCAGCCGGCGCAGGTAGCGATCACAGGCGGTGACACGCGCTCCGGCGGCGATGGCCTGGGCAGTCTTGTTGCCGGGGGCGGCGCACAGGTCGAGTACGGTCATCCCGGGCTTGATTTCGAGCAACGGCACAATGGATTGCGCGCCAATGTCCTGCCGGCGTCCGGTGGCTGGATTGACGTAAGCCACCGGCTCGGCAAGTGCGGCCTCGGCGATCCCGCGGGCGACGGCTGGGCCGTAATGCAGTTCCCAGCGCTCCAGCATCCATGCAGGGATGGAGAGTTCGGTGGCGCGATCCGGCCAGCCGACTGGCGCGCGATTCACCTTGCGCAGCACGGCGTTTACAAAGCCCGCTGCGGATCGCTTGCGGGCGCCTTTGACCAGCTCGACGCTTTCTGCGACGGCGGCATGGGCCGGAACGCGGTCAAGATAGCGCAATTGAAAGATGCCCAGACGAAGGGCAATGCGGACTTCCAGGTCGAGCTTAGGCTGAGGACGGCCGGCGAAATGGGCGATCAGAAAATCGAGCTGGCTTTGGTACCGGAGACAGCCGAGTACCAGGGTCTCGGCCAAAGCGGCATCGCGGGATTCCAGCGCGACGGTCTCACCGCGCAGCAAGTCCGAAGCATAGCCCCCGGCGTCGACTTTGGCCAGGATGCGAAAGGAGATTTCTCGCGCGGCGGAAACGGCAGTCACGGACTGCGCTCAGCATAGCACTTCACGGGAAAGCGCCGTGTCCGCGGCGTTGGGATTGCCAGACAGTCGGCTAATGGCGCGCACCGAGCGCCGAATCAGCACTAGCGCAACCGACGTTAGCGCGCCGGACGCCCAAACAACAAGTCCCCTAGCTGCCTTGACTCGCGGCTGCCGCAGTGAACGTATTGAGTTTCGAGAAGATCGTACTCACGCCCGGCATCAGCGTGGTGGGGAAGATCGCTCCCCCGGCCACGGCCACAAAGCCAGCCATCAGAGCATATTCAACCAGGTCTTGTCCTTGTAGATCATTGTGGAGGCGGCAAATCCATGTGTAAAGTTTCGCAGTCATAAAAGTACCCTCGGCCGTGCTGAACTTCTATTCACATCTTGCGCGAGACGGCGGGAAAGGACAAGAGTAATAACACCCGAGACACTATCCTAAAACCCCTTATGTAATAGGGAGTGCTACGTTCGGCTGTACCTAGGTCAGGTGTTGCTCTGAGGCCGCCGTCTAAGGTCTAAGGGTTGGTCTGCGCCGGGTACCGGATCACCGTGAAGTTACCAAGCGAAATCACGTCGCTGGTGGCCGCTCCCAGGCGGGCCGAAAAAGTGATGGTTAAGCTCAGTGAAGTATTCGCGGCGGCCGAGCCTACTGCATTTGCCAGGGCGAAGCTGTTTCCCCAACTTTGCGCATCCCAGGGCTGACTGCTGGCGAGAATCCCGAAAGTCGCGTGCCCGGCCAGCGCGGTTTCGGACGCTACGGAAGTTCGCGACAGGATGGTGGCGGCGCCCCAGTGCAGTTCAGCGGTGAAGGTGCCGGCGGCGCCGGTGTGGAGGTAGTAGAACTGCACTTCGATGCGGTCGCCGGCGGTAAGCAGCCCGGCCGGGATGGTGCAGCTTCCCAGGGTTGTGGCGACGATCGCGCTGGTGCCGTTTCCGGCGCCGCTGCAGATCACCTGCGCGGCCGTGAGCGTGCCCAGAACATTGTTGGGATTCGCATAGCGATAGCTGGCCGTTAGCTCGTCGCCAGCCTGCGGAATGGAACCCGGCAGAAACGTGACGACATTCCCCGCCAG
>DATJEI010000219.1:0-15438 GCA_035496735.1 Bryobacteraceae bacterium | reverse complement strand
TTCGCAGGACGCCCCCGCCGGCTTCTCGTTTGAGCTGAGCCCGGCCTACAGCCGGACTGCACGCCGCGACCGCCTCATCGCCGAGTTGGCGCCACTTCAGAACCCCAGTGAAACCGCCCCGTCGCGGCGGCGAGGGCGCCCTTAACCATGCCATTCCCCTCGGAAAATTCTTTCGCATTTACTCCAGTGTCGGTTCGGGCCCACGCTCCCGCGGCCTCTGGCATCTATGGAATCTTCAACGGCAGCCAGTGGATCTACGTCGGCGTGGGCGAAGATATTCAAGAGGCGCTGCTGGCCCATCTGCGCAATACCGAGGTTTGTATCCGGCGCTTTAATCCCACCGGTTTCAGCTTCGAACTGGACTCCGTCCAGCCGCGAGCAACGCGTCAAGAAATCTTGATTCGGGAACTAGGAACGCAATGCAACCGTCAGAATGGAAACCTGCCGTCACTCCCGTGGCTCAAGGCCCTTTAAACAACTAGCGTCGAACGAGGGCGGTTTTAGGCGTTCGTCAGGCGATTTGAGGCAGGGGACGAGCACCCCTCGCTTCTATTAAACGCGACAGCGAGTCTGCTCTACGGCGGCATTCAGCCGATTGTTGGGCGGCTAACTCCCGGCTGGAAGAATATTCTTCCATGCTGATGGTCTTAGCCAGGCGACTGTTAACCAACACTTGAGATTCTTGCCGTAACTGTTTGCTCCAGGCCCTGTTACTCGCCTGAAGACGAAACATCTCATCCAGGCTCCGTTCTTCGATCTTTTCAGGCCAGATTGGCATCACAGTCTGTATTATCGGCTCAAACTGGCGACTACTGTAGTTCAACCATGACTATTGGGAAGAACTATTAGCCCCGAACTGGCAAGAAAGCAGCCATCGTAGATCCGGCGCGTACCTCCATTCTCTGTCGATTTCACGCTGCGCCATTCGTCCTTAGCATGTAAGAAACAGCACTTCCCAAAGAAATGCGATAAGGAGAAAACAGCATGCCTCAATATGCTTGCGCTTTATTATGATCCCTCCGTTCGGAAGAAGCTCAGCTCCCAGGAAATCAGGAGTCCGGCGAAAAGTACATGGCCTGGGGCAAAAAGCCCTATGTGATCCGGCTAAGCGTCGGCGCCGATCTTGGCTCGTCCTG
The DNA here is from genome assembly GCA_035496735.1 of Bryobacteraceae bacterium. Lineage (GTDB taxonomy): Bacteria > Acidobacteriota > Terriglobia > Bryobacterales > Bryobacteraceae > Palsa-187. The sequence goes on along the minus strand of DATJEI010000219.1, from coordinate 14,302 downwards.
CACAACCACCAACGGCAGAGCCCGAGTCGCGCCATCTGCCGTAACCCTCCCGCCCCCGGCGTCCGTCCCACATTCATGCTTACCAGGCGCAGTTTGATGCGGTTCGCCGCCGCCCTTCCGGTTGCATCCGCCGCCTTTCCGGCGTGGGCGTTCAACTCCAAAGACTTTTGGGAAACCAAACCTTCGAGCGACTGGAACTCCGACGAAGTAGACCGGATGATCACGAAATCGCCTTGGGCCAAAGAGGCCACCATCGCTTCTGGAAATCGGATGGGTGGCCCCGGAAGCGGCGGAAGCGGACGTTCTCGCGGAGGCCTCGGCTTCCCAGGTGGCGGCATTGGATTTCCTGGCGGTTACCCAGGTGGGGGCGGTTACCCAGGCGGTGGAGGAAATCGCGGCGGGTATCCTGGCGGCGGTGGTTACCCGGGCGGGGGCGGCGGTTATCCTGGAGGCGGTCGGGACGGGGGCGGCCAGCCCATGATCCGCGCCACTGTGCGCTGGGAGTCGGCTCTCCCCGTTCAGGAAGCGCTGCACTTGCACGTCGACGACGAAAAGCCCAACCCCGACTTCGAAAAATACTACGTGGTCGCATTGATAAGTGATCTAGGCGATCTACCCGGCGGTCGCCACAGTCGCAGTGATGACAGCTCCGATGATGACGATCGCACCGACCGGGCCGATCGCCGCATGGAAGTCTTCAAGGATTACACTCGTCTCGAACGCAAGGACGGCCCACTGCACCTCGAGAAAGTTGATGAGGCATCGCGCACGGGAAGCCGCGGGCCAGGGGTCTACTTCTACTTTTCACGGAGCAACGAGATTTCCATGGACGACAAGGAAGTGGACTTCAGCACTAAGGTGGGCGCCACTGAGATCAAGGCTAAATTTACCTTGAAAGATATGCGCTATCACGGCAAGCTGGCCTTGTAAAATAGACCACGTGAACTACGCTTACCTCGATACGCCCATCGGTACTCTGCTCATCGCGGGCGATGCTGTTGCCGTGCATCGCATCACATTTCCGCAGCGTGGCCGTCCCGCGAAGCCGGAGCCAGAGTGGCAGGAATCGCAACGCGGACCCGTCGGTGAAGCAGCGCGCCAGTTGCGCGAATACTTCGCCGGGAAGCGTGCCGATTTCGATCTTCCGCTCGCGCCCGCGGGCACGGCGTTCCAGCGCACAGTGTGGCGCCAATTGCAGGAAATTCCCTACGGCGAAACGATTTCTTATGGAGAGCTGGCCCGCCGCGTAGGGAATCCCAAAGCGTCACGCGCCGTCGGCTCCGCCAATGGCGCCAACCCGCTGCCTATCGTGATCCCGTGTCACCGCGTGATCGCCGGCGACGGCACTCTGGGAGGTTTCGGAGGCGGACTGCCCACCAAGCAAACACTGCTCGCGCTCGAACGGAGCGCGTCAGTTGCGAATCGAGCCGTCGCCGCTCGATAACACTGTAGTTTGTCAATTGCGAATCGGCTCGGGCCGTTGTCAGTTTGCAAGGGGCATCCACCAACCGATAACGCGGCGGGCTCTGTCAGTTTGCAATCGGGCCGTCGCCGGTCGATAGCGCCGCGATCATTGTCTCCCGCGTGAGGTCGGCCGTGCGCACCGCCGAATCCAGCGCCACTCGGTAAACGACTAGCCCCATGATCGCGTCCAGTCCCAAAATCGCAAACAGCGCGGCCTGGCTGCCGAACGCGTAGCGCGCCAGATACCCCAGAAGCACGGGGGCAAAGGTCACCGGATAGATCGCAAACAGCAGCGCTTGCAGGCGCCCAGCCGCGCCCGTGCGTATCGAATTTCCTGGATCCACGCCGCGGGCCTGGCGGATCGACAGCAGGTTGCCGGCGCTGAACAGAAAAATCATCACCACCGCAGCCACGCTATAGGCTTCGGCAAAGCGCCGCAGCCCAAGCGGCATGCGCAGCAGCGCGCACACGGCGGTTACCATCGCGATCTCCAGCAGCATGAAGAACAGAGCTGTCAGGTTCTTGCCGGCCATTACTGTCCGGAAAGATATCGGCGCCAGAAAATAGAATTGGGCCGCGGAACGGTCGAAGCCGAACGCGTTCCAGAAGCACACTTCACTCATCAGCATCAACGAGTACACGCAGACCACCGTGAGATAGTTACGCACGAAAAATCCGCCCAGCGGCCCCCGCGGAACGAATGCCATCGGCAGCCAGATTACCAGTCCAAACGTAAATCCCATCAGGAATACCAGACGAAAACGTGGCGAGCGCGCCAGGAAGCGAAATTCTTTTTCGATCAGGGCGCCCAGCGGATCCTGGAACACCGCCGAAGGCAGGCGGTAAAACCATTCGATCCACCAGGAGCGGCGGCCGGTCCGGGAATCATGCGCGTTGGCAGCGTCGGAATCGAATGCCAGCGTCCGCGAAAACTGCCAGCGGCTGAAGATCAGCGTGCCCGCGGTCCAGGCGGAGAGCACCGCCAGCGAGGGCCAGAAGCGGTTACCCAGGATCAGGTTCGAGGTCGCGGTCCAGGGCCATCCTTGCCAGGCGTCGCGCGTGATCAGCAGGCGCAATTGCGGGCTGACCATCCCGCGCCGCGCCAGCAGCAGTTGCGGCAGCGCCGCGGCCAGGATCACCAGGAAGAACACCAGTTCGCGGATGCGTTTCCGCGCCAGCAGGCGCCCCAGCATATCGCGCAGCCCCACGGCGATCAGCAGATTGAACGTAACATAGACCAGAGTCCCCAGCAGACTCCACTTGGTCAATGCCGGATTCAGCATGGCGCCGATGGTCATCCCCATCAACACCAACACCATCTCGATCCCGGCGGTGACCCGCAGCAGCACTTCAATCGAAAACAATTGGCCGTCCGGAATCGGGTAAGCGCGCAGCTTGCGCAGATCCAGCGAAGAACCCGTGGTTGCCAGCATTAACGGAACCACCTGCCAGTAGAGAAATATCAGCAGCAGACCGCCGGGGAGCGCGATGCGAATGACGGGCACTTCCGCCGGATTGCTGAAGACGCGCAGGAGAGAATACGCAGCGCCGGCCCACAGACCATACCAGATGAGGCTCACGGCCGCCGACCAGGCTATGCCGCGCCGCGGATGAAAGTGACACAGAGTCCGCCACTGGGCCCAGATGACAGCGCCGGCATGCGTCATGGTTTGCGCCGCATTTTACAGCCAGTCCAGCGTCTCGGCCGCATTCTCCATGCCGAGTGCCCGCACGAACGCGTCTTCCAGCGTCTCGGCGGTGCCGCGCATGTCCGTCATCAACCCTTCGGCGATCAATTTGCCTTCGTGAATAATTCCGACCCGTTCGCACAGGCGCTCCACCACTTCGAGCACGTGCGACGTAAGGAAGATGGTTGCGCCGTGGCGCACCTGATCGAGCAGTATATCCTTCATCAGTCGCGCCCCGACGGCATCGACGCCCTCAAAAGGCTCATCCATCAGATATAGTTTCGGCCGGTGGATCAGGGCCGCGGCCATCGCCACGCGCTTGCGCATGCCTTTCGAGTATTCCGCGATCAACTTCTTCGGCATGTTGCCAAGCTCGAACAGATCCAGCAGCTCATTAGCACGGGTCCGCGCCATCGCGCGATCCAGACCATAGATCCGGCCGACAAACTCGATGAATTCGGCGCCGGTCAGATGATCGAACAGCATGGATTCATCCGGTACCAGGCCGATCTGCTGCTTGATCTCGAGCGAGCGCTGGGGCATCGGCAGTCCCAAGAGTTGAATGCTCCCGGAAGTGGGAGGCGCCAGGCCCATCAGCATCCTTACGGTGGTGGTCTTGCCGGCGCCGTTGGGTCCCAGGAATCCGAAGAAGCAACCTTGCGGAACAGTCAGCGTGAGGCCGTCGACGGCAGCCTTGTCGCCGTATACTTTTCGCAGATCGCGTATTTCGATGGCTGGCGCTCCGTCGCCCTGATACATACCTTCTTTATGGTACTAGGTCGGCGCCGGGTGCACCCAATATATCGGATAGCTTTAAGGTACTGGGCCGGGCCGCCTGCCGGAGGGATTGCGCCCTTGTGCTAAATATGGTCAAGTGGAGGAGATGACTTGTCGTAAGCTTTTGGTATTGCTGGTATTTACGTTCTGTATCGCGTCCTGTAGCCGGGACCCTAAAGTACAAGCGCGCCGTTATGTTGAAAATGGCAACAAGTTCTACGAAAAGAGCAAATTCAAAGAAGCCTCGATCATGTACCGTAGAGCCCTCCAAAAGGATCTGCGGTTTGGCGAAGCCTACTACAGGCTGGCGTTAGCCGATATCAAACTGGCCGCCTTTGGCGATGCCGTGCGCGCGTTGCGCCGGGCAGTGGAGTTGGAGCCGGATAATGCGGATGCCGCAGTGAAGCTGTGCGACATCCTGATGATTGCCGTCAACCAGGATCGCGATCACGGCGACGATTTGCTGAAAGAAGCGAAACAGCTGGCCGACAAGGTGGTGCAAAAAAATCCGAATTCCTATGACGGGCACCGCATTGAGGGACAATTGGCGTTGCTGCGGAAGGATGCGCCGGGCGCGGTGAAACAGTTCGAGTTGGCTACCCGCGCCAAGCCCGATCAGCCCGATCTGTCGCTCGCCTACTTCCAGGCGCTGATCGCCAACCAGCAAGCGCCCGAGGCCGAAAAAATGGGCCTGGCAGTGATCGATAAAAACAAGACGTTCGGCCCCATGTACGATGCTTTGTACATCTACTACATGCAGACCAAGCGGGTGCCGGAGGGCGAGCGGATTCTGCAGCGGAAGGTCGACAACAACCCGCAGCGGGGCGAGTACCTGGTAGAACTGGGAGCGCATTACTTGTTCACGAAACAAAGCGATCAAGTGGATGGCGTGATTCGGCGGCTGGCGGACGAAAAGCAGTTTCCGGAAGGGCATTTGCTGGCGGGCGATTTCCTGTATTTCAGGGCGCGGGACTTCGATCGGGCCCAAGCGCAGTACGAGGCCGGGGAGAAAGCCTTTCCGCGGGATAAGGTGGTGTACCAGAAACGGCTGGTAGAATTGCTGACCACAACCGGGCGCAACCAGGATGCCAATCAATTGCTGGCTACTATCCTCAAAGAGTCGCCTAACGACAGTGATGCCGTTGCGATGCGGGCCGCTCTGATGCTGGTGACTGGGGACCTGAAGCAGATCAGTCAGGCCGTCAACGACCTGCAGTCGCTGGTAGCGAAGACGCCTGACAACCACCTGCTGCGCTTTAATCTGGCACGGGCATACGTGGCCAAAAACGATATGGAACAGGCGCGCCTGCAGCTGGAGGCCGCGATCAAGATTCGTCCGGATTTCATCCTCGCCCGCGATATGCTGGCGCGGATTTACCTCAATAAAGGCGACTACGCCAAGGCGTTGAAGGAAGCCGAGGGGGCCATCGCTCTGAACCAAAATGATTTGCCGGCGCGGCTCAGCCGGTCGAGCGCGCTGATGGGCATCGGAGATTCGCAGAAGGCGCGGCAGGAGCTGGACTCCGTGCTGGCGATAGCGCCTAATAATCCGGATGCCCGCTATCAAGCCGGATATCTGGCCTGGAGTGAGAAGGATTACAAACGCGCTCGCCAGGTGTTTGACGATTTATACAAGTCCAATCCGAAAGATTCGCGCGGTCTGATTGGATTGATCGAGACCATGGCCAGCGAGAATCGCATGGCCGACGCCATTAAGTTGCTGCAGGACTCGGTTGCGCGCGATCCCGAGCGCCGCGATTACCGGATGGCGCTGGCAAACTTGTATGTGCGCGATCAGCGCTACGACGACGCGGTTAAGCTTTTGCAGGAGCTCTTGAAAACCGAGCCGAAGTCGGCCGATCTCCTGCTGCGCCTGGCGGAGACCCAGCGGCGCAAGGGCGATGTGAATGCCGCGATCGAAACCTTCCGCCTCGCCAGCCAGGCGGCCCCGGCCGATGCACGGCCCCTGCTGCAGCTTGGCCTGCTGATGGATGGCACCGGCCGCCGCGACCAAGCCAAGCCGATTTATGAGCAGATTCTGAAGATCCAGCCGGACCATCCCATCGCGCTGAATAATCTGGCGTTCATCAAAGCCGAGGAAGGGCAAGACCTGGATGAAGCTTTGACCATGGCCCAGCGCGCCCGTCAAGGCCTGCCCAATTCACCTGACGTCATGGATACGCTGGGTTGGATCTACCTCAAAAAGAATCTGAGCGACGACGCCGTCCGAACCTTCAAGGAATTACTGGCGACCGACCCGAACCGCGCCGCCTACCACTATCATTACGGGATGGCTCTACTGCAGAAGGGCGACAAGCCTTCCGCGAAAAGGGAGCTGGAGACGGCAATCCGCTTCAATCCGTCGAAGGACGACGACGCCAAGATCCGCCAGCTTTTGGCCAGCCTGTAGGCGAGAGCGCGCATCGGTGACCGGTTCCCCCGCTGTTCCCCATTCTTCCGCGGCGCCCTATGTAGTTCCGTTTGTCGTCTTCATGGCTCTGCTCGGGCTGAGCCTGGTGTGGCCCATGCCGGCGCTCGCCGACCAGGCGCTGCGCCTGGCGGTGATGGCTGCGGTGCTGTACTTTGTAGCGCGCCCGGCGCTCGATTTCCACGTAACGCAGTGGGCCGGATCGCTGCTGATTGGGGTAGCGATCTTCGCCCTTTGGATTGCGCCGGACCTGCTGTTTCCTTCCTACCGGCATTCCTTTCTGTTTGAAAACGCTCTGATGGGAGCGGCCCGCAGCACTCTGCCGGAGTCGGCGCGGCACGATGTTCCGGTGCTGTGGCTGCGCGGATTGCGGGCGGTGATCGTGGTGCCGATCATCGAGGAGCTGTTCTGGCGCGGCTGGCTGATGCGCTGGATAATCGCGCAAGACTTTCAGCGCGTGCCGCTGGGCGCTTATTCGGCGGCATCGTTTTGGGGAGTCGCACTCTTGTTCGCGAGCGAACATGGCGCCTACTGGGACGTGGGGCTGGCGGCTGGAATCGTTTTTAACTGGTGGATGATCCGCACCAAGAGTCTGGGGGACCTGATGCTGGCGCATGCGGTAGCCAACGCCTGTCTGAGCGCTTACGTGGTAGCGGCCGGGAAATGGGAATACTGGTTGTGACCCGGCCGGCAGCCGGGATCGGCTATGACTTCTTAAACAGGCTGTCGAAGGCTGCGCGGGCGTCGTCGGCATTGCGCGGCGCGGGGCCGCCGTTAGCCTGCTGGCTCGAAGCGGGAGGCGGCGCGGCCGCAGAATCGCGCGCCACGGTGACACGCGGTTTGAATAGCGTGCAATCGTTTGCCTGATCCTTAAGCACTATGCGTACTGGTACCGGCTTCACGCACTGGAAGCGCGTCGAAGGCTCAAAGTAGGCGCACTGTTTGCAGCAGTGGAGCGCGGCATGGCATTTAGGGCATTCCGCCGGAAAATCCGAACCGGCCGGCAGCGGGGTGGAACAGTTATAGCAGCGCGCCGCCGCCACCGCCTGTACCAGTCGAGGCAAGCGCGGGCCGGTCACATCGATGGGCGGCCGCGGACCGGCCGGACGAGGACGTTCATCGCGCCGGGAATCGTTGTTTCCGGAGAAGTCGCGGTTAGATTCCTGATAACCGCGCTGATTGTACTTTCGATCGCCGTCCATAATTGCTAGAAGGCACTCCTTGAATGTGAATCTACAACTCGCGCTGTGGTGGTTGGAGCCCGGTAATTTCGGTTACGAGAGACGGCAGAACAACCAGACTTGGGGGCATTTAAAAGGACTGGATGCTCACGAACTGCCTAAACCACTATGTACCACGGAACGGCCGCGGAATCCAGTAAAATCTTTTCAGGCTGATTGCTGATCGGCAATTCGGCTTCCGGACTTTAGATGCCGCCGGGGGCCGAAGGGTTACCAGGTCCTGTCTAAGCCATCCACTTCAAGGGTGCATTGCACGGGCGATTCAAGGGGTCCGCATAGTGATTGGGGGTCACACGGACGGAAAACCCGAGGCGTCCGGTAGTGAGCGGCGTAAATGCCCTCCCAAACAAAAACACCGTTCCCTGTTGTTCTATACGATCGAGCGTGAGCACATGGGCTTCTTCCAGGTCGCCGTGGGCCCCGATCCTGCCGACCAGGGCCTCCACCCGAACGTCGGCGGGGGACAGGCCCGCCAGATCGACGCGCGCCCGCAGGGGCAGAGACGCCCCGGCATGCACGGTGCCATCAGCTCCGGCGCTGGCCTCCAGAAAACGAATCTGCGGCCACAGCCGATTTACCTGGCTGTTCCAAACGGTATGCTGATGGGCGGCCGCGAACCCCTCGCGGACCATGGTCTCCCAAGCGCGGTGGGCGGGTTCATAGAGCTGCGAGCGGTAGTCTTCTACCATGCGCCGGCAATTATAGTGGGCGCTCACATAGTTCAGACTCTGCTTCACGCGCTGCATCCACTTGACGGGGACGTCCTCCACGCGATCGGCATAATACAAAGGCACGATTTCGTTTTCAAGCAAGGAGTAGATCGCCGCGGCGTGCGCGTCGTCGTGGTCCGGTGAGTAAGGGTCACGGTTGCCGATGGCCCAGCCGCCGGAATCTTCCCCGGCTTCGTCGAACCAGCCATCGAGAATACTCAAGCTCAGTACGCCGTTGATGCCGGCCTTCATGCCGCTGGTGCCGCAGGCCTCTTCTCCTCGGCGCGGAGTATTGAGCCACAGATCGACGCCCTGCACCATCTCACCCGCGACTTCGAGTCCGTAGTCTTCGACGAAAACCACGCGGCCGCGGAGTTCCGGGTCGCGCGATAACTGCACGATCTCGCGGATCAAACCTTTACCGGGAATATCTTTGGGATGAGCCTTACCGGAGATCACCACCTGCACCGGCATCGCGGGATTGGTGAGAATTCGCTTGAGGCGCGGTAAGTCACGAAACACTAGGGTGGCGCGCTTATAGGTAGCGAAGCGCCGCGCAAAACCGATGGTAAGGACGGCCGGGTCCAGGACTTCTCCCGCCCGCTCCACTACCGGCGCGGGGGCATTGCGCGCCAGGGCGCTGGCTACGGCGCGCTCCCTAACGAAACTCACCAGGCGGCGCTTGCGGCGGCGATGGGCCTCCCAAAGTTCGCTCGACGGAATGTCGCCGGTCTGCCGCCAGGTCTCCGGCTCGTTATCACCCTCGCGCCAGTCCGGCTGCAGATGCTGATCGTAAAGGTTGGCCAGGTCGCCGTTGATCCAGGAGGTCAGGTGCACGCCGTTGGTAATGGCCGCGATAGGAACTTCCCACACCGGCAGGCCGGGCCACAGCGATTCCCACATGCTCTGCGAAACCTGACGGTGCAGCCGGCTGACCGCATTGCGAAAGGCCGAAGCCTGCATGGCGCAGACGGCCATCGAGAAGGGCTCATTGGGTTCAGAGCCGGCGGCGCGCCCCAGCGCCAGAAAAGAATCCAGCGCGATCCCCGCCTTCAGGCAGTAGGGCTCAAAATGCTCGCGGACCATGCCCAGGTCGAAACGGTCGAGTCCGGCGGGCACCGAGGTGTGAGTGGTGAAGACGTTGTTGGCGCGCGCGGCATGTTCCGCCTCTTCGAAGCTGAGGCCGTGATCCGCCATCAGAACTCGAATGCGCTCGATGGCCAGAAATGCGGAATGCCCTTCGTTCATGTGGAAGACGGTCGGGCTCAGGCCGAGCGCCTTGAGCGCGCGCAGGCCGCCGATACCCAGCACGATCTCCTGATGCATGCGCTTGTGATCGTCGCCGCCGTAGAGTTGATTGGTGATTTCGCGATGCTCGGCCGCGGCGTTCTGGGGGATATTGCTATCGAGAAGATAGAGCTTCACGCGGCCCACATCGATACGCCATACCTTCAGGAAAACTTCGACGCCGGTTAGATCCACGCTGACCAGCAGTTCACCGCCCTGCGGAAGGTTCACCGGCGAAATCGGCAGCGAATAGAAATCGTTCACTGGAGTGTGCTCCTGCTGCCAGCCGTCAGGATCGAGCTTTTGCTGCAAATAGCCGTTCTGATACAGCAGCCCCACGCCCACCAGAGGCAACAGCGCGTCGCTCGCAGCCTTCAAGTGGTCGCCGGAGAGCACGCCGAGGCCTCCGGAATAAATGGGCAGGCAATCCAGCAGGCCGTACTCCATCGAAAAGTACGCCACCAGCATGTCGGAGGACGTGCGCGCCGCGAGATAGGCGTCCAGAATTTCACAGGCGCGGCGATAGAGAGCGAGGAAACGCGGATCGGCAGCCGCGCGTTCGAGGCTAGCTTGCTCCACGCGGCCCAGCATCACCACCGGGTTATGGTTGCTGGCTTTCCAGGCGGCGGGATCCAGGCGGCGGAATACGGCGCGCATGGAGTGGTTCCAGCACCACAATAGGTTCAAGCCTAACTCCGGCAGACGGCTCAGGGCCGGGGGCAGGGCTGGCACCACTAGAATTTCGCGCACCGGATGAATTTGAAACGACATCGGCTTAAGTAGCTCGCTGAGACAATTTTTAAGGATATCAAAGCGCCATGTCCCCTGAGCTTCGGGTTATCCTGGAAGCTATCGCATGGTTCGAAAGAGAGCTCTGATGGGCGTTATAAGCGCACTGCTGTTGGCGGCCGTCCTGACGTCGGCGGGATGCGGCAACGGTCCGAAGATCGCCGTGGGATCGATGAACAGCACCGAGGAGGTGCTGCTGGCGGAGATTGTGGCGCAGCATCTGGAGCATCGCCTGGGGCGAAAAGTGGACCGCCGTCCCAACCTGGGCCAGACGGTTAGCGCCTACCAGGCGCTGCAGAGCGGTGAGATTAATCTCTACCCCGAGTACAGCGGCTCTATCGTTAGCGAGATCTTGAAGGAGCAGCCGTCGCCCGATGCTTCATTGGTTTTCCAGCGCGCTCGGGGTGAAATGAAGCGTACGGCGCAAGCCGATCTGCTCGATCCATTGGGAATCGACAATCCGTTTGTGGCGGTGATTCGCGCGGATGACCCGCGCGCGAGCAAAGTTTCGACGCTCAGCGAGGCGGCGGCGGTGAGCGATGGATGGACGCTCGGCGTGACCGCGGAATTTCAGCAGTTATCCGACGGGATGCCGGCGCTTACGCAGTATAAGCTGCCCATGAAAGCCGCGCCGCGCAGCTTGGACGGCGATCTTTTGTTTAAAACGCTGGAGCAGGGAGCGGTGACGATGATCGTTGCCCGCGCCACCGATGGCAATCTCACGCAAACGAAATGGAAAGCGTTGCGCGACGACCGCAACCTTTTCGCGCCCAAGCAGGCGGCGTTACTGGTGCAGGACAGCCTGCTGTTGGCGGTACCGGCGGCGCGCCCCGCGCTCGCGGAGCTTTCCGGGAGATTCACCACCGAGAAAATGCGGCAATGGAACGCGCAGGTGGACCTGGGGCATTTGCAGCCCAAAGATGTTGCGGCGGCGTTCCTGGCAGAGTCGAAGCTGCGGTGAGCTGGCTCGCCGCGGCGGCCCGTGACAGCCGGGGGACGCGCCGGCGACCCGCCGGTCGCGGCGGTGGAATCGCGTTTCCCACGCAAAACCTGCAATTTCAATGGATTTTGTACGGCCTTTTGCGGCGGCATGAGATAATGGTGATTAACTCCCGGGACGTCTCCGCTTCCTGATCTGAAACTTGATGCACAACATTCACGAACAACTCCGTCTGGCGTTTGGATTCGCTTTCGTAGACCTCTACAGCCGCGAAGGGCTGGTGCGGCTGGACGCAGCCTTTTGTCACAGTCTGCAAGCGGCGGACGCGGGGCTGTTGCAACAAATGTTGGAGGCGCGCAAAGCGCTCGGTTCGCTGCCACGCAAACAGCAATCCGAGCTGATGATCGCGATCGCTCCGCATCTGGAGGATTTCATCGGCGAATTGTTCGGTATTGCCGGGGAAGTGCGCGCCTTGCAGGCCAAACACGACGCCTTGGCGCCGCTCTACGCGCTGAAGCGCAAGTTCGTTCAGAAGAAAGCCATCAGCGGGATGACGGCGGAGAAGGCCGCTCTGATTCACGGCGGAGCGCTGGGGGCCGAGCTGGAATCCCTGTTTAGCGAGCCGCTGACCGAGCAGAGTTTTGTCGAGCACGTCTCGCGCTGGCTCGAAAACGAAAAAGACCATACGGCGCAGCTCCAGGCCGCGCAGCAATACGCGGCGTGGGCCGCGCTTTCTCCGGCCGGACGCCACAAACATCAACACGATGTTTTGTTTAAGGTTCCGCACAAGCTTGACATGGAGCACCTGGTGCCCGTCCGGACTCTCCAAATACATGGCATGGCGGAACTGGCGCTGCCGGAGAGCCACTGGCGCCATCGTGAAGGGTTCAAGCTGACCGACGCGGGCATGAACCTGACCGGCGCGCTGGACCAGGCGCACTATTGCATTAAATGCCACAACCAGGGCAAGGACAGTTGCTCCACCGGCCTCAAGGAAAAAGACGGCGGCTTCAAATCCACGGTCTTCGGCATCACGCTGGCTGGGTGCCCTCTCGACGAGAAGATCTCCGAGATGAACCTGGTGAAGCAGGACGGCAATTCCATCGGAGCGCTGGCCATTGCCATCATCGACAATCCGATGATCGCCGGCACCGGGCACCGCATCTGCAACGACTGCATGAAGGCCTGCGTGTTCCAGAAACAGGACCCAGTGGATATCCCGCAGGTCGAAACGCGCACGCTCAAAGATGTACTGGAGCTGCCGTGGGGCTTCGAGATCTATAGCCTGCTGACGCGCTGGAATCCGCTGAACTTCTCGCGTCCGATTCCGAGGCCGGCGACCGGCTACAAAGTGCTGGTGGTGGGGCTGGGCCCGGCCGGCTTCACGCTCTCGCATCACCTGATGAACGATGGTCACGTGGTGGCGGCGGTGGATGGCTTGAAGATCGAGCCGCTGCCGGAGTCGATCTCGGGCGTGACGCCGCTGGGCGAGCGGGTGCCGTTCCGTCCGATTCGCGATGTGAATGATCTCTATGAGTCGCTCGATGACCGGGTGATGGCGGGCTTCGGAGGCGTGGCGGAATACGGCATTACGGTCCGCTGGAACAAGAACTTCCTGAAGATCATCCGGCTGCTGCTGGAGCGCCGCGAAGAGTTCCGCATGTTTGGCGGCGTACGATTCGGCGGCACGATGACTGTGGATGATGCGTTCGGACTGGGCTTCGATCACGTTGCGCTGTGCGCGGGGGCGGGGAAGCCTACGGTGATCCCCATGAAGAACGGTTTGGTGCGCGGCGTGCGTCAGGCGTCCGATTTCCTGATGGCCTTGCAACTCACGGGCGCGGCCAAATCCAACTCGCTGGCGAATCTGCAGCTGCGCATGCCGATCGTGGTGATTGGCGGCGGATTGACGGCCATCGACACGGCCACGGAATCGATGGCGTACTACATAGTGCAGGTTGACAAGTTCCTGGAACGCTATGAAGCACTGGCCGCGGAGAAGGGCGAAGCCGCTGTGCGGGCAAGTTGGACTCCGGAAGAAGTCGCGACCGCCGACGAATTCCTGGCTCACGGACTGGCGATTCGCGCTGAACGCGATCTGGCGGCGCGCGAAGGCCGTGATCCCAAACTGATCGACTTGCTCCATTCCTGGGGCGGCGTGACCATCGCTTACCGGCGGCGCATGATCGATGCGCCGAGCTACACGCTGAATCATGAGGAAGTTGCCAAGGCGCTCGAAGAAGGCGTGCGTTTCGCCGAGAGCGTGACACCGGATGAAGTGGAAGTGGATCAGTACGGCCACGCCGCTGGGTTATGGGTGTGGGTGAAAACCCAAGCCGGAGAGCGCGTGCGTATGCCCGCAAGATCGATTCTAGTCGCGGCCGGCACCCAGCCCAACACCGTGCTGGCGCGCGAAGACGCCTCGAATGTCTTCCTCGACGGCAAGTGGTTCCAGGCCGTCGACGAAGACGGGCAGCCGGTAAAGCCGCAGAGACTTGCTAAACCCGATAAAGTTTCGGTGTTGATGTCGATTCGCGAAGATGGCCGCGGCATCAGCTTCTTCGGCGATCTGCATCCGTCATTCGCCGGCAACGTGGTCAAAGCCATGGCCAGCGCCAAGCAGGGCCATCCGGTAGTCTCGCGGTTGTTAGCTCGGCGCGCGCCGACGGGTCCGAAGCCGGCCGATCTGTTACACAAGCTTAACGGCGAGTTGCGCGCGAAAGTGCGCGAAGTGGTCCGACTGACACACAATATCGTGGAAGTAGTGGTGGAAGCTCCGATGGCGGCGCGCGCGTTTCAGCCGGGGCAGTTCTACCGCCTGCAAAATTACGAATCGCTGGCGCCGCGTTCCAACGGAACGGTGCTGGGCATGGAAGGCATCGCCCTGACGGGCGCCTCGGTCGACCGCGAGAAAGGATTGCTCTCGACGATCGTGCTCGAAATGGGCGGGTCGTCCGATCTCTGCGCGCTGCTGAAGC
>DATJEI010000218.1:0-21953 GCA_035496735.1 Bryobacteraceae bacterium | reverse complement strand
AATATCAACCGCCGCGAATTCTCACAACTGGCCCTCGCGCTGGGCGCTTCCGTCCGCTGTTTCGGCGGCGCTGTCAGTATCGACGACACCCTGCGCAGCGGGATGCAGCGCCGAAAGATTCCCTGCGTGACCGCGATGGTTGCGACGGATGGCAAGATCACGTATCAGGGTGCGTTCGGCATGCGCGACAGCGCATCCGGCGTGAAGGTGGCGCCCGATTCCATCTTCGCTATCGCTTCCATGACCAAGGCGGTGACCTCCGTCGCGGCGATGCAACTGGTGGAGCAAGGCAAACTGAAGCTCGACGAACCGGTCTCCAAACATGCTCCGGAATTCGCCAAGGTGCAGGTGCTCGACGGCTACGATGCGGCCGGCAAACCCGTGCTGCGGCCCGCGCGCACTCCGGTCACGCTAAAACATTTGCTTACGCATACGTCCGGGTTGTGCTACGACACCTGGAGCGACGACATGCAGCGGTATGAGAAAGCCGGCGGCGCGGTTCCTTCGGGGGTGGCTCCCCTGCCTCCGTTGATGTTCGAGCCGGGCGCGCGCTGGCAGTATGGCTACGGCGCGGATTGGGCCGGCAGACTGGTCGAAATCGTGAGCGGTCAGACGCTGGAACAATACTTCCAAAGTAATATCCTGCAGCCGCTGGGAATGCACGACACTTCCTTCATCATGCCCGCCGAAAAGTTCGATCGCATGGTGAGCCGCTATGACCGCCAGCCGGATGGCTCGCTTAAAGAAGAGCCTCGCGTGCTGCCCGCGCCACCGACCGCCTTCAATGGCGGCGGCGGCTTGTATTCGACGGCCGCGGATTACATCAAGTTCACGCAGATGATTCTGCGGCGCGGGCGCGCGGCCGACGGCCGGCAGGTCCTGCATACTAAGACCGTCGAACAGATGAGCACCAATCAGATCGGTGCGCTCGGCGCCGGGAAACTGAAATCGTCCACGCCCGAAAGATCCAGTGACGTCGATATGCAGCCGGGCGCCACCGAGAAATGGGGCCTGGGATTTCTGATCAACACTACTCCTTATGAGGGCGGCCGCTCGGCGGGCAGTCTGGCGTGGGCCGGGATTTGGAACACGTTTTATTGGATCGATCCCAAACGCAAAATCTGCGCCGTCATCATGATGCAGTTCCTGCCTTTCGTCGACAAAGAAGCCGTGGGTTTGCTGGGCGATTTCGAGCGGACGGTCTACGCGGCCGCATGAACCTTCGCGACTGGTTTGACCTGACCTTCACTCACAGGGCTGAGCAGGAGGCACTGGAGTGGGCCGGGTCGGTCTACACTTTCGGTGAAATCGACGCGCGCAGCAATCGGATGGCAAGGGCGCTCGGCACGCGCGGGCTCACTAAGGGCGACCGGCTGTGCGTTTACCTGGCGAACTCGATCGAGATGATCGATCTCTACCTCGCCTGCATTAAGACCGGCGTGATTTTCGTTCCGATCAATATTCTGTATCGCGATCGAGAGATGTCGCACATCCTCAGCGACGCGGAACCGAAGCTGCTAGTGACTGCCGCCGAGGTCCCAGCGCTGGTGGCGGAGGCTGCGCTGCAATCTGGCGATAAGCTGCCCGAAGCGGCGATTGACGGCGACGACACCGCCGCGCTGGTTTACACCTCTGGAACCACGGGCGTCTCCAAGGGCGCGATGCTGACCCACAATAATTTCGCGGTGAACGGCGCGAGCTTGATCCAGGCCTGGCAGATCACGACCGCCGATCGTTTGCTGCTGGCGCCTCCTCTGTTTCATGTGCACGCGCTCGGCAACGGCCTGCACTGCTGGTTGCTGGCTGCATGCCGCATGCGGCTGCTGGAGCGCTTCGATCACACAACCGCAGTCGCGCAATTCCTGGACTTCCAGCCCACGCTTTTTTTCGGCGTGCCCGCTATGTATGTGCGCTTGCTGGATACGCCCCCCGAGCAGGCTCGAGAGATCGGTCAGCGCATGCGCCTGTTTGTATCCGGCTCGGCACCCTTGCCCGCGCAGATCCTCGAAGAATTCCGCGCGCTGTTCGGCCACACCATTCTCGAACGCTACGGCATGACCGAGACGCTGATGAACCTGTCGAATCCGTATGAGGGCGAGCGCCGTCCGGGATGCGTTGGCCTGCCATTGCCGGGCGTCGTCGTGAAGATCGTGGGACCAGACGGAAATCCGGTGGCGGAGGGCGAGACCGGGGAGCTATGGCTGAAAGGCCCCAACGTTTTCGCGGGATATTGGAAGCGCGAAGAGGCTACCCGAGCTGCCTTTGTGGATGGCTGGTTCAAGACTGGCGACATCGCGTCGCGCGCGGCGGACGGTTACATCACGCTCAGCGGCCGCAAGAGCGACCTCATTATATCCGGCGGTTTCAACATCTACCCCAGGGAGATCGAGGAATTCCTGATGGAGCAACCGGAGGTCGAAGAAGCCGCGGTGGTGGCGGAAACCGACCGCGTGCGTGGCGAGATTCCGGTGGCGTATGTAGTCTGGAAGAATGGAACCGGCGATCCTGGGCCGCTCGAAATGCGCTGCCGCGAAAAACTCGCCTCCTTCAAAATCCCGCGGCGGTTTGAAACCATCGAGAAGCTTCCGCGCAACGCGCTGGGCAAGGTTCAGAAGCACCTGCTATGCCGCGAATCCTGATGGTTACTTCGGAAGCCGCGCCTTTCGCGAAAACAGGCGGGCTGGCCGACGTTCTGGGTGCCTTGCCGCCGGCCCTCGCGAGACTTGGCGAAGAGGTAGCGGTCGTCATGCCGCGCTATGGCAGCGTTCCTCTCCACGGGTCTATGCGGATCTCGGATCCAATGCGGGTCTCGGTGGGTCCTAACGCATTCACGGTGGCCATCGATCAAATGGAGCGTGAAGGCGTACGCTACCTGTTTGTCGATTGCCCGCCGCTTTACGCGCGCGCCGGTATCTACAGCGAAGACGGCGTCGCCTATGTCGACAATCACATCCGCTTTGCGCTGCTGAACCAGGCTGCGATCGAGATCGGCCGGAGCATCTTTCGGCCCAATATTTTCCATGCGCACGATTGGCCGGGCGGGCTGCTGGCGCCTTATCTGCGCGAGAACCACGGTTGGGATCCTGATTTCGCAGGCGCCAAAACCGTCATCACGATCCACAACCTGGGATATCAGGGCAACTTTCCCGGCGCTGCCATCAGCGACTTGGGCCTGAGCTCGGCGCTGTTTCATCCGGACGGGCTGGAATTCTGGGGAGAGCTGAGTTTTCTCAAAGCCGGCATCGTGTGGTCGGACGCCATTACCACGGTTAGCCCCACCTACGCACGGGAGATTCAGACTCCCGAATATGGACACGGCCTGGATGGCGTGCTGCGCGAGCGCGCCGTGAAAATCCGCGGGATCCTCAACGGTGTGGATTATGCGGAGTGGAGTCCGGACGCCGATCCGTATCTGAACTTTCCGTATGCGGCACAGGATCTCTCGGGTAAACGGCTGGCGAAGCGCGCGCTGCTGGAAGAAGTCGGATTGCCGGTCATTGAAACGCGTCCGCTGATCGGGATCGTCTCGCGTTTTGCTGGACAGAAGGGTTTCGACCTTTTGGAAGAGATTGCGCCCGAGCTGGCCGAGATGGATCTTGCGATGGTGGTACTCGGTTCGGGCGAGGCACCCATTGAAGAGATGTTTCGCTCGATGGCGGAGGCGCATCCGGAGAAATTTGCGGTTCAGGTTGGCTACGACGAAGGTCTCGCGCACCGCATCGAAGCCGGCGCCGATATGTTCCTGATGCCTAGCCGGTACGAGCCTTGCGGCTTAAGCCAACTGTACAGTTTGCGCTACGGCACGGTGCCCATCGTCCGCGCCACGGGCGGGCTCGAAGATACCGTCGACGAGCTTACCGGCTTCAAGTTCACCGAGTACACGCCGGAGGCGCTGCTCGAAGCAATCCGCCAGGCGCTAGCGGCGTGGCCGAACCGTTCGGGCTGGCGGGAGCGAATGCGGCGCGGTATGGCGAAAGATTTTTCGTGGGATGCGGCAGCGGCCCAGTATCAGAGCCTGTACCGCAGCCTGTAGGCCCGGCAGGGAAGCGGTGCGCCCGCTCCTCTGCGAGTTCGTGCGACTATAGGGTTGTAGTTTACGGGCCCGCTGATTTTGGCATCTCTCGCATCGTCCGGTACAATCCGCTCCCTTTCGACTCCTGCCGCGATTCGCAGCTCAGCCCATTCGAAAGGCACACCATGAAAAATATCTTTGTAGGAAACCTGAGCTTCACCGCCACGGAAGACGCGGTGCGGTCCATGTTCGAGGTTTACGGAGCCGTCGAGCGCGTCAGCATCGTCACCGACCGCGACACCGGTCAACCCAAGGGATTCGGCTTCGTCGAAATGACCAACGACGCCGAAGCGGAACGCGCGATAGCCGCTCTCAATGGCACCGAGCTCAACGGACGCGCCCTTACCATCAACGAAGCGCGGCCGAAAACGGAGCGCACCGGGGGTGGCGGTTATGGCGGCGCCCGCCGCGGCAATCGCTACTAGCGTGCTTCACAAAACATATGGCAAAAGTACACGAATACATCCTGGTAGCGGTGGATGGGACTTGTGGAATCACCAAATCCAACGGCCCCATCTGCTTCCAGCAATCGCGCCAGGAAGTAGGCGGACACTTTGAGGTCTACGATCCGCAACTGGGCGACGGCTATACGGCTCAAGTAAACGAAGACGGACGGCGCTTCAAAGCCAACGCCCTGTTTGACGATGTGGCGGGAAATGTATTGATCGGCCGCTCGCATGGCGCCGAAATGTGGGGCTTGAGCGTGGAACAGCGCGCGGAAGTCCTGACGCTTCTAAAAACCAAGCGCTAAGTATCAGATGAGTACCGTCAGCGCGGACTGCGCTTCCGATCGATTACTGGCAGGATTACGGCCCCGCCGGCAGGTGCTGAAGAGCACTTCGGCATCCGTGTGGGGCAGGACCGCTGCTGCGTATACACGTGGTCCCGGCGCACCACGCCGTGCTGCTTGCTAGACTATAAAAACGCATGCCCTTTAGCGAACAACAGCTTCGCGAAGACATCGTCGGCACCGGCCGCATGATGTATGAGCGTGGGTGGATCGCGGCCAACGACGGCAACCTGACGGTCCGCCTGGATGGCGCACGCATCCTCGCCACTCCCGCCGGGGTGTGCAAGGGCCGCATGCGTCCCGAGGATCTTATCGTATGCGATGGCGCCGGCAACAAGCTGTCAGGTTCTCGCGAGCGCACCACTGAGATGGCGATGCATGTCGCGATCTACAATACCCGGCCCGATGTTCACGCCGTGGTACATGCCCATCCGCCGATTTCGACCGGGTTTGCCGTGGCTGGGCGCGCGCTGAATCTGGGCTTAATGCCGGAGTTGATTGTGTCGATGGGATCGGTTCCTCTGGCCGATTACGGCCTCCCGGGAACGCCGGCCCTGGTGGATGGGATGCTGCCCTACGTCCCGAAATTCAACGCGATTCTGCTCGCCAACCATGGAGCCGTATGCTACGGCGAGAGCGTGGGGCAAGCTTACGCCCGCATGGAAACGCTGGAGCATTTGGCGCGGATTGCGCTGGTGGCGGAGATGCTGGGCGGCCCCAAGGTGCTGCCGCGGGTGGAGATCGAGAAGCTGTTTGAAGCCCGGGCGCGTTATGGCGTAAAGGTTCCCAACGGTTTTGAACCCGGTAGTCCCATGGCTGCCGAAGACATGCCGGACTCCAACGAGAAGCTGGAGGTCACGCGCCAGCAGTTATTGGCGCTGATCGACGAAGCGCTGCGCGTGCGCGGCGTTGCGTAACGCCTTAGAACGGCTCACGGGAACGCTCTACGCTTCTGGCTGCCGCCTCATCATCCTCAACCCGGCGCGACCGCCTGCGGGATTTGTGGCTGAGCATAAGGGTTGTCAGCAGCGCGCCAATCAGTAGCTTGGCCGATTCCGCCCCAATCCAGACCTCGGTGAGCGCCCATACTCGCGCTTGCGTGCCCAACATCTGATTCCCCGGCGGAAAATCGGCCTCCCTGCCCCGGAAGGTGAGTTCCGAGTGGATCGCCAATTGGAACAGCACCAGGGCCAGCATCAGTCCGCACAGCATCTGTGGAATCCAACGCTTCCCAACGGCCAAATACAGCACGGCGGCGACCAGCAGCGCTCCGGGAATCTGGATCAGCTCCCAAGTCCAGAAATAATAGCGGTATTGTTCGGCGGCGAAGTAGCGTAATAGCAGCGCAATCTGTTCCTGGCCGCTTTGGCGGATGATGTCGCTCGCCGCCGGGCTTGCGGAGTTGATTACTCTTCCCACAAGGCGCAGGCTTTGAAGAGCCAAAAAATCCATGCACACGCAGCAACCAATCCAGGCGCCCAACAAAAATGTGGCGAGTCGGGTGGAGTGCATTGCCCTCTAGTGTGCCACAGGCTGGCGGGGCTGACCCACGCTGGCACGCTTCCCTAACGCAGGGCGGGCCCGTCTGAAGCTTTGGGCCGGCTCCCTAAAAAGCGAGAAGGGGAACGTTGCCGTTCCCCTTCGCCGCGTCGTTCAGGTAAGACTCTGGAATCGTAACTTCTTGGTCCCCTTCTTGCCGGGGACTTTCAGCTTATCATTTCTTGGCGGAGTCCCGCTGCCCGGCGGCAACCGGCGTCGCGGGAGGCTCGGACGCGGACGCCGACAGAAATACCACCCGGTTGCGGCCCTGGCGCTTGGCTCGATAGAGCGCATCGTCGGCCACCCGAATCAAGGCTTCCTCCGCCGGATCCATGCCTGGTAGCCAAGCCGTGGCTCCGAAGCTGCACGTGACCAGCTTCGATTCCTCGTTGAACCACATGGGCTCATTGGCTAGCGCTATACGCATCCGCTCGGCTTGCTTCTCGGTTACATCCGCATCGCAGCCCGGCAAAACGATGAGAAATTCTTCGCCGCCGTAGCGTCCGATCGCGTCGTAAGGCCGGATGGATCCCGCCATACGGCGCACGAACTCCCGCAGCACTGCGTCGCCCGCAAAATGGCCGTAGGTATCGTTCACGGATTTGAAATGGTCCAGATCCGCCAGAAGCACACCCACGGGCCGGCTTTCGCGAACCCCCCGCTGCAACTCGCGGTTCAGAATATCCAGGATGGAAGAGCGGTTCCAGATGCTGGTCAGGAAGTCCTTGGTGGCCTGATCGCGCAATTCTTCGCGCGCCGTAATTAACTCGTGCTGCAGTTGAATGATGCGCAATCCCGGCCGCAGGCGTACCTGCAGCTCATGCTGATCGAAAGGTTTGGTCAGGTAGTCGTCGGCACCGGATTCCATCCCTTCAATCAAGTCCTCGCGCTGGCTCTTGGAACTCAGCAGCAGGATATAGGTGTAGAGATCCTTGTCCTTGACGTTGGCCCGCACCCGGCTGCAAACTTCAGGCCCCGTCATGCCGGGCATCATCCAGTCCAGGATGGCGATTTTGGGGGCGTCTTCGGCCTGCAGGATGCGCCAGGCTTCATTGCCGTCGCAGGCGATCACGACTTCGTAACCCCAACGGCGCAAAGTCGCGTCCAGCAAGTGCCGGGAAACAATGCTGTCGTCCGCGATCAGTATTCTCATGGCGTGCAATTCAATTATACGGGCGACGAATTCTGTGTCTCCTCTACCTTATCGGCTGAAGGGTCGTAGTACCGGAGGCTTTCTGGTAGGCTGAATCCATGCGGGATTCAGGGCCGGACTCAGCGCCGACTGAAGCGCGCTCCCTGCTGGTCTTACGGCACGAGTCCTTTGAGCATTTAGGCTATTTCGAAGAGGTCCTGCGAGACGGTGGCATTTCTTTTGTTTATAGCGATTTGGGAGACGTACTGGATCTCGGGGCACACGACGGCATGATCGTCATGGGAGGGCCCCAATCCGCTAACGATCAGGAGATGGCAGCCGAGGTCCATTTCATTCAGCAGGCGTTGAACTCGAAGACCCCGGTACTTGGAATCTGCCTGGGCGCGCAATTGATCGCCAAAGCCTTGGGGGCCCACGTGTACCGTAATCCCGAGAAGGAGATTGGCTGGGCGCCGGTCCATCTCACCGATGCCGCCGCGGGAGATCCATTGTTCGGCGGCCTGCCCTCGCCGAGCCTGTTCTTTCACTGGCACAGCGAAACCTTCATGCTGCCGCCGGGAGCTGTTTCCCTGGCATATTCCGACAAGTGCCGGCAACAGGCCTTCCGCTTCCAGGACACCGTTTACGGTATCCAGTTCCATCCCGAAATCACGCCGGAGATGATTGTCGACTGGTCGACTCAATCCGTCAACTGCGCCGACGCCGAAACGCTGGATGGGCCGCTAGATCCATACGCCGCGGATAGCGCTCCGCTGGCGCGCCAGATCCTGGAAGGCTGGCTCTATAGGTTTTAGTTTGCCAAGAAGCTTAGCTCGCCAGGGACTTCCCGGAGGCCGCGCTGGAAAGAACGGCAATACCCGCTCCTCCTCCGATCCGCTCATTCGCGAGTTCGCGATAGCGGTAGGCAACGGCGCTGGAACTGTTAGCGATTTCGGCATCAGTTAAATAGCGAATGGGGGCGGATGCCGGGATGCGCTGCACCACCTGCGCCAATCCGCTGACCATTGCGCACTCAGCCGACGTCATGGATCTGCTCAACAATACTCCTCGGCCTTCGATCAGCAAAAGAGGCCGATGGCGGTATCGCGCTGTCCATTCGACCGGAGCATCGGAAGACGGAATCGAGCGGAATAAGGCGGGTGTACTCGAGCTCGAAAAGATGGCCTGACAGGGATACAGCAGGCCTCCCGCGAGTATGGCCCGTGAAACCGGGTCGGTGGCCAGAGCATGGACCGCATCGTCGTCCGGCAAGTCCCAGAGCGAGCCGGTGGAAGCCTCCGCGAGCACGGTGTAATCCGCGGGATGCGCCTGTCGTGGACGGACCTCCAAACGCCGTCCCACTTCGCTCAGGAGATTCTCCGCCGCCCGGCAGTTTTCCGCGCCGATCACCAGGCCGTGATTACCCAGAACAAATATATCCGCGTCCATATCCGGGTCGGCGGAACGAGCGTTGCAGATGGCATGCGCGAGCGGCAGGCCCGATTCGACGTAGGGAACCCAGCGCCATCGCAAACCCTCCAGCCGTTCCTGCAATTGCGCGCAGGCATCGCTGCGCACCGCCCACGCAATGGTATTCACGCAATGAACGTGAAGCACCACGGTGTGCGGCAATAGGGCATGCATGGCCGTTTCAAGCGACGCGCCCGGGTAGCGCTCGGCCGGATCAAGACCCCGCTGGAGGCACTCCCCACGCACGTCCGCCAGGTTTAAAGGGATCAGGATTTCATTCTGCAGGGCGTCCGCCATCCATCTTCCCGACGCTTTAATCCACAGGACCCCATCCAGTTTTATAGATGCGTTGCCGGTGCTGGCTTGTGCGAGCAGAGGATTGCTTCCCACTCGCTGGGTTAACTCGCGCAGCAGTTGGAGTTCAGCTTGCCCGGCCTGTGGCGTATCGCTTCTCATTGATTTTTCCTCCTTTCTCTCCTAGCCCAGTACCCGTAACGGTTCATCAATCACTGGCGGCTGCCGCCTAGAGCGAGCCTGGCCGATCTTAATCGAAGCTTTGAAGATGGCTCCCACGGGGATGATCCCTGCCAGCCGGTGCGCGGCCACGGCGGCCAGTCCCATGGAGGCGACGCATCCGCACGAACTGCAATCCGGGTCGCCGCCGAATTGACAGGGGACGATCTTGGTTTTCAAGTCGGCCGACAAAGTCTGCGTGGTAAGCGCGAAGACACAATCGCGAGGGCTGGCCGGAGGCGTCGCAAACTGGCGGATCATTCCCTCCGGCATGTCCAGTTTAGGGAATGCCTGCCGCAGCGCGAGCATGTCCGCGATGGCCTGGGCGCGTTCCTGCGGTTGCAGCATCTCCGGCAGCTGATCGCCACGCTGCGGGGTGAATAAGCTGAACCATATTTTGCGAATCTCGGCCCGGGGGGACCAGAATTCCACAAAATCCCGCAAATAGCCCGGGCGCTTCATCATCTGGCCGGTAACGGTGCAGTGGATGGTGATGTTTTGGCCGGTTATGTTTTTCAGGATGCGATCGTAGGTCGCGGGGGCGCGGCGGATGTCGTGTTCGGGTTGCAATCCGTCTATCGAAACCACCACATTCATGTGAGCCAGATCCGCCCAACTCGGGGCCAGAGGCCGGAACGCGCTGGTCACCACCTGCACATGGATTCCCCGGCTCAACAGCAGCGGGATCATCGTCTCCAACTCGCGATACCGGACCAAGGGATCGCCGCCCACGATGGACAGATGCAAGGGCCGAATGCGGTCGACCAGCGCTAGAACTCCATCGATAAGCTCCTGGCCCTTACGGTCGGCCAGGCTGCGCAGGGTTGCGCCGCCCCCCAGGTGCGCATCGTCATAGGCGTAACATCCAGGGCACTGCAAGGGACACTCGCGGGTGATCTCGACCGAGAGCGAAGGGCGCTCGCCGCGAAGGATCTTGCGCCAGGCGCTGATGACTTCTGAAGTTTTCACAGCAGTTAATACTCCTCACGTGGGATTTGTCATGCATGGAATGATGCCAGCAAAGCCCCTACCGCCCTTACCGTTCAGCCGGGCGCGGTTTTCTCAGCACACTCTGGTGGGGTTAGAGGGAAACGGGAGGAGACGGGTCTCCCGCGGCGCTCACCCAAGCTATCTGATCACTGGGACGAGTCGGTTGCACTGTTTCGATGAAATCGAATCGCCGGACCGGGAGGAAAACGGCGAAGCACGGCACGACGCCGTGTAAGCGTTGTTCAGGGGAGGCATCCGGGACCTCAAGCCCGACGATTTTGAGATCCAAGCTGTGCGGATTCACTGCCGGTGGATCGGGAACGGCATCCATCGAAGCCGTCACCATTAAGACGCTCAGTACCAACGCTATATACACAAGCGATTTCATGGCGACCCTTACAGGACTTATCATAGCTGATTCGAAGACCGCTGATTCGAAGACCGCTGATTCGAAGACCCTCTGATTCCAGGATTTGCTTTTAGCATGCCGCGCGCACCTCGTCCCGGCGCGCCGGGGACCCGATGCTCACGCCCGCGCCCTCGAGCGCCATATATCCGCAGGCGATCACCACCAGGAACATGGTCAGGACCTCGCTGTCCCCCAGGTTCACGTTGGTCACGCCGTCGAGCAGGGTGGCAATCACCACGGCGATGCCTCCCTGCAACAGGAAGCGGCGATCGTCGCGCCCTTCCGCCGGCAGCGCGCGCAGGCCTCGCCAAAAATCGCGAAGGATGCGCCCCATCAGCCATAAAAATACCAATAGCGTGGGAATGCCGCGCTCGGCGGCGTAGTGCAGATAGATATTATGCAGATGAATGTAGGACCCTACCGGCAAGGGCTTCGGAATATCGGCTGGGACGTACTCGTCGAAATGAATGCGCGGCATTTCAGGACCCAGTCCCAACCAGGGATGCCGTTCGATCATGCGCAGGCCGGTGCGCCAGGTAACCTTGCGAAAATCGTTGGAATCCATGGTGCGGGGCCGCAGAATGGAGGTGAAACGCTGACGAATGACTGCGGGCGAGAGCAGAACTCCGGCGGCGATTAGCACGGGCACGAGCATCACCACCCAGCGGCGCCAGAACCACAGCAGGTAGAGCGCTCCCGCCGCGGTCGCGATCCATACGCCGCGCGTCTCCGCGAGCAGCAGACCCAGCGAGCTCACCAGCGCTACCACGATCCAGAGCCACATCCGTCTGCGGGCTTGGGGGGCGAAGAACAGGAACGCGGCGAGCATGAGCAGCACATACATTTCCTCGGCCGAGAACGTGTACCAGTGGCTCATGAAACCGGTAACCCGCTCGCCGACGTAAGAGCTGTAGATGTCGCTATGCGCGGCGTGCGCCTGCTGCACTTTACGGGCGAACTGCACGAAGCTGAGACCGGCGCTCACGCTGCCGATCGCCGCCCAGCTC
This sequence comes from Bryobacteraceae bacterium, assembly GCA_035496735.1. Taxonomy (GTDB): domain Bacteria; phylum Acidobacteriota; class Terriglobia; order Bryobacterales; family Bryobacteraceae; genus Palsa-187. Next base: position 10,031 of record DATJEI010000218.1, on the reverse strand, counting down.
AGAAACAGCCAGCGGATGAACGCCATGTCCCGCAGCAGCGAGAACACGATCAGCAGTTGAAAGAACACGTAGATTTTCTTGATCTGCGGCCAGCCCGCCGCCGGATTGCCGGAAAACGCGATGGCGATCAAGGTTCCCAGCAGGAACAATCCCAGCGGCAGCTTGATGGGAGGCAGCCGCAATTTTTCTCCGGACAAGAACAGCGCCGCCAGTGCCATGCCCAGGAGGATTTGCGAAGGAGCGATACCAAGGACGATCGCCACGGAGGACGCAAATGCCAGCCAGCGCGCCAATTGCAGCATGCGCGTAGCAGGCAAAAGGGATGATTCCGCGACGTCCATGTGGACCTTATTATCCCAAAGCTCGATGATCCCAAAGGGCGGCGCGTCTGACCCGCAACGTGTGCGGCCTTCGCGCACCCCGCGCTAGCGATCGTAAGATCCTAAAGCAGTTTGAACAGCCGGAAAACGCTGGGGCTGGCGATACCGGCCAGCGCGGGCAGGAAGCCGGGAGCGACGCCCTGGCGGCGAAATTCGCCGTGCACCGCGTGGCCCCCCAAATATAAGAAACTGCCGCCGGCGATGGCGAGCAGCGCGTTCAGCAAATGCGGGCCGAGATAAGGCGCAAGGCCCAACTCCAGCGCGGCGCCCGCCAGCGTCGCCGATTCGGCGAGCAGGCACCAGCCAAGCGCCGCCCGGCGCGATTCCAGCGCGGCCCGGACGATGACGCCTAGCGCGAGACCTTCCGGAATCTTGTGGATCGCGATGGCCAGGACGAAGGGCGTCCCCAAATTTGCCGACCCATGAGCCACTGAGACGCTCCAGCCATCGAGTGCGCTGTGAATCGCCGCAGCAATCAGGAGCGGCGGCGCGAAACCATGCAGCTCAGCGGCACAGAGATCGTGATCGTGAGGATGGGAGCAGGCGGGGCACACCGGATGGATGAAGCGATCGACCACCCAGAGCGCGGCGAAACCGGCCGCGATCCAGACTAGCGCGTTAAACCAGCTTAGAGCATCTGCCATTTCCGGCAGTACCCAGAATATTGCCACGCCCATCAAGACGCCTCCGCTGAAGGGCACAAGGCGCTTCGACCAGGCATGCAGCGACGTAAGCCAGACGCCTGCTATGGCGCTCAAGTAGGCGATTCCGGTAATAAATAGTGGCAGATAGAAACGCAGACAAGCTCCTGTGAGCTATAGCTTACGACGGCCAGGGCGGCCGCGCGCCGGACGCCTTCCCAGACGCCGCCTTCATTGTAGCTTGCGCTCAGATGCCGGGCCCGCTCAACCGGCTGGCGCTGGTCTCGGCGCGGCTGACGCCGCGAATGCGATGCGCTCGCTTAAGCGTTGCGGAGGAATTGCTGTGCTATTCTGGAAGACGCCGATCTGGCAATGCGGGGACGTAGTTCAGTTGGTTAGAACGCCGGCCTGTCACGTCGGAGGTCGCGGGTTCGAGCCCCGTCGTCCCCGCCACTCTTATCCTTTCCTTTCAAACACTTCGGCGACGGTCACTAGTGCGCGGCTGGCTCCACGCCGACCGGGGCACGGGCCTCCCCGTTTCTGATCAAGAGCCGCGCGGCGGAAGTCGCTCACCGTCTTTGTGTTAATGCTATCGGGGTCGGCTGCGGGAATTTTGCAGGCTGGCGTATTCTTAGAGTTGAGTTGCATCCCAAGCCCAATCTCAAGGTAGTGGTCGTCATGCCGGCGTATAACGCCGCCAAGACGCTTCACATGACCTATGCCGAACTGCCGCGCCAGGCAGTGGACCTGGTGATCGTTGTGGATGACGGCAGCTCCGACGAAACCGTGCAGATTGCGCGCCAGCTGGGCCTGGAAATATTCGTGCACGACCGCAACTATGGCTATGGCGCCAATCAGAAGACGTGTTACCGTGAAGCGCTTCGGGCGGGCGCGGACATCGTGGTGATGGTTCACCCGGACTATCAGTATGACCCGACGCTCTTGCCGGAAATGATTCGTCCCATCCAGACAGGGGAAGCTGATGTAGTGTTTGGCTCGCGCCTTCTCGGCGGGAATGCGCTGCAGCAGGGAATGCCGTGGTGGAAGTACCTTGCCAACCGGGCTCTTACATGGGCGGAGAATAAGGTATTTGGACTGAACCTCGCGGAATATCACACCGGCTATCGTTCTTTTCGGCGCGCCACGCTCGAAGGCGTGATCCTGGAGATGAATTCCGATAGCTTCATATTCGACCAGGAGATCGTCGCTCAAATGGTGATCCAGGGCGCGCGCATCGCAGAGATACCGGTTCCAACCCGCTACTTTCCACAAGCCTCATCCGCGTCCTTCGTGCAAAGTTCGGTTTATGGAATTTCCATCCTGTGGTTGTTATTGCGCTATGTCCTGCATACCAGCGGCATAATCCGGCAACGGCAGTTTGAAAGTTTGAGCGCGCGTTACGGCGCGGTTTCGGCGAATCCGAAATGACTCTGGCGTGCGGGCAATTCTAACGCGGCGCCCAGCGCAATGCGGCGGCCAGAAATCCCAAGGTGCCGAGCGCAATCAACGCGCCATGCGGAAGGCGCATGGCTTTATCCGAGCTCACGTCCAGCTCAGGGGTTTCTCTGTAGGGCGCGCGGCCGCGGCCCAGGCTCGAAATGAGAATCCCAAGATTGCCCAGCGTCTTGCGAAATCTGCCTTTGAAGGCGACCAATAGAAGTCCGGCGACGGCGCCGGCCACCGACGTCAGCACCAGGATGCCGAGCCAGTTTCCAGGTCCGGCGGCAGCGCCGACGGCGGCCATCAGCTTGACGTCGCCCGCTCCCATGGCATGCAGCAGATACAGAACGAAATAGACACCGAACGCCACGCCCAGTCCTTTCAAGGAAAACCACAGCCCATTGATCTCGAACAGAAACGTGTTCAGCGCCACACCGAGCACCACTCCGGAAAGCGTAAGCCAGTTCGGGATGCGCCGGGTGCGAACGTCCCAAATGGCGGCGAGGATTACCAGAACCTCCAGGAAGATCCGGATCGCGGGCGGGGGAAGGCTCATGAAAGGGAAGGTTCGGAGGCGGTTTCCGCTTTAGAAGCCGTGCGCGTCGAGCCGCTCTCGGCGGCCCCCAGCAATTTGTAGAGGATCTTGTTGCTGGGCAGATTGGCTTCGACGTAATCCACGCCGGGGCCGGTGATCACGTAATTGCTGGCCTCATCCATCTGGAGAAAATTCCGCTCCTTCAGGTACCACATCGTGAACAACAGATGCTCACGCGGGAAAGACATGATGGATTCGAACTCGAGCAGGGAGATGCCGGGGTCGTCGGGATCGCTGCGCCGGCGGGTGTAGAGCAAGCACAGAATTCCCATGCGGCGGTTGGCTTCGCCATCCACGCCAATGGTGAAGTCCTTGCTCTCGAACAACTCGATCGGCTTGGCGCGGTGCTCCTGGTAGAGCGCGTCGTAGGAGCTGCGCAGTTCAGAGTTGGAAAGGGTATCGAAGGCCTGATTGAGCAATACGAAGCGTTCGGTGTCGCCGGTTTCAGGGTTATCGGGATGGTAGCGCTGCGCCAGCATCTTATAGACCCGGTGAACCGTCTCCGGCTCGGCGTTGGGGCTGATCTGCAGGAGCTCGTAATAGTCGATGAAACCGGATTCGGACATAGATGATGCCACTTGTCTATTGATAATACCTTGCGGCGGTCAAGGGCGGCCGTATAGCAAAGTGAATTGTATGATCACGGCCAGTTTCTCATACTTCGCGAAAAAATGCGCGAAGCCGGGGGCGTGTTGGAAGTAGTCCAGGTAGTCGAAGTCTCCGTTGCGAAACCTGTGCGGCTGCATATGCCCTCACAGGCGCTGATTTGTTGAGATGTGGGCATGCGATTAGACTGGGAAGCTCGACGATTGCTTGCGTCATTCCTCCGAGCCGTGACATAATTTGCTAATTGTGCTGGACTATTTGAAAGCGTGGTCGCCGATCAGATTGATTGTCACCGGATGTTTAGGCGTTATGTTCCTCGCGGGGATTAATTTTAAAGGCTGGGATTTCAATGCTGGGCGGGATTTCCTCGGCTTTTACGTTGGCGCTTCGCTCGTAGGCTCCCCAACTCTTTATAATCCGGAGGCAAATCTTGCGGTCCAGCGAAAACTCGGAGCAAGAGAAATAGACTCAATCATATTCGTTCGATTGCCCTACTTTGCCGCGATTCTCCGACCGTTGACATGGATTCAGTATCGCGCCGCCATCCTCGCATGGGGCTTCCTGTCCGTTGCCTCGCTGATAGGATTCGCGCTTGTGTTCCCTTACGAGGAGAGTCGTATCACACTATTCATGTTGTGCTGGTTCATCCCTGCCGCGTTTGCGATCCGTGTGGGGCAGGATCCGCCCTTCGTCATCCTTTGGATTGCAATCGCTCTGCGTTTGCGGATGCACAAGCGGTTATTTCTAGCTGGACTGGTATTCAGCTTGTGCCTTGAGAAATGGCATCTCCTTATTTTCATACCCATACTGTTTCTGCTGCGTCGCGAATGGCGTGTTTTTGCCGGGTTCGTCACAGGTTCCGCCGTCCTTATCGCATTTTCATTCGCTCTACAGGGTCCTGATTTTGCGCGGGAGTATTGGGCCGCGATGCATCTTCCCAATATGAACGCCCTCCCGCTCCTGATGCCGAACCTACTCGGATCATTGGCTTTCTTTGAATTTTTCGGCTTGAGTCACAGCATCGCAGTTGCCCTTTATTGGGGATTGGCTATAGTCATCACGTTATTGGTGCTCTTCGCATGCGTCAGACAGCAGTTCGAGATCGCGCTTCCGGTCGCTTTGATCGCTGGTCTGCTACTGAGTCCTCACGATTATTTGCACGACTGGACCATTGCTTTTCCAGCCTTGTTAATGCTGTGGCGAGTGATGCCCGCCATAGTGAGTATTCTGCTGCTCCCGGCCGCCACGCTACCACTTGGGTTAAACATCGGAATTGTCTTGCCCATTACCGTGGCCGCATTTCAGATTCTTATCGAGCTAACGATACCCGGAGAGCAAGGAACTCCAGTAGAAGGCGTCAGGTCAGCGATTTCGAGGCCGCGTGGCCCAGGAGATTCGGGCTCACCGCAGAGCGTTGGAGCGTAAGCTTCGTGCTAAATCAAAGGCACGCTTCCGAGCGACACATAGCCAGTGTACGAAATCGAAAATGTCAATCGACACCGCGGGAAAGACATGATGGATTCGAACTCGAGCAGGGAGATGCCGGGATCGCTGCGCCGCGGGGGGACGCGATGTTCGTTCCGGTTTTTGCTGTCCGAGCCACCTCGCCCGCTTATCTTGTGGCTCATGAGTCGGTAGAGTACTTAGTTAAACTCTGCCGGAAATTTGAGCAGCGGGGCCGAGACCGCGCGGACTCATTTAACGGTCCATTCGCGATCCGTATCATCTAGCTGCTTGCCCGGGCCATAGCCTAATTCTCTAATGAACAAGAGCAGATCCTCGACGGAAGTGTTCATGTTGGCGAGTTGAAATGGCACTACTTCCATCACTAGTTTTGGATGAAAGCGCCGCAGCGTTTTCTGGGCGCCGCGGAGAACAAGATACTCGGCGCCTTCAACATCCACCTTGATTACGTCCAGCCGGCTCAAGCCGAGTTCGCGAACCACGTCATCAATAGGCCGCCCCTTCACTGTATAGGAAGGCAAGGTTCCCATTTTTGCTTCATCCGCATTCGCCAGCGAAAGCGATGACGATCCACTGTTTCCCTCTGAAGTGGAGTCGTACAATTTGAGCGTTTGCTCAATGTCGGTACAGGCAATCGGTTCGACCGTCACGTTGGTAGCATGACTTGCAGCGATATTCGCTCTGAGTTCCCTCAGCGTGTGAGGATTCGGTTCGAACGAAATAACTCTACCGGATGGTCCGACTTTGACGCTTGCCTTAAGCGTCTCATAGCCAATGTGGGCACCGACATCGAGAAATACTCCCCCGGTGGAAAGACCGTCCGAGATGGACTGCCAAACCTCCGGCTGCCAACCATTTCCAAACAGAATCTGTCGGCCGATCATATCTGCAGGATCAAGACGCAGGCTGACTCCGGGTTCGACTTCGACTCGCACGGGCTTACCCGGGCCTAATTTCTCGAACGATCGCGAGAGGCGGCTGACGGCATTTTCTCCAATAACAGCCACTCTCAGAAACATTCGTTGGGGAATGAAGTTGCCGCTCGCGTCCAGACCTAACGCCAACGCGCCATTCAGACCTGCCGCCAACGCGCCAATAGCACAACCCGCGATGATGATCAACAGATATTTTGCGAGGGTCTTCACGTTTCGATCGGACTCAATCTTTCTCGGTCGAGATCCGGAGCGAGCTCCGGGAACTAGCTCGTGCGGATGAAGGTGCAAAAGTGCTTGCTGGAGTCTAGCATATTCCTGCAGCTTGGCTCCATGGCCTAGCAATGGGGGAAGGCTCATGAAGGGAGGGTTTGGAAGCGGGCTCCGCGTGGGACGCCATATCAGTGCTTGACGAGCCGCATATCCCAGCCTTCCGGATTCACCGGGATAATAATCGCGGTTCCCACGGGCGCGGCTTCGAGGCGCTTGACATACTCCGCGAAATGAAAGTCGCGAAAGGCCGGATGTCTCCAGTCGCGATAGATTCCGATACACATCAAACCCAGAAGATAAGCTGAAACAAGCCTTAAGTAAGCAGTCCGGCTGCGAAGACACGATAGGAGTGACCATGCGAAAGCAAGCGTCGGGAAAAACCAATAACGATTAGAGGGCGCACCTGCCAGCGAGGCCCAGACAGTCATGCCAGGGGGTGGGTACGTTTCGGAAAAAATGAGCGAAACGGCAAAGAGTGTGGCGGAAAAGAGAAGAAACAGTTTCATTTCCACCGGGGATTTTCTAAAACAGATTGCCACAATTATCGTTCCGCCAGTAGCCAAGCAAAGAAGGAAGGAGGACTCCAGCAAGCCGGCATGTGCCGCCAGCGTATTGTAACCCGCCAACGTCCCAAGATATATATGGCCCCCAAGTATGCGCATGAATAATAGTGGACTAGCTCCAAGAGGGTAATGGGGGCGAATTGAATATCCGTAGATCAGCGCCCCCGCTTGAACAAGACAGACTGCTGCAAGAGTGCACGCCAGTACCCACCGCCAGCGATCATGCTGCCTCCACGCCATAAAAAGCGCGATAGGCAGCAGGAAAAGGCAGAACGGCCCCGTCAGGCCGCCGAGCAGCAGGATTGATATGTCCAAGGTCCGGCCGACGACGCTTCGAGACGTCGACGCCACCAGCACAAGGAATAAACACAATGCCATCACCCATTGAGAATTTGTGATGTTGGCGCTGATTTCTCTGCAATTCGGCAGTACCACATACAGACCTGCGAACAAAGCGCGGGAATACAGATTACCCAGCCAAGAAGACCGAGCGGAAAGAAGCAGGTTCACCGGAAGGACCTGCACGCTCATCGCAATGAGGTTTAGCACCAGCGGAGCTAGAGATAATGGCACAAGCAGCGCGAGCGAAGCTCCAAGGCGCGGAAGGGTTTGAAAGTATCCGTCTTGCGCGCGCAGCAACGCGGGCCACCATCCAAGGTTATAAGCATTCGCGAACCAGACACGGCCATCCTCAGCCCAGAATTGCGCGTGGAATATTGCATCCGGACGCCTGCTGGCCAACACCGTAAAAGTGAGCAGAACGATTGCGGCGTGTTTCGAGTAACCAAGTTCAATTGACTGCTCTTGCGACTCTGTTGTCGCGTTCATTAGGTCGGTACCATTAACTCATTTGAACTCAATCTTGCCGTTGAAGTCTTGCAGGCCTCCCTCCAGCCTATCTGTGAAAACAGCTTAGACGAAGAGGAAGGGCTCTAGACACTGAACGTTCCAGCAGTCCAGTTCTTCACTGGCTCCTGGCGTGCCCCAACTACTCTCTTCCGCAGTAAAGGTTTATGGTCGAACCGAATGCCTCTCACTGAGGGTGTTGCCGCAGCGACTCTACGTGCAGTAAGACGCTCACTTCAGTAACCACCGTATCGCCCCGGGGAACCATCATCTATATACTGTAACAATCGTGCTGTTCCAGCCGAAGCGCCAGCTAGGAGCCCTTTTTACTCGGTATAGACTTTTGCTTCTGGCGGTCATTCTTCTGTTTTCGCTGATCCGGGTTCGTTTGCTCGACATGCCGCTTGAGCGAGACGAGGGCGAATATGCGTACGCGGGCCAACTTCTGCTAGAAGGTATCCCGCCTTACCAGCTCGCTTACAACATGAAATTACCGGGCACGTATGCGGCATACGCGGCTATTCTGGCGGTGTTCGGGCAAAGCGTGCAGGCGATCCATTCAGGGTTGCTCCTGGTCAATCTCGCCACCATCGTATTGACAGCGACGCTAGGGCGCCGCCTTTACGGAGCGACGGGCGGCCTGGCCACCGGGGCCTCCTACGCGCTGCTTTCAACATCACCAAGTGTTCTGGGTTTTGCCGCGCATGCCACACACTTTGTGGCGCTCGCGGCAGTGGCGGGAGCACTCCTGCTATGGGAGCCGGAACGCAAACCCCAATGGGTGCTTTTTGCAGGGGGCGTCCTCATGGGCACAGCCATGATCATGAAGCAACCCGGCGCAGCTTTCATCGCCTTTGGCGCTGTGTACCTGGCTTGGAAGCGTCCCCGGGGCTTGGCGGCGTACCTGGCGGGCGCAGCGCTGCCTCTTGAACTGACCTGCCTCCTCATCTGGCGAGCCGGCGTATTTGAAAGGTTCTGGTTCTGGACGGTTTCCTACGGCACGCAATATGGCACCCTCATCAGTCCGGCCAACGGGTTGCTGCGGCTGCTTCGCGTGCTGCCGCATGTGATTGGTCCTTCGGTCTGGCTTTGGGTCCTGGCGGCGGTCGGAGTTTACCGGCTCGCGCAAACGCAGCGCTTATTTTTCCCGCTCGCCTTTCTGGGGTTCTCTTGCGCCGCGGTTTCGGCCGGACTCTATTTCCGCAACCACTATTTCGTGATGCTGCTCCCAGCCGTTTCGCTCCTGGCCGGAGCCAGTGTGGGCGCGGTGGACAGCCAATTTCGCTCCACGGCGACCGCGATATTCGTGGCGGGGATGGGTGTCTCAATTTTTGTACAGCGCGATTACCTCTTCGTGTTAAATCCCGTGCAGGCTTTGGAGAGGACTTGGGGCGAGAGTACTTTTACGGAAGCGCCCAAAATCGGCCGCTATTTTCGGGAACATACATCGCGGGAGGCGCGGATTGCCGTACTCGGCTCGGAGCCTGAAATCTATTTTTATGCACGACGCCACTCGGCGACCGGCTACATCTATACGTATGGCCTGATGGAGCCGCAGCGCTACGCCGGAAGAATGCAAGAGGAAATGATCGCGGAGATCGAGCATACCCGCCCCGAATACGTGGTTTATGTACGTTCGCCCACAACGTGGGGCCTGGAGAAGGGTTCCGACGACCACATATTTACTTGGGCGGAGCGGTACTTGGCTACACAGTATGAGCCCCTGAAGGAGGCGAGTTCGCCCAGCTTCCAAACCTTCCGGCGAAAAATCCCCGCGGCAGGGTCACAGTCCATAACTGCGTTTTAGCAGAATGTCGCCGATTCAACGGCGGCGGTACAGTGTGTAGCGCGTGATCACGGCGAATTTCTCATACTGCGAGAAGAACTGCGCGAAGCGAGGATCGCGCAGGAAATAGTCCAGGTAGTCGAAGTCGCCGTTGCGAAATCCTTCTTTTTGATCTCCGGTTTCGACGATAATCAGTTGCGGCGGATGGAGACTCACATCCTGATTCAAGGAATCGACCAGATACCGTTCGTATACATCCATCTCTTCCCGCGATCGATAGGGATGGGGATTGTCGGCCGCCGGCTTCTCGGGATACAACCCGCCCAGCGTCCACATGTTGGGGAATCGCCACGCCAGGCTTGCACCTGAATAATTGATTAACGGGGAGCTCACCCACAGCGATGTAGAGAGCACCAGAACCGGCTTTCCACCGGCTTCGCGCTTCACAAACGGCAGCAGAGGCCCGGTCATCTTGGGCATTTCGCGGGTTTGAGTGCCTTGCACA
>DATJEI010000217.1:0-3004 GCA_035496735.1 Bryobacteraceae bacterium | reverse complement strand
GCGGCGCATCGGTTGTAAACCGTCAGGAAGTTGGCGGGATTACGCATGGCTCCAAGGACTCCCCGTTTTCCCTGCACTTCCAGGATCACTTTGAGCATCCATGCCCCGGTGGCGTGATATCCTTCCCCGAAGTAATCCGATAGCGCGGACTGATACTCTTGCTCGCTCATCCCTCCGTTCATAGCTTGCCGCAAGAGACTTTGCGCCTTCGGAAGCAACTGCGGAAGGCGCGAAAGGTCAGCCTGAATGTGACGCTGCTTCTCCAATTCCGTCCAACTGCCGTGGGCGCTGACCAGCAGTGTGGCGCTTCCTTCCATTAGCAAAGCCGCAAGAAAGTTCCAGGCCTGCTCCCGGCCGCCGGTCAGGCGTAGCTGTTGCTTCCAGCCTTCGAGAATCTGCCCGTAGCCCACGTGATGGGTTTCGTGGGCGAAGAACTCAATGATTTGCTGAGGAGTCATGGGAGCGTTGTTTTCCCGCGCGCGCCAGGCATCGGCAAGTAAATCGATATAAATTGCGTTATCGATTGCAGCTGCACCCGCACGGCCTCCCATCACAAAGTACAGCTTGGGGGAAAGTGCGACCTTTTGGGGAAGATTTTGTAGCGCGAAGGGGACGATTTCGCCCAAGCCTTGGATCTCTTTTGCCGACGCCAATCGCTGCCGCAAGAAAGCGACATGATCGCGCCCCCAAAGGAGTGACGAAGCCACATCTCCGGTGAGCCCTTCCACGCCTTTTTGGGCGCGTGCTGCAGATTCTAAAGGTTGCAGTCGTGCAATCTCGCCCTTGCAGGCGGAAGCCAGAGTCGCTCGATACTGTTCCGATGTAATTCTGCGCGAAATATTTTGCTGAGCGATAACCAGTTGGGTGCCGGGCAACGCCATGACTTGCTCAACGGCCCCGGGCGGCACTGTTCCGGCGGCGCAGTTATCCAGGAGGTCGATCATAGCCTGGCTCTGCGCCGTGTCTACCACGCCCAGCGCGTTGGCGGCACTTGAATAGAGCAACAAAAGAGGAAGCAGTTCACGCCAGCTCATCTTCATCCATCCCAACTACGTTCTTCGCGGTTCGATTGTTCCAACCAGCAGGCACCCAGCGTCAAGCCGCCTCAGGAAGCCTCCGATATATAATGAAATATGCTAAAAGCCACCGAAAAAATCTGGCACAACGGACGCATGATCGATTGGAACGACGCCAAGATCCATGTCCTTGCGCACGTAACCAGTTACGGTAGTTCGGTGTTTGAAGGCGTCCGCTGCTACGCCACCGAAGCCGGTCCGCGCGTCTTCCGCGTCCGCGAGCACGCCCGCCGCTTGCACGATTCCGCCAAGATATATCGCATCGAAATTCCCTACTCCATCGATCAACTCTCCAGCGCGATGATCGACATCGTGCGCGTCAATAAGCTCGATTCCTGCTACATCCGTCCGCTGGTAATCCGCGGTTATGGCGATCTCGGCGTACTGCCCACCAAGGACACCCCCATTGAAACCTACATCGCTTGTTGGGAGTGGGGTAAGTACCTGGGCGCCGAAGCCATGGAACAAGGCGTCGACGTATGCATCTCCAGTTGGACCCGCCTCGCGCCCAACACGCTGCCGGTCATGTCCAAGGCCGGCGCCAATTACATGAACTCACAGCTCATCCGCATGGAGGCCGCGATCAACGGTTATTCCGAAGGCATCGCGCTGGATGCGGCAGGCTATGTCAGCGAGGGCTCAGGCGAAAACGTGTTCGTGGTGCGCGACGGCAAGATCCATACGCCCCCGTTGGGCGCGAGCGTGCTTCCCGGCATCACCCGCGATACGGTCATTCAACTGGCTCAGTCGCTGGGTATTCCCATCGTCGAAACTCTGGTCCCGCGCGAAATGCTCTACATCGCCGACGAGGTATTCTTCAGCGGCACTGCCGCCGAAGTCACTCCGGTGCGCTCGATCGACCGCATCATCGTTGGCGCAGGCCGCCGCGGTCCCATCACCGAGAAAATACAGAGCGAATTCTTCGCTATCGTCGAAGGCAAAAAACCGGATACACACGGCTGGCTCACGCCGGTCCCGCAGCCGGTGGGCGCGCGTTAGCCAGCCAAACCGGGCCCAAGCGACGGTGGCGGCAAAAAAAGGCGGGACGCTAGACGGCTGCACTCCGCCTTTTGAGGTGGAATCGGAGGAAAACTTCCGCGCGGGAACCGGCTTGCGGCCACCTCCCCCGAGACTGACACACCCGCCAGTTCCGCGCAGAAATCTGTTAACGTTTGTACCAGGACGGAAGCGAATTAGCTATAGCGTTCCGCGCGTTTTCAACAGTTGTTTCCTGCCTGCTTGCACCGAGTTACGATAGCGTTACTGTGGGTATGCTGTGTATAAATCACTTTCACGATGAAATGTAGCGGGCGCAGCGCGGTCTCCGGTGAGCCGATCGAAATTGCATTCGAATCGGCGATTCAGAATGTCGATCCAGTGTTGGATGATCCAGGCGACTCCGAGACCTTCCTCGCGCCCGGCTTCATCGATCTTCAGGTCAATGGCTTCGCTGGAGTCGATTTCAATTCGCCCACTGCGCCGCATGACGAAATTCAGCGGGCCATCCTCGCGACTTTCTCCACCGGCGTCACCCGCTTCTACCCGACCGTGATCACCGGCGCTCCGGATGCGATGCTCGCGGCGCTGCGCAATCTGGCCGCCGCGCGCGAGTCGCTCACCGACGGACACGCCATGGAAGCATTCCACGTCGAGGGTCCGCACATTTCGCCCGAGGACGGCCCCCGTGGCGCGCATCCCCGCGACTGGGTCCGCCCGCCGGACTTCGCCGAGTTTCAACGCTGGCAGGATGCCGCCCAGGGTCACGTCCGATTGATCACGCTCTCGCCCCACTGGCCCGGCGCGCCGCGTTACATCGAACAGATCACGGAACTGGGCGTGGTCGCCGCCATCGGCCACACCCGTGCGACGCCGCAGCAGATTCGCGATGCGATCGCGGCCGGCGCCACGATGTCGACCCACCTCGGCAA
>DATJEI010000216.1:0-9750 GCA_035496735.1 Bryobacteraceae bacterium | reverse complement strand
GATACGCTCCACGGTGTTTCGTGGGGTCTCCGAACGCACCTGAATTCGGGGAATTTGCGGTTAGGTGGAGAGTGAGCGGACAGTTTTTCGATGTTGGATCTTTGTGCGCTCGTAAATTACCGGTTCAGTAATTCGCGGAGTTGTGTTTTGCAGGCAGTGAATTCTACAGTGAGGTGAATTCGAACATGCGAACCAAGTGGTTACTAGGGGTGATTCTTTGCTTTGGGCTTCCTCTGTTAGGGCAGACTTTAGGCGACATCTCGGGACGGGTGACTGATCCGAGCGGAGCCGGGGTACCCGACGCGGCCGTCTCGTTAACCAACACCGCTACCAACGCGGTCCGTACAGCGAACAGCACCGGGGATGGGTTCTACACTTTCACCAACGTGCCCCCGGGCGCCTATAATCTCAAAGCCGAACATCCGGGGTTCAGTACCGGAATCACAAACAATGTCCAAGTCCAGGTGCAACAATCCGTGCGACTGGATCTCACTCTTCAGGTAGGCCAGGTGAACCAAACCGTCGAGGTTTCCGCCACCGCGACCCTGTTGCAATCCGAAAACGCGACGCTGGGTCACGTGGTCGAAAACCGCGAGATTGTCGAGGCTCCGCTCAATGGACGCCAGTATCTGAATCTAGTGACGCTGGCGCCGAACGTCAGTAATCTTGCGCCGCCGTCCGGTCAGGCTCAATCGCGCCAGGGCGCGGATCGCTCCAACCAATCGATCTCGGCTGGCGGAAATCGCATCGTCTATGACTATTACACGCTGGATGGCGTAGTGAACACGGATCCCAATTTCAATACTTATATAGTCCTGCCGTCGATCGATGCTTTACAAGAATTCAAAGTTCAGACCGGCGTGTACCCGGCCGAATTCGGCCATGAAGCGACGCAGGTCAATGTGCTCACGAAATCCGGAGGCAACGCTTTTCACGGTTCGCTATTCGAGTTTGTCCGCAATGACGCTTTCGACGCGGTTCCCTATGCGTTCACGGCCAAACGTCCCACCAAGTCGCCCTTTAAGTGGAACGATTACGGCTACGAGATCGATGGTCCTATCGTCATTCCCAAGCTCTTCAACGGCAGGAACAAGTTGTTCTTCATGTCGAATTATGAGTGGCTGGTGCAAAAACAGAGTCAACAGAGCACGTATAACGTACCGACCGCCGCCATGTTCGGAGGAGACTTCAGTGGATACAACGTCATTTACGATCCGACCACCCACGTTCCCTTCCAGAACAACAGAATTCCCGCGAACATGATCGATCCGATATCGCAGAAACTTTTGAAATACTACAATTCCGCGCAGTTGCCGGGTCTCACCAACAACTACGTCCAGGACAATGGCTCTCCTTTGAACCGTGACGGCTTCGTCCTGCGAATGGATTTCGTCGAATCCGCGAAATCGCAATGGACTGGCCGCTATAGCTGGGGCAGCGAAAATCAATCTCAGCAGACCATCAACGCCAGCGGAGGCAAGATCGTCACCGGTTATGAACAATACCTCGGTTCCAACACGCGGATCCTTTCGCCCAATATCGTAAACGAAGCGCGCTTCGGTTACTCGCGTTTTTATAATGCCCTCAGTACCCTTTCGGGTTACACCAATGACGTCGTCTCCGCGTTGAATCTTCCTAATCTTGCGGGAGGCCTGCCCGTAACCTGGGGCATTCCGAGCGTCGGCTTCACTGGAGAATTCAGTGGCTTCGGCGATAATACCGATGGCCCTTACGAAAACAAAAACAACACTGCGCAGTTTATCGACAATATCTCCTGGAACAAGGGCAAGCATAGTTTCAAATTCGGCTTTGAATACGATCGCCAGAATTTCAACCAGATCGGCAATCAGTACTCCCGTGGCTCATACGCGTTCCAGCCCAACGCGACCGCGCAGATCGGGAAGGATAAGGACGGGAAGCCGGTACCGGTACAAGGCACCGGTTCTGCCTTCGCCGAATTCCTGCTGGGTACTATCTACTCACCCACTGTAGCCATTTCCGTTGCCGAAGCAAAGTTTCAGCGCAATGCCGAATACGCCTTTATCGACGATACCTGGAAGGTGACGCCCAAGCTCACCGTGTCATTGGGCTTGCGCTATGAGTTGACGCCGCCCTTTACCGACCAGATCCCCAACTTGTTTATCGTGCATGTACCGCACATTTACCACAGTGCCGGTGCACCGCAATCGGATTGGCCGTACTTTGTCCGGCAAGGTACCTGCACGAATGCATACACTGCGGATCCCCCCATCGCTGTCCGATGGAACTCGAACCCAGCGAACGCAACCCCTGCGGTGTGCAACAACGGGCTCTTACCCGACGCGCTCATGAAGACGCGCTATACAGACTTCGCACCGCGATTCGGACTCGCCTATTCGCCCGATTCCAAGACCGTGATTCGCACCGGCTTCGGAATTTTCTTCAGCCAGGACAACGGCAATTCGCCGTACTTCGATCTGGCCCGCAATCTTGCCGTCCGCAATACGTACCACGCTACCTTCCCATTCGATGGGAAGTATACAGAAACCGGCCTCCCGGCCAACTATGCGAATGCCTTTCCCAATGCCTCTGGCGCAACCGTAAATATCAATGCCCCCTACGCTTACTCTGACAACCCCGAACACCACACGGCCTCTACTATGCAGTTCCTGCTCAACGTTCAGCGCCAGTTTGGCAACAGTTGGTCGCTGGAAGTCGGGTATCTCGGATCGCTTAGTCACCACATGGCCGGCTTCTACAATCAAAACATGGGAGTGCCAAACGGGGGAGTAGGAACCGCTGCGTCGCGTCTTCCGTTCGCTGACTTTGGATTCATTCAGTCAGTGGAGGATTCTGCGAACGGCGAATACAACGCCTTCGCATTCAAGGCTACTAAGCGTTACAGCAGGGGCTTCAGCCTAACCGCGGCCTATACCCATTCTGTATCGATCGATGACAGCAGTGGCATTCGCGTGCAGGGCTATGACACGCTGTTTCCGCAGAACAGCAATTGCCAGCGGTGCGAACGCGGCCTTTCCTCATTTGACACCCGCGATCGCCTGGTGGTGGCCCCTCTCTACGAGTTGCCGGTCGGCAAAGATAAGCTGCTGAACATTAAAAACCGCGTGGCAAATGCGCTCATCGGCGGCTGGCAAGTGGGCGGTATCCTGATGCTTCAAAGCGGAGTGCCGCAGACTATTACCATTGGCGGCGCGGACAACTCCGTCACTACAAGCGGATACGACCGGCCAAATGCAACCGGGACAAGTTCAGCACTAGACAACCCGACCCCCAACGGCTGGTACAATCGTGCGGCCTACGTCGAAGCGCCGAGGGGATTTTTCGGCAATGTCGGACGAGACACTGCAATTGCCCCGGGAATTTACTCGATTAACGCCGAAATACACAAAAATTTCATCATGCCGTACAACGAGCATCACCAGGTTCAGTTCCGCGCTGAAGCGTTTAATGTGCTGAATCATCCGAACTGGGGAGGACCCAACGCCAACATACTGGCGGGGGCTGTTACTCCCGGCCAGCTGGCGACCGCACCCCACCAGGGTTTCGGCGTAATCAACACCTTGGCGACTGGCATCCCCATGCGCCAGTTGCAGCTCGGATTGAAGTATACGTTTTAAGCAGTCTTCGACGGGGAGGGCCGGTTGTCCCTCCCCGTTTCAATCCGCTCCCATAAGATCAAATTCTCAAAGCCCGATCTTCATCGTATTCCGGATGTAGTTCGCCGTAATGCGCGCGCTCTCTTTCGGCGGACGCCACGGTGAGGTGTCCAACTCCACTACCAAGAATCCCCGCCAGTCGATCTTATCCAGATGCGCCTTCAGGCCAATGAAATCGACTCCGCCATTGCCCAGCGGATAAAAGTATGGGTCTTTCATCATGTCCACATCCGGGCCGGGAACGTGCTTGGTCCCTCCGCGATCTTCGGGTTTAGTGTCCTTCAGGTGAAACTCAACCACTCGCTTCCCTAATTTGCGGGCCAGCGCCAGCGGGTCCATGCCGGCCATCGTGATGTGACCCGTATCGAGCACGAAGCCGACATACTTGGGATCGCTATTCGCCATGATATAGCTGATCTCGTGCTCGTTTTGAAGCTGGCTGCCCAGATGAGCGTGGACCCCGAACCGGATTCCTTCCTCTTCATAGGCGCGCTTTCCGAGCTGCTGGAGCGTCTCGGCCATATTCTTCAGGTCCTCTTCGGTAGTGCCGGTGGGGCGCCGCGAACCCATATTGGTCTTCTGATGGTCCGCGCCAAACTTTTTGCTGAAACGGATCACGCCGAGATGGTTTTCAATCACCTCCTGGCGGCTGGCTGGATCCTCAAAATGAGTGCTGCCGCCGCGCCGGCCGCCGGTAATGGCGCATACGCCGACGCCGATTTCATCCAGCCGCTTCTTAAGTTCCGGCGCTTTGTCGGGGTAAAATGCGTCCAAAGAACTTGCGAAATGTTCGATCCAGTTGAAGCCGACTTCATGCGCTTCGCGGAAGCCAACGAATGGGTCTTTCTCCCAACCGCCGCGGGTGTTTGAGGTGTACCCGATGCGATAGCGCGAAGTGCTTTCGGCGTCTGCTCCGAAAATCTTGGTGACAGCCGCGAACGCTGACGATGCAACCAGAAAATCTCTTCGGTTCATAGTGACAGAACTCCTCAGTCCCTGACCATCGCCCAGATTTCCACCGAAGTCAAGCTCGGCTAGCGCGCTTAGCGCACTATTCAAGCTCGAGGTGCCGGATCGAGGTGGCCGGACCGTAGACATTGCCTCACGCATCCTGTATGCTGCTTGGCATGAAAAACTCAATTCTAGTGGTTCTCTGCGGAATGCTTTCGGCGGCCGTCGCGCTGCCGGCGACCAACAATGACGCCCGCGACGAGAAGGCGGTCATGGCTACTCTTGAGGCGATGGCGCAAGCCACCATCAAGAAGGACATCGCCACGCTCGACAAGATCTATCATCCCGACCTGACGTATAGCCACTCCTCGGCATTTCTTCAAAACAAAGCTGAGGTGCTGAAAGCCGCCGCGGGCAAGGGGATCACGGAATCGGAGACGTTCCACGATAACAACATCAGGATCTTCGGCAATGTCGCGCTGGTGAGAGGCGTTACCGAGCTTCGCAACGGAATGCCCGGGGAAATGCACGACAACCACCTCAACATCCTGTGGGTTCTGGTGAAGGGTCCGGGGCCGCAGGGCTGGCAGATCGTAGCTCGTCAAACCACTCGCCTGCCCGAGAAAAAGTAGAACTGGGCCGATTCATTCCGTCCCTAATGCGGAGCGCGGGTTCTCCGGCGAGAACGCGCCGCAGCGGCTCGATACACTGGCCCACCGCAGCGACTCGCCGCGCTGTCTGACCGAGTGGCTCACCGCCGTGGCTCACTGCATTGGCTCACCGCGGCTCACCGCATTGGCTCACCGCAGTCCCTCGCCGATGCTAAAATCGGGCAGTGATATTCAATAATCGGTTTTTGTTGACCGGAGCGCTCTTACTGTATTCCATCGCACCGGCCACGGCAAGTGACAGCGAAATCGACAGAGCGTCTCTGAAAGGTTTGCATGGGGTATTTGTCCTGGTCGAGGACCTGAACCCGCCGGAAGAGCAGGCCGGGTTGAAAGCCGCCGATATCCAAGCTGATGTGGAGCAAAAATTGCAAGCCGCGGGGATACCGCTATTAAGTAAAACGCAGAACATCGATACGCCGGGGATGCCGACCCTCTATATAAGCGTTAGCGTGGCCAGCAGCACGGCCACCGGACTTTGGCCGTTCAGCATCGATGTGAACCTGGAGCAGGAGGCCACGCTGAAGCGCAGTCCCGACACCTTTGTCCCGACCGCCGTAACCTGGCACGTGGGATCCATCGGCGGGGTGGACAAATCCGACGTTCGCAGCATCCGGGACCGTGTCGGTGAACAGATTTCCAAATTCGTCAACGCTTATCTCAAGGTTAATCCAAAGCCGGCTAACCCTAAGTAGAGCGCTTGGCGCGCCCAGCGATATTCGCGTGTCCAGCAGCGAATCTGACCCTCTCTTCTGCGTCTCCGTTGGTGTCTCCTCGATTCGCCGTGAGATCTCGATTTGTTACCCTAAATAGCGATGCCTGCCAATTTCCGCCGATTTCAAGCTGGCCCCGATCCTTTTGACCGCACCTGGGAGGTCGAGTTTCGCTGGCTGCAGACCGGCATTTCTATTCGCCACGCCGATACCGTGGATGTAAAGTTCATCGTGTGGACGGAGGGCGAGGAAAAGCAGGAGAAGATCATCGCGCTGCCGCATCCGCACCTGCTGGCGCTCGCCGCGAAGACCGGGCATCCACTCACCGACGCATGGTGCCTGAAACTCGCCGGCCGCCATTTGGAGCACATGATTACCTCCGGCGAGGACCTGGAGAAGACGTTGGTCACCGTCTCAAGCGCGGATTTGGAGAGCGCCGCCAGAGCTGAACAACCCGCATAAGCCGCAATCCGCGGCGGGGTCATGGTAAATATATATCTGGGTGCGCGGTAGGGACCGTCTACCAGTGAATTTGCGTCTGGAGTGCGCGGTGTGAAAAAGGAGGGGGGAGCGATGGTCAACTGTCCGCTTTGCGATGCGGTCATAGATGTTGACGAGGACGAACTGGACGAAGGAGATTCGCTCATCTGCGAGGAGTGCGGCGCAAATCTGAATGTCAGCGGCGTCAGCCCGTTGGAACTGGTCTCCGATGCGGCCGATGACGACGAAGTCGAAGATCTGGATGAGGACGATCTGGACGAAGATGACGATGAAGACGATGACGACGACGACGAGGAAGAAGACTGGAAGTGAGAGCTACGGAAGGTAAACTAGCCCGCTTGATTTTGACTGCCTTGTGGGGTTGTGTGCTACTGCTGTTTACTGCGGGGTTACCGCCGATGAAGGGCGATGCGCCGCATGCAGTGGTTGCCGGTACGGTGTTTCGCGACAACGGGTTCTCGCTGCCGGGCGCCGCGGTGACGCTCGCCATGAAGGATGCACCCGGTGCGCCGAAGAGGAAGATGAGGACACTCCAATCCGTGTCCGACGGTCGAGGGGAGTTTGCATTCCGTGTCTCTCCCGCGGCAGCGACGTATCTTGTAAGGGCCTCGCTGAAGGGATTTCAGTCGGTTGAAAAGGAAGCCTCCGTGGCGGGCGAAGAGCGGGTGGAAGTAACTTTAGTGCTGCCGGCCGAGTCCAAATGACAGGAGCGAAAGCGATAACTATGACTGGAAGGCGGAATACCAGACGGGTGCTGACGCTCACGGCAATAGCCTTGATTCTTTCCACCGGGCTTGTGGCACAGAAGAAGACCCGGGAAGAGCGGCGCGAAGAAGCCAATTCCAGAGCCGTGACGGGAACGGTGACGGCAGCGGATGACAAACCGATAAGCGGCGCCGTGGTTCAGTTAAAGGACATGCGTACTCTGCAGGTACGGTCGTTCATCACGCTTGAAGATGGGCAATACCATTTTTCAGGTTTGCGCATCGATATCGATTACGAGTTGACGGCGAAATCCGGCGAGATGACGGCGACCAAAAAGCTCAGCCTTTTCGACAATCGCAAGCAAGCAGTCCTGAATTTCAAGCTTGAGAAGTGAACCGCCGGCGGCGCCCAAAGTGGTATAGCGTTTTCTGGTTTTGTTTTTTCTGGCTGGTATCCGCGAGCCTCGCCCAGACACTCATCTTCCAGCATGCGACGGTGATCGATGCCACCGGCGCGCCTCCCAAGAAAAACTTTTCCGTGATCGTTCGTGACGGTCGCATTACGGCAGTGACGCGGCGGACTAAGACCGGGGCCGAGACCGAGCCCGGCGTCCGCGTGATCGACGCCACCGGCAAATACCTGATCCCGGGGCTGTGGGATATGCATGTCCACATCACGGCGCCGGAAATTGTGTTTCCGCTGTTGCTCGCGAACGGGATCACGGGCGTGCGCGAGATGTATTCCGGGGTCTCGCTGGCGAAGGTTCGGCAATGGAAGCAGTTGCCGGACGCGCCGCGGTTGTACGCTCCCGGGTTCATCGACGGTCCGCTGATGACGGGGAAACTGCCGGATGCGATCGCCGTCTCGAACGCGGAGGAAGCTAGGCTGGCCGTACGGTTCTTGCAGGCAGAGGGCGCGGACTTTCTGAAGGTTTACAACAGCGTCCCGCGCGACGCGTTTCTGGCGCTGGCGGAGGAAGCGCGCGCGGCGGGGATTCCCATCGCCGGGCACGTGCCCGAGGAGGTGAGCCCGGCCGAGGCCTCCGACCAAGGAATGCGCAGCGAAGAACACTTGAACAACCTGCTGCTCGGCGCATCGACGAACGAAGCTCTGCTGCGCAAGGAGCGTGTCGCCACCATGTACGATCGTCAGATCACAGGCGAACAACGACTGCGCCTGCTGGCTTGGCCAATGCTGTCAGGGCTGACCGACACGTATGACGACGAGAAAGCCGCCGCGATGTTCCGCGTGTTCGCGAAGAACGGGACACGGCAGACACCCACACTCTCGATCTTGTGGGGGTTCGTCCACGAGCTCGACGACGAGTTCCTGAACGATCCCCGGCTGCGCTTCGTGCCGAAGACGTGGAGTGTGAACTGGAACCCGCGGGTGATTTTTTACTTGCGCGATCTGCCGCCGGCCGAATACGAAGTGCTGCACCAGCGCATGCGCATGCTGCTGACGCGCTATCGCAAGCTGGTGGGCGATATGCAGCGCGCGGGCGTGGAATTGCTGGCCGGCACTGACATGAATCCGTTCAATCCGGTATTGCCGGGGTGGGGCTTGCATCAGGAGTTGGTGCTCTTGTGCGAGTCCGGATTGACGCCGATGCAAGCGCTGCAAACGGCTACACGCAACCCGGCGCGGTACTTCGGAATTCTGAATGAGACCGGAACCGTTGAGGCAGGGAAGTCGGCCGACCTGGTGCTGCTTGACGCGGACCCGTTAGCGGACATTCAGAACACCCAGAAGATCAGTGCCGTGGTGTCGCGGGGACGCTACTATTCGCGTCAGGATCTGGACGCGATGAGGGAGCGTACGGCGGCGCTCTCGGCTACCGTTCACTAGTCACCCGGCTAATCCCCGCAGCGTTCCACCTGCACCAGGCAACTGTAGAACGTTGGCCCGCCGCCCATGTCGGTGAGGCGGTCGGAGGTGAGTACGTTGACGTTGGCGGCATCCTCGGCGCGCTTATTCCAACGCACGGACGGAGCGCGGGCGACTCCGGGCTGCACTACGCCATCGACGTCGGCGCGCAGCAGAAGACTGCCGCGATCGTTAAATACACGCACGCGGTCCCCGGTCTGGATGCCGCGAGCCAGGGCGTCGGGATAGCTCAGGTGGAGCAACGCGGTATCCGCGTCGACCTGCGGACGATTGCCGAAAGTGGAGTTCATGCTGTCGTCGTTTTTCGACGAGATCAGCTCCAGCGGATAGCGGGCGCGAAGAGAAGCGTCTCCGAAACGCGATTCGATCGGCGGGGCATAATCCAGCGTTTCGGCGCCGAACTCGCACTTGCCCGAGGGAGTGCCGAACCCGCCTTCCGCGAACGGCAAGAATGGGGTGCCGGGCTGCGACACGTTTAGGCGAATCGAGTGTTCCTGGTCCAGGCGTTCGAGCGTGATGCCGTCGAGGTACGGATGCCCGGAGCGGAGCAGCGAACGTATCATGATGTCCTCGGAATCCCGGAAACATTGATCGTCAAAGCCCATGCGCAGCGCCAAATCGCGGAAGACTTCCACGTTGGAGCGGGCTTCGCCGGGGGCCTCGAGCGCG
>DATJEI010000215.1:0-5370 GCA_035496735.1 Bryobacteraceae bacterium | reverse complement strand
GCCAATGGCAGCAGCTTCGGGTATCGCCGCTTTTATGGCGGCTGGTCCAGAGATTACCCCAAGGCCGATAACGATTGCCTGATTGCCTTGCGGCGGTTGACCCACATCAACTCGCCGTCACCGCTGAACGTGGTCGATCTCGATAGCGATCACATCTACGACTATCCTTGGATCTACGCTGTCCAGGTGAACACATGGACCTTCACCGACCAGGAGGCCAAGCGCCTGCACGACTATCTCTTGAAGGGCGGCTTCCTGATGGTGGACGATTTCCACGGCACCGACGACTGGGAGCATTTCATGGCCGGCATGCGCATGGTGCTGCCCGACCGGCCCGTCGAGGATCTCAAAGATAACGACGAGATTTATCACGTCTTGTACGACATCAACGAAAAATTTCAGATTCCAAGCGAGGTCTACGTCAACACCGGCAGAACTTATGAGAAGGACGGCTATGTGCCCAAGTGGCGCGCCATCCGCAACGACCGCGGGCGCATCATGGTGGCAATCTGTGCCAACATGCATCTGGGTGACGCCTGGGAGTGGGCCGACAGCCCGGAGTACCCGGAGAAGTTTTCCGGACTCGCGTTTCGCATCGTCCTCAACTACATAACCTACGCCATGACCCACTAGCCATGAACCGCGTGCGCCTCTTCCTACAGTTCGCGAGCAGCCCAGAGGCCCATGTTCGAGTTTTTTTTTAAATATCCGCAATCAGTGTATTCACGCGGCCACTTCGCCCTCTTGGGCGCGTGGCCAACCTGGGCACTCGCTTTGCTCATCCTGGCCGCTGCCGCCGGACTCGCCTGGTTGATCCGCTCCCGTTTGAAAGAAGCCGCGCCGCTGCTGCAAGGTTGGCGGGCCTGGATCATCTGGGGCCTGCAAGCGCTCATGGCTGCGATCGTACTTGTGCTGCTGTGGCAGCCGGCGATCACGGTCGCCGAATTAAAGCCGCAGCAGAACATCATCGCCGTGCTGGTCGACGACTCGCGCAGCATGGGAATATCCGAGGACGGCTCGACCCGCGAGGCCCAGGCCGTGAAGGTGCTGCAAGGCGGACTGCTCGCCAGTCTCAACCGCTCGTTTCAAACCCGTCTCTATCGTCTCGACGACGTGCCCGCGCGCATCGACAGCCTCAAGAATCTGCAGCCGGGCGCGCCCGCGACGCGCATCGGCGACAGCCTCAAGCAGTTGAGCGAGGAAACTTCCGATCTGCCCATCGGCGCTGTGGTGCTGCTCAGCGACGGCGACGATAACGCCGGAGGCATAAGCGCGGACGCGATCAGCGCGCTGCGCGCCCGCCGCATTCCGGTTCACACCGTGGGCTTCGGACATGAGCGCTCCGCGCATGATGTGGAACTGGAGGATGTCGTGGTTGCTCCGCGCGCGTTGGCCGACTCGCGGCTCGCCGCCAAGATCACTTTGCAGCAGCGCGGATACGCGGGCGCAAAGCTCAATCTGATGGTGCGCGATGTCAGTACCGGACAGCCCAAGGCCCTCGCCGCCCGCACCATCACGCTCGGCGCGGATGGCAATCTGCAGAGCGAGACTTTGATGTTCGATATCGGCGGCGCTGGCGCGAGAACACTGCAAATCGCGGCAGCTCCACTCACAGGCGAAGAAAACACCGCCAATAACACTTTGACGCGCGTGGTGAATGTCAGCTCCGAGGCGCGCCGCATCCTCTATATAGAAGGTGAACCGCGCTGGGAGTACAAATTTATCCGCCAGGCCGAAGAAGACGACCGCATGGTGCAGATCATCTCCATGGTTCGCACCAGCGAAAACAAAATCTACCGCCAGGGAATCGCCGATCCCAAGGAATTGGCCAGCGGATTCCCGTCCACACCCGAAGATCTTTTTGCCTACCAAGGCTTGATGATCGGGTCGGTGGAAGCCGGCTACTTCACTCCCGCCCAGCAGGAATTGATCCACCAGTTCGTGGATCGCCGCGGCGGCGGCCTGCTGCTGCTGGGCGGTCAGTTCGCAATGGCGGATGGCGGCTGGAACGCGACCAAGCTTATCGATCTGATGCCCACCACGCTGCCCGGACAGTCGCCCACTTTCCATCGGGAGGCCGATCCCAGGGATGGCACCACCCACACCACCGCCGAGCTGGCGCCTGCGGGCGTCGACAGCATCATTACCCGCGTAGTGGATGACCCTGCTGCTAATTTTGCCAAATGGAAGAGCTTGCCCTACCTGATGGATTATCAGGATCCGGGCGTTCCCAAGCCCGGGGCGGAGGTTCTCGCCAACATGATTACGCCCGAAGGCCGCAAACTGCCCTTGCTCATCACCGAGAACTTCGGCCGTGGCCGCAGCGCGATCATGGCCACCGGAGGCAGTTGGCGCTGGCAGATGAGCTCGCCACTCGGCGACACCGCGCACGATCTATTCTGGCAGCAGCTCCTGCGCTGGCTGGTTTCCGATACGCCGGGCCACGTCTCCGCTGCGGTACCTGCGCAGATGCTGCTCGATAGCGGCGCTGTGACGATCGCCGCCGAGGTTCGCGATCCACAGTACAACCCCGCACCCGACGCCAGAGTAGAAGCTCATATTCTGGGCCCCAGCGGCGTCAGCGCCCGGGTCGAGATGACACCGGTGCCGGATAATCCCGGCCGGTTCCAAGCGGCTTGGTCCGCTCCCAGGACGGGTTCGTATTTGACCGAGGTAACGGCGCAGCGCGCGGATCCCAAGACCGGTAAGGTCAGCGAGCTGGGACGCGATGTACTCACCTTTCAGCGTATGGATGGCGTCGCCGAGAATTTTCACACGGAACAAAATCGCGACCTGCTGGAACGCCTCGCCAATCAAACCGGCGGAAGATATTGGCAGCCCGCCGACCTGGGCAAACTCGCGAGCAGCATTCCTTTTTCGGAAGCCGGTGTGACGGTCCGCGAGACCAAAGATCTGTGGAACCTGCCGCTGGTGTTCTTGGTCCTGGTGCTTCTGCGTTTTTCCGAATGGTGGCTGCGGCGGAAGTGGGGGATCGTTTAGATGGGCCTCTTCGCGCCATGGTTTCTTGCCGGTCTGGCCGGCGTAGCGCTTCCGCTCTACCTGCATCTACTGAAGCGGCATAAGCGCCCGCCCAAGCCGGTGCCCTCGCTGATGCTTTACGAATCGCGGGTCGTAAGTTCGACCAAGCACAAGCGGCTGGATCATATCTTACTGCTCTCGCTGCGGCTGTTGTTGCTGGCGCTGTTGATTCTCGCCTTTGCCAATCCGTTCATAAGCCGCAACGTGGCCGCCCTCGCGAGCAACCGGTTGGTGCTGCTGGTAGTCGACAACTCTTTCAGCATGCGCGCTGGTACTCGCTTGGCCGATGCCAAAGACGCAGCCATGAATGTGCTGGCCGGAAAGGGCGCCGCTCGCGCGCAGGTGGCGGCGTTCGGATCGCAACTGCGGCTCATGACGCAGCCTATCGCCGACCAATCGGCGCTGCGTGCCGCAGTCCAGGCCATTCAGGCCGGCGATGGCCATGGTAACTTCGGTGAACTGGCGCGGGCAGTGCGCGGCCTGGCCGAGTCGGTTCACACTCCTATCGAGCTGCATCTGTTCAGCGACATGCAACACACTCAACTGGCCGCCACCTTCGCCGATCTGACGCTGCCGGCTAACGTCAAACTGGTCACGCATGCCGTGGTGACCAAGGCCCAGCCGAATTGGACGGTCGAATCCGTTGACGCGCCGGGACAAGTGTGGGGCAAAGACGCCAAGCCGGTTCACGTGCAAGCAGTGATCGCAGGCTACGGCACCCCAGCCGCGCAGCGCGGTGTGTCGCTGGTTGTGAACGGCAAGACCACCGCGACCAAGACCGTTGCGGTTCCGGCAAACGGACGCGCCACCGTCGACTTCCCCGCGCTCGAAGTCCCTTACGGCTTCAGCCGCTGCGAGGTCAAGATCGACTCCGCCGATGGCTTCATAGCCGACGATCTGCGCCGCTTTGCCGTCGAGCGCTCCGATCCGCAAAAAGTTTTGCTGATCCATAATTACGGCGACAACCGCTCGCCGCTCTACATCGGAGCCGCGCTCTCGGCAGCCGCGCAATCCGCTTTCATACTCGAATCGATCAACGTCACCGAAGCGGCTGACCGTAAGCCGTCTAACTACGCGTTCATCCTCCTTGCCGATCTCAACACGCTGCCTTCGCTCTTGGAAAATTCGCTCACGCAGTACGTGCGCTCAGGCGGCAGTCTCTTCATAGCCGCCGGCACCTCCGCCGGCGCCCGCTCGCAGATTCCCATCTTCGGCGCGCATATCATCGCTACTCGCGACTACAACCGCGTTGCCGATCGCTATATGGGAGTCGGCTCGAGTGATTCCTCGTATCCCGCCGTCGCCAAAGCGGGCGGCTGGCCCGGCGTGAAGTTTTTCTACGCCCTGGATGTGGAACCAGGCGACGCACGCGTGATCGTCCGTTTAGGCGATCAGACGCCGCTGTTGCTTGAAAAGCGCCTTGGCGAAGGCCGCGTGATGCTGCTCACGTCGGGGCTAGACAACCTCACCAACGATTTTCCGTTGGCTCCCGCCTTCGTGCCTTTCATCGAGCAGACTGCGCGTTACCTTGCGGGCAGCGAACGCCAGGGCGGCGCACGCGTTGTGGACGCTTACCTGGAACTGCGCAATGCCAAGGAACGGACGCAAGGTGTCGAGGTCACCGACCCCCAGGGCAAACGTCCGCTCACGCTGGGCGAGGCCGCGTCCGCGCAATCGTTCCAGCTCACCGAGGCCGGCTATTACCAGCTCCGACTGGCCGACGGGCGGCAGGACGAAGTCGGTGTCAACCCCGATCCGAAAGAATCCAACTTGGATGTGATCCCGGACGATGTCTTGGCACTCTGGCAAGGGAATGGCGGCAAGTCGTCACAAGAAGCCGCGACGCCGGGCCAGCCAATAAGCCCGACAACGGCCAGTAAGACTCCCGAATCCCTGTGGTGGTACGTGATGTTATTCGTGCTCGCCGCCGCGGTCACTGAATCAGCATTGGCTAGCCGCTACCTCGGAACGCAACGCGAGGAGGCGTAGTCGGGGTCGCCGTCTAAGGCTTCGCCGGAGCGGCAGCCGGGCGAGCGTTCGGGGGCATCCATCCGTCGATTGACGGGCCGCCCTGGTAGAAATTGAAGTCCGATCTGGGGAATGGCGTCGGAGGCACCGGCCCGGTGGCGCCCAAGTATTTCCCGGCTCGCCTGGTCGCATCGTGAATGAGTTTCAGCATCCCCTGATAGGGTCCCGATTCGCGATCGAACCAGCCGGAGAAATTCGCCAGGTCCGTATTCGCGATCAACACGCCATCGATGCCGGGAACGCTCGCGATTTCATAGGCGTTGGCGACACCTATTGGTGTTTCGATCATGGCGATGACCAGCA
>DATJEI010000214.1:0-24646 GCA_035496735.1 Bryobacteraceae bacterium | reverse complement strand
GTGGTGATCGGCCAGCTCAAGGGGACCATTACTATCCGCGCCGTCCCGATGATCTTGCGGGAATTGGTAGGCGCCGGCTACATCGGTTCCCTGTTGGTCTTGGCTGGTTTCGGATACGGTTTGACACGGCGGCAAGACTGGGAGCTGTGGCTGTTTTATTCGATCGTGCCGATTGTCTGCGCCGTGGCGGCCGATGCGTCGTTCGGTTACTTCCTCGCCATCCGGCAGATGATCTTTGTGCTGACGCCCTTGGCGCTGCTGTTCACCGCAGGAGTGGAAGCGTTGCCTCGGCGGCCCGCCGCGATTCTCACGACCGCGCTTCTGATCGCACTAGTAGTCGGCAACGTCAGCTTCTTTCGCCGCCCGCGCGAGGACTGGCGCAGCGCCGCGTTTATCCTGGCCAGCGAGCCATGTGTCGTCTATTCGCCGCCGGATTCGCGTCTGCTCTACGCGTTTTTCGTGCCGGATCTCACGAATCGCGAATGCACAACCGGTCCACACCCGCGTGTAGCTTTGGCGGTAAGTCCGTATGAACCCAAGAACTCGGTCACGGAGCGGCAGGGTCAACTGACGGGATCCGGATATACCCAGCGCGCCTATTTTAACCCGGCTACACCGCGCATCGAAATCTACGTGCTGCCCTAGCTCAATGGCTGGTCTTGTAATGGGCAGCGAGAAGATCCTCGCCCCAATCGTTCTTGTAATCGCGCCACACGCTGTGGATATGGTTACCGTTGTCCTGCGTGTCGTCAAACTCGATTAGGAACTCAGGCGTCTGCACGCGGTAGTAGTGCTTTTGGCCCGGTTCCACAGGACCCGACCAGGCGAAAAATGCGTTACCTTGCAACCGGCGGAACTGCTCCACGCGTTGGGACGCGATCTCCGGCGGAAAATCGTTGGCGTATTCGGCAATCAGCGCGTCCATGGCTTCCTTCTGCGGCGCCGTCATCTTCGCGTAAGCCAGTCCATTGGGCTGGCCGTTCAATGCGGCCTTGCGCGAGTTGGTAGTGAGTAAGTCCGCGGGGGCTACTTTATCGACAACGGCGATGGCGCGCTGTTCACCCGTCAGCGAGTCCACCAGCTTATACCCCAGGTCGTCCTCGCGTGCGAGAGCGCGCAAGCCCTTGCGCCGCCCGTCCAGGATCTGAGCCGGATTCGAGCCGAAGAAGCTAGGTGACGAAGCGATCTTGCCATCGACGATGGTGTAGTTGAGGCTCACGTGATGGCCTTCGAAGCGGTATCCCCAGACGCCATGTTCGGAAGGCTCACCGAAAATCGAGACAAAATACTTGTTGGGATCGCGCTCTAAGTCACCGTTCTTCTCAAGGATAAAGAGAATCTCTTCGAGACTCCTGATGGTGTGTGCTTTGACTAGTCCTTGTGCGGAGAGCCCGGCGGCTACCAGCGCCTCAGCCAGACTCTGCTGCGTCGATGTCATTTCACGGAGCGTCAGACCGTGGCGCAGGAACGGCGTATAAAGCCAGTGCGTGCGTTCGTCCATGTTGTCGAGCGCGAACGAGGTTAGCTTGCGCTGTTCTGGGCTGAGCGACGCCAGATAGTTTCTGGCGGCGTCGACCATGAGTTGGTCGGTGCGCGTGCGCTCATAGGCTGCCGTCAGCAGGCCAACCGCGAGCGGAATCAAAAGAGCGTATTTCCAGGCGCGCATGGGGATCTCCTTCTTCAACAGGGAACGTATGCCTCCATACAATATATCCTGCGGACGCGCCCAGCGCGCGCCCGAGCCGGACTGGCCGATAGCGCCAATCTGTCACGAGAGAGATAGAACTTTTTTGGCCTGATCGGCACAATCGCCGGCTCCGATCTGAGTCGCCTCCTCCGCAGGCCGACGTGGCTGCACTCTACCGGGAATCCGCACGTCGACGCGATGCGTGCCGCCGTCGCCGTTCAGCTGAAGCGTATCCCGCATTGCAGGCGTCCCGCCGTCCACTGACATTGTCGTCGATCCGATGGACGGATCTTTTTGCACTGTGATTTGATACAAGCTCGAACGATAGCGATAAGTGATTTCGAAACCGGGCCAATCTGCCGGCAACACCGGGCTAAGCGTCAGAAGATCGCCATGCAGCTTGAACCCCAGCACCTCTTCGATCCAGGCACGATACATCACACCGGCCGATCCCGTGTACCAGGTCCAGCCGGCTTGTCCCTCTCTGCCCACCGCGGTCGACACATCAGCTGCGGCAATGTAGGGTTCTCCGCGATAACGGGCGGCATCCTCGAGGTTGCGGCTGTGCTCTGCCGGATTCATCATCGTGAGCACGCGCACCGCAGCGCCGCCCTCGCCCAGCCGGGCCCACGCCATCGCCATCCATAAGGAGCCATGAGTGTACTGTCCGCCATTCTCACGCAAGCCTGGCGGATAACCCATGATATAGCCGGGATGCGGCGTCGAATGATCGAACGGCGGTGTAAAAAGGCGCACCAGGTGATTCGCCTCGTCTACTAAAATCCGGTCGGCGGATTCCATGGCGCGGCGGACACGTGTGGGCGGGGCGTGGGCCATCACAGCCCAGGATTGCGCGATGGAATCGATGCGGGCCTCCTCATTTGCATGGGAACCCAGGGGAGCGCCGCTGTCGAAAAACCCGCGAAGATACCAATTGCCATCCCAGCCGAAAAATTCGACCGCATCTCTTAGCATTGCCGCCCGTCCGCGCCATTCCGCAACTACGCTGGGTTCCCTTTCTTCAATCCACGGGGCAAACGAATCCACTGCAACACAAAGGAACCATGCCAGCCAAACGCTTTCTCCTTTCCCTTCTATCCCGACGCGATTCATCCCGTCGTTCCAATCTCCGTTGCCGAACAAAGGCAGTCCATGGGACCCGAGCCGCCAGCCGCGATCTATCGCGCGCCGGCAGTGTTCCCATAGCGGTGCGGCGTGGGCGGAAACCGCCGGAACGAACAGTCGCTCGTGTTCCCCGGCCTTGAGAGGCTCGCCTTCCAGGAATGTAACCTCTTCGTCGAGGATTCCGGTGTCCCCCGTGACGGCAATGTAATGCGCCACCACGTAGGGCAGCCATAATAAGTCGTCGGAACAGAGGGTGCGCACGCCCATCCCGGTGTTGGTGTGCCACCAATGCTGCACGTCACCTTCAACGAATTGCCGGCTCGCCGAAAGCAGAATGTGTGCCCGCGTGATCTCCGGCCGCGCATACATGAACGCCATCGAATCCTGAAGCTGATCGCGGAAGCCGAAAGCCCCGCTGGATTGATAGAACCCCGAGCGGGCCCAAAAGCGGCAGCTCAGGGCCTGGTATGGCAACCACCGATTCAAAAGGAAGTCAGTGGAAAGAACTGGCGTTCGCACTTGCAACACGCCGAGCGTCGAATCCCAAGACTTGCGCGTCACAGCCAAGGCCTGGTGTACTTGATCCCGGTTTTGATAGCGGCTGATGATCGCCCGTGCCTCTTCGGCGCTTCCGGCTTCTCCCAAGAGGAAAACGACTTCCACTTGTCCGCCGCGTTCGAGGGAAACTTCAAGCTGAAGCGCAGCCGCTGGATCTAAGCCGGCGCCTGCGCGGTTGTCGAGATGCATCCGTTCCAGCGCCGCGGGCCTGGACGCCGAGCGGTTGCGTCCCAGGACCGCGGTGCGGTCGCCGGAATAAGATGCCGCGCGGGGGCTGGCGGCCGCAAATGCAATTTGATTGGGCTGACTGCCATTCCACGACTGTCTGGCGAACAGGGCGCCAGATTCCTGATCGTAAATGGTTTGTATGTGCGGCTGTTGATCCTCGCGATTCGTCCCCAGCACCCACTCGGCGAAATAGAACGCCGTGACTTGTCGGCGGCGGGAGGAGTCGTTACGCAGCCGCAGGCGGTACACCTTTACCGGATCACCGGTTCCATCGTCGTTCAATGGAACAAATACCGTGAGCTCTTGCCCGATGGCGTGGCTATTGTGCTCGAACACCGTGTAGCCTTGGCCGTGGCGGGCCCGATAGGCGTCATTCTCGCGAATGGGCTGCGGCGTGGGGCTCCAGCACGCGCCGCTGTCGTTGTCGCGCAAGTAAATGACTTCTGACTGCGGGTCGGTCACCGGATCGTTGTGCCAGGGCGTCAGCCGGTTCGTCTGGCTGTTGCCGCGCCATGTGAATCCCAAGCCACTTTCGCTCAGCAGCGTGCCGAAGTTTGCATTGGCCATTACGTTAGCCCAAGGCCCGGGAGTTTTGCTTCCGGGAGCCAGATAGATGGCATATTCGCGCCCGTCTTTCGTGAAACCGCCCAGCCCGTTGAAGTAGGGGAGTTCGAGGAACGGCAAGGGAACGGAAGGCTCCTCCGCGCCGCTGCCGGTTCGAACAAACGCCGGCTGTTCCGGACTCTTCCCGGCGATCGCGAGCTGCTGTTGCAGCGCCCCGCGGCTGCCGCTCAGCACTACGCGGGAAGCGGCCAGGAGTAAGTCGAGGTGGTCCTCGGGCATCGCACTCCAATCGCACAGAAACACGCCGCCCCGCTTGTTATCGCCGGTTCTCCCCGAATGGGCGTCGATTTGACGCTGGAGCTGGTGGTGCAGCGGATGATCGTAACTGGGACCCTCCTGATTAAGAACAATCAGGTCGGCGCGGAACCCGCGCATTTGCCAATAGGTATGCGCCAGCAGCAGCTCGCGAACCAGAGGCATAGAGCGGGCGTCGGCGATGATCACCGTGAGTATGGGGAGATCGCCGGAAATTCCATAGCCCCACAGTGCGGACTGTCCCAGCCGGTTCCTTTGCAGCCTCACTCCCGGCACTCGAAGGTTAGGATTAGCGTAGAGCAGGTTGCCGGCGAGTTCCTGGAAACGGTGACTCTTTGCAGGACCGATTCCGAGGTACCGAAACTCCAGTTGGCTGCGGGTCCAAGCCATTTCGAAGGCTCGCGTGATGGATTCGGGACGGTGATATTTTGCCGCGAGGGCCAGCACCTCATCACGGGACTTCGCAATCAGCGTCACCAGCACAAATTCTAATTGGTCGAGCGGTTCCAGAGTGACACGGCAGCGCAGGCTGAACACCGGGTCTAGAACAATTCCGGCCGAACCCGTCAGCGGACGCCGCAAGGCTTCCGCATATTCGACGGTATTACCGCGGCCCAGAAATTTTGCGCGATCAGTCTCGGATTGCAGCTTGCCTGGTACCCCTACCAGGAAATGGGCCGCCCACACTTGCGGCTCGTCGGGCGAGCGCTGACGCCGCTGAGCCAGCAGAATGTCATCAGGTGTTCGCTCGGTTTCGATGAACATTTTGACGAAGGCGGGATGGGCTTTGTCGGCCGCGTGGGGCGTCAGCGCCAGCTCGCAATAGCTGGTAAATTCCAGCGGCCGGGTTCGAATCGAGCGATTCATCACTTTCACCCGCCGCAACTCCACGTCGTCCTCGGGGGCGACAGTCACTTCCATGATGGTCTCAATGCCGAAGACCTGGCGATGATATTCGGCGCGGTCGGCCGAGAAATGTGCCTCCGAAGAGCCCAGTTGGCTCCCGGCCGGCTTGGCGGCTGCGGCCCACAGCGCGTCGGATCGCGTATCGCGGATGTAAAGGAAGCTGCCCCACGCATCGAGCGTCGTATCGGAACGCCAGCGGGATAAATCCAGATCGTTCCAACGGCTGTAGCTGCCTCCTGAATCCGTCATCATGAGTGAATAGCGGCCGTTGCCGTAAAAATGGACGCGCGGGACGGCAGTCGTGCCCTTCCAGATGCGCTCGGCCGGCTCCTCGGCCGTCGACGGACGCACCGTCGGCGTAATGCTAGTTTCTTTCTCCAGTGACGGATGCGTCAGGGGAATGCGCTCGAACAAAACCGACTCGATCGCGCGAACGCGCAGATCGGCGTGAAAGCGGCGTTGCATGACGCAGCGGTGCACGGTATTATCGAGCGCCAGCAGACTCATTCCCTGGTGATGCGCCATGTAGGTGTAAATGATTACGCCTCGTTCACCTTGGCGCTTTGCCGCGCGAGTAAAATCGATGGCTTCGTAAAATCCCATCGGTCCCACTAGCCCCAGATCTTCCAGACGTTTCAAGTTCCCCACCGCAGCGCTGGGCTCCACAGGAAGCGACAGCATCGTTGAATAGGGCGAGATCACTAGCCCTTCGGCATCCAGGCCGGGTTTTAGCGCCAGTTGCGGCACGCCGAAGGCCTGATATTGATACGTCTGATTGGCGTCCAAGGCGCTGTAAGCAGATTCTGAAATGCCCCAGGGAACGCTCATCCGGTTTCCATAATCGATCTGCCGGCCAACGCAGTCCCTGCAGGCGTCTTCCAGCAGCGAGTTCGCGAACAGGCGGGTGAATAGGGCCGGCATCAAATATTCGAAGGCAGTGCCGCTCCACGACAGCAGCGTCTGCCCGCCACGCGACGGCACACATGGGCGGGCCAAGGAATACCAGTGCTCCACCGGAACGTCACCTTTAGCCATGGCAACCAGACTTGCGATTCGGGATTCGCTAGCCAGTAAGTCATAGTGGCTGGTGAACGCCACGGGAGAGCCCACGGCGTATCCGATGCCGAACATGCGCCGGTCCCGGTCATACAGAAAGCGCATGTTCATGCCGTTTGCCAGTCTCTCGGCGGAGGCGGCTAGGTGCTCCAAATTGGCCACTGCTCGTGCCGCGTTAGCGCGGGCTTCCTGGTATTCCGCGTTAAGCTGACGGAGCCATCCCGCAACTTCCGAGGGCAACCCCGGGTCCAGGCGGCGTGTCAAGATTTCATCCACCGGGCCTGAATGGCCGCAGGCCAACGCATTCAGCGAGGGGACCGTGCGTACCGCGCGGCGCCGCAACCTGCCGACTTGTTCGCCCAGGACACGCACCGTTGCCTCGGGGGCACGCATCAGAGTCTCCATCCACTTGAGGTAAAGATCCACGGTTTCGGTCCAGGATTTCAACTCGACCTCGAGACGCGACGCCCAGTAGCCAACCTCCTCGCCGGTCTGCATTTCCCGCAATTGTTGGATGGGCGCCAGAGCCAGCCGCAGCCGGCCGATCACCGCGTAGCCCTCCGACTTGCCGCGCAGCAGGCGGCGCAGTGCACTCATGTGAACGGCGGTGAGCGGATCCGATTCGCAGGCTTCCCGGAGCACCGATAGAGTATCCGCGAGTCCGCGCAGGCTTTGATGACCTAGCACCGGCGCGCGCAGCGTGTCCTGGCATCCTTGTTCCAGCACCCATAGGCAGGCCAGCAAATTGCCGCTGTCGGCGGTCGAAATATAGCGTGGGTCCAAGGGAGCGAGTGTTCGCGTGTCGTACCAGTTCAGCAAATGCCCTTCATATCGTTCCAGGCGATCGAGCGTGGTCATGGTCTGCGAGCACCGGCGCCAGAAATCGTCCGGCGTCAGATATCCAAAATCGCGTGCCGCCAGCGCCGAAGTGAGCCATAGACCGATATTTGTAGGCGACGTACGGGGGGCCACCTCGATATGCAGCGCCAACTGCGAGTTATCCGGCGGCAGCCAGTTCATCGAAGGACCCACCAGATCGTCAAAATAGCGCCACGTACGGCGCGCCACAATCCGCAAGAACGCGTTGCTCCCGATTTCAAAACGATGGCGGCGAGAGTCGCGGGCGGGACGCGATAACCAATGCATCAACAGCGGGGAAAGCGCCCAAAGCCCCAGGAAGAACGCGGTAGGAGCGAAGGCGTTCTGCACCCGCATTACAATCATGAGGGCAACCGCGAATCCGTACACTACCAGCATGTGGCGCATGGTCGAGCTGAGGGCGGATTGGCTCCGGGAAGCGCTGTCAGTGGTTTGCCATTCCAGCAGGTGATGGTGGCTGATCCATCGTCGATAGACCACACGCACAATCGCATCCATTGACAGCCAGGCCTGATGCGGCAGGAACGCCAACATCACGGCCGCCCGCACGACTTCGTCGAACGCTCCCCGCCAGCCGCGTATGGATCCATGTAGGTATCTGGCGGAGCGTTCGAACAATGGCGCGACGGCGGGAATCGCCACCGCCAGACCGACCAGCAGGCTCCAGACCCCAGGCGCCTTGGAAGTCAGCCAGCCAAAAAGCAGGAGCAGCATGGAGGCGCTAGGGACCAGACTGCGCCTCAAATTGTCGAAAATCCGCCAGCGATTGATAACACTCAGCGGATTTCGTTCCCAGCCCCCGTGGGCGGAAGGCACGCGTCCCAACATCCACGGCGCGATCTGCCAATCGCCGCGTATCCAGCGATGCTGGCGCTTGCTGTAAGTCGCATAGTCGCACGGCATGTGTTCGAACAACTCGATATCGCTGGCGAGACCCACTCCGGCATAAGCCCCTTCAATCAAATCGTGACTCAGCAGGGTCTCGGGTGGGAAGCGGTCGCCGACACTCTCGCGGAAGGATCGCACGTCGTAAATCGCCTTGCCGTGGAAGATGGCCTCTCCGAACAGGTCCTGTTGCGCGTCTGAGACGGTCTGGCAATAAGGGTCCGTACCCAGGCTGTCCGCGAATACACGTGTGAAGTGGGTCGCCGTCGCACCCGGCAATGAGATGCTCACTCGCGGCTGAATAATCGCATACCCGCGCGTGCGGACTCGCGTTACCGGATCGAGGACCGCTTGGTTTAACGGGTGAGCCAGCGTCTCAATCAGACGCCTTCCGCTTTCGGGAGGCAACTGGGTATCGGCATCCAATGTGATCACATAGCGAATAGGCAGCGGCAAGTCGCCCACGATCTTGATCGAAGCGTCGCCTTCGCCGCATAGGAACGCGTTCAAGTCTTCGAGTTTGCCCCGCTTGCGCTCGCGCCCGATCCAGCGTCTCTCGCTTTCAGACCATACCCGCGGCCGATGAAACAGAAGAAAGCGGCCGCCGCTATAACGGTTATTCAGCTGTTCAATACCCTGCCGAGCTGCCGCGAGAACTTCGACATCTCCAAACGCCGTGGCTTCCGGAGCATCTGTGAAGTCCGAAAAAAGCCCGAAGAAAACGTTGGCTTCCTGATTCGCCAGAAAGCGGACTTCCAGTTTTTCCACTTCGAGGCGCACCACCTCTGCGCTCGACAACATCATGGGAACGACTACTAGCGTTGCGTGATCGCCAGGAATTCCGTCCTTGTATTCCATTTTTGGCAGCGGATCGGGTGGCAACAGCGAAATCACCAGGGCATTGATGATCTGAACCGTCAATTCACTTAATGGAAACAGCGCCAGCGCGCCCAGGATGACGAGCATGAGCGGCTGCTGAACACCCAAGTCCCAGGCAAATGCCAGAGATAAGGCTAAGAACCACACGGTCAGACCCACTAAGCTGCCGAGATAGATTGGTGTCGCTTTGCGCCGGACGGCGCGGGTCACGCGGATCCGGAAAGGCATCCGAGCGCCAAGGTCCCGCTCCAGTTCCGTGACGCCTTCCGCCAAGAGAAAATACGATACCGATGCCGCTTCCGGTCGATTGGCTTGCCGGGCCAGGACGACCGCGCGGCGAGCTACTCCCACTTCCCCGGTTCCGCAGTGTCGTGAAAGCTGTTCTACAATTTTCCTCGACCGGTCGCGCGTCGCAAAATCGCTATGTGCATGCGTGGGATCGGTGCGCAGCTCCGCTTCCACCAAACTGGTCGCTTCAAAGATTTTTCTAAAGTCCAGTCTCGCAAGCGCGCGCAAACTGCCAAATGCATTGGCGATCGACAGGCGCTCCGCGGCCTCTCGATTGTGTTCGTTTCGAACCACTTCAGCGAGCGGCATTCCGAGCCGGGCTTCGATCCACTGCTGCGCGGGCGCAAGCGCGCGGTCTTCATCCTGGAGCTGTTCCACAAGGCAAGTCGCAAAATACGGCTCACCCGCTACGGGTTCGGACTCCATCAGGTGGAGGATGCCGTCAAATAGCTCGGGGTCGCGGCGCGAACTGACGGCTAATCGATTCGCCCAGAAATAGCCGGCTTCCCGAATCTGTTGAGCGTGATCCACTCCTCTGGCGAGCGTCGTCAGCGATTCGATCAGAGACAAGCGAAGCAGCAGAGGAAACGACCACAGCTCGGCGATAGAGAGTGGCGACCACTTCTGATACTCAGTAAGCGCCTGCGAAACGTTGGCTTCATCCACGACATTGTCCGAATATCGTGCCAGGTCGGCCGCCAACTCGTAGACGCAAAGATAACCGTACTGCCCGGAATGAGTCCGAATATGATTCCGTGGCAGGGATCGACGAATCTCTGCAATGCTGGTGCGGGTTAGATAGGCATTGTCAAGCAGCCATTCCGCGGACGCGGTCAGTGTGTGGTCCAGGCGCGCGGCCTCGGATAAGTTTTGGCGGACTGATTCGAGTCCAGTCTCGCAACGGCCCAAGCGAGACAGGATCTCCTTCTTGAGCAGCGGAGAAGCATTATGGCGCTCGGAACAATTTCGCGCCATTTCTTCAATCGACGCCGGAGTAGCGCCGGTTGTCGTTGCGGACGAGGTTTCGGGAGCCTGCCCCGCCAGCATGAAAATTGAAGGCTCACCCGCCTGCCGGAGCTCTTTGACAATGGCCTGAACTTGGGAATGCGGGGACTCTACAATAACCACATTCTCGCCGTCAAACTGGAGCGCGCGATAGCTGCTCAACTTTGACCGCAAGTTGGGTTTGGCGCTCGGCGTCAGCAGCAAACAGACGCGCCCGCGTCCCGCCGAGCACACTGTTCGATACGCTCTTTCGGCTTCTTCGCCGGAAGAATAGATGGCAAGTACCACTCGTAAGGATGTCATGCGACGCTGGGCCGTCATGTGACCCTAGAACGTCAAGCGCGGCCGCGCACCACCCGCGTCAAGAGACAGAGGAAAAATAGAAGCGCAAACAGTAAACTAGCCGTCACGGTCGATACGGTCGGAGCCTTTCCCAAAATCATCGTCATGGAACTGCCCAACGTCAACATTCCAAAGACCGTCAACCATCCAAGCATTCTGATCGCTCCGCCGAGTCGGCATCGGCACCGACTCTGATTTTGTTCTCTCTTTGTTCGCCCGGATGAATCCAGCCGCCGAATGGCGCAGGCGAATTACAAGTACCAAGGCAAGTTAAATGCCAGCCTGAAGCATAAGAGAACACATGACAAAGAGGTGCCTAAACGCCCTAGGCCAGCAATTCTGACACTCCAGGCGCGAAATAACTGCAGTGCCTCCGACTCGACTGCGTGAATCCACCCAGCGAACGTCAGAATACATCAAAACTAAGGCTTTACAAACGGCGTGGCTGGAGGCGAGCGGCAGCGCGCTTTGGATCTCAAGGTGCTATGACGACCACCGTGAAGACCCACAAGAATCATATGCGACAGGATCCTATGATATTAAGCAGAACCTCATGGATCGCCGATGAACTGATCGGGATTCGCACTCTGGAGCAACGGCTCTGCAGAAAGTTAAAGTCCGGACGGCCTCAGAGTAGGCGGTACTTGCTCAATCATATTCAGGACTTAAACTGGCGCGTGGAATTGTTGGACCGGGCTCTCGACGAATATGTCGGTCCCAGCCATGATGCCTCACCTCCGCCGATGTTCGCAGATTGAAAAGTCCAGCGCGCGGCCCCCGTGAGCTTGCTCGATACCTAACAGCTCGCATTACTGCATCAGTGAATCCCAGCGCGCGCTGGCCCTTGCCCTGATTCTTTCGACGTCACTGTCGAGCAGCAAGTGTTCTTGAGCCAATTGTTTGCCCGCAGTCTCCACTCTTTTTAAGTAATCCTCCTTGCTTGTGTAGCGCTCTTCAATCGACGGCCGGGGATCGCCGGTTCTTTCGCGCTCCGCTCTGGTGCGGGCAAAGGGTATGAAGGACCCAACCATACTCTGGATCTCCTCTGGCGCGCCGACGGAGGCATCGCGCAGGTTCCATCCGGTATAGGTTGCAAGCGGAACGGCGAGTTCCGGTAACTGAATCCCGCTGGTTTCATTGCCGTCGCCGTTCACTTGCGGGACCAGCGTGGGGAACGGCTTGCCGACTTTTGGCGGCTCATAGGCGACGATGCCTTTGGACGCGAAATCGGGACCGAAATCCAGACGCAAGGCGAAGTTGGGTTCAGAGGGAAGCTTCACGCCGGGGATTTTCGGAAAGGCCAGAGCGCCTGGGGCGACCAGGTTGTCCTTATCCACGCGTGGGATTTGCGACTCGGGCGGCGCGGTTCCATTCGTGATCCAGGAGTTCATGGCGACCAACAGCGCGCGCATCGCGTAGCGATAATCCTGCGGATTGGCGCGGTTTTGGGTGCCATTCTTTTCGGGCTTCGCGTTGGCGCCGTGCTGCGTCCCGGCGATGTAATAGATACGCGTGGTGGGCGGCGGCGCGATCGTCTTCTTCCCGTCGGGACTGGTATGAATCAGGCCGGCATCGCGCCCCCAATATTCATAAGATCCGTTGGTATAGAAAACTTTCGGCACCACGCCGTCCTTTCTTGCGCGCGCGAGCATGCTGTCGGTGATGCCGCCGTCGCTTTCCGGTTCGTCGGTGAAGGGGAACAGATCCGTGGGGTAAAGAAAGTTCATCCACGTATGGCCGTCGCGCGAGGGCTGGGCGAAGCGATGATTGAAGCTGCCCCGGCCGGCGCCGGCAACGTGGGCCCACAAGCCGTCGAAGACCCGCCGACCTTGTTCATCGGCATTGAAGCCATCATAGAGAAACTTGCGCAGGAAGCGGCCGCTTTGTGAGGTGCCGAAGCCAATGGCTCGCTTCACCTCGCCGTGTTCCTTCATATAAGCAATGTAATCGCGGATGGCGGCGGGCCCCAGGCCCGTCACGGCTGGGTCCTTCGCAGTATAAACCACGTCGTAAATGCGACCCGGCTCGAAACCGGCGGGGTATTCGATGCCGGTAGCACTTGCGTTGAATTTCCACTGATCGCGCGGTATAGCCGTGACCGGACCGGTGGGCTGATCGCGCACTGTGAGCCTCGCGGAGGCTTGGTCGGCGACCGCGTAGGGGATTTGTCTGCGATCGGCGAGCGAGGCGGCGGTGGCGCGTTGATCCACGATGATCTCAGCTCGCACCGGTCCCGTGATCCCGCGGATCACGGGCGCGTAGAGCTTCATATTCGTGCTGTCGGGAACATCGAACTCCCACCCAACCCATACCAGCGTGTAGCCGGATTGGAACAGCAGAGGATCGCCGAGATCGGCCGCGGTGCGAGGAGGCACCGACCCCTGCGCGAGGTCGAACATGCCCAGTATTCCCTTACCGCCGCGATTGGAGATTTCGAGCAACGCGGTGCCGTTGCTCTTGGCGGCATCCTTCGGCTTCAGCACATACAGATCGGAAGAGAATTCGACCAGTCCTTGCGCATTGCGCGGAGCGCGATCGAGATCGACAATGATCTGGTTATGAGGAAGCTTGGGATCCACGGCAAAATAGACTTTGCCAATGACCTCTTCATAGTTCAGCATGGCAAGATCATGGCGCTGGGTAATCTCGACGCGGGTAACGCCGGCATAGGCCAGCGTGGAGATGAGCAGCAAAACGATGCGGCGCGGCATGCAGATATTCTACATCCAAGCAGGGTCTGTGAACGGCATCCGCGGCATGAAGCACCACGCCGTGAGCGTTTGGACCATAATGATACGAAACCATGAAAACCATTTTTAATAGACGTTTCGCCCGGGCCAAGCTACTGGCCGTGACCTGTGCGCTATTCACCGCTGCTACGGTACGTGCGGCCGAGATCAAAGTGGTGACTTCCGGGGCATTCACGGCCGCCTACTTGAAACTCGTTCCCGAATATGAGCGCGCCGCTCACCACAAACTGGTGACCGAGTTCGGACCCTCCATGGGAACCACCCACAATGCCATTCCGCTGCGCCTGGAACGCGGAGAGGCGATCGATGTCGTCATCATGGCGGCGCCCGCGCTCGCCGAGCTGATGAAACAGGGCAAGGTCCAGGCCGGCAGCCGCGTCGATCTGGTCGAATCCCGCATCGGCATGGCCGTCAAGGCCGGAGCGCCCAAGCCCGACATCGGCACCGTCGACGCACTGAAGCGGACTCTGCTGAATGCCAAGTCGATTGCATATTCCGATAGCGCCAGCGGCGTCTACCTCTCCACCGAATTGTTTCCGAAACTCGGGATCGCCGATCAGATCCGGGGCAAGAGCAAGAAGATCGAAGCCGACCCGGTGGGCGAAGCGGTGGCGAGGGGAGAGATCGAGATCGGCTTTCAGCAGATCAGCGAGCTGCGTCCGGTGAAGGGCATCGATATCGTGGGACCACTGCCGCCGGGGGTGCAGAAAGTCACGATTTTCGCCGCCGGAATCCCGACGACGTCAAAGCATCCGGAAGCCGCCAAGGCCCTGATGCGGTGGCTGGCCTCACCAGCCGCCTATCCCGTCATCAAGGAGAGTGGCTTGGATCCAGTGCCGCTAACCGGACCGCGATAGCGCCTCAATCTGATCGAGCGACCACGGCGCGGCGCCGCCCGGACGGCTGGCGACGAAAGCACCCAGACGATTCGCAAAATCGCCGATCTGAGCCGCGGGCCAGCCGGCGTTTAGACCGTGCAGAAACGCGGCAGCGAAGGCGTCGCCCGCGCCTACTGTGTCCGCGACCTGCACGCGGTACCCAGGTACTTCCACGTACTGATCGCGTGCGAGTATCGCGCACCCCAATTCGCCGCGAGTAATACAGACCGCTTCCCAGCCCCAGCGCTCCGCGTGATCGCGGCAAAACTCCTCGAGCGTTCGGGTGCTTCCCTGAAACATCTCGTCGACCGAGCGCACTTCGTCCTGATTCAACTTCACGACAGTTGCCCATCCCAGCAATTCCAGCACCAAGGCGGAGGTGAAAGACTTGGGGCGCAGATTCACGTCGTAAAAACGGCGTGCGCGTGGAATCGCATCCATAGTCTCAAACAGCAAATTCCGTCCCCGCGGATCCAGAGAAAGCAGAGTCCCGTAGCAAACCCAATCGGGATTCCACGAAGCGAGATGCTCCAGGCCATGCTTGTCGAGATTCATGGAATCATAGGC
The DNA here is from genome assembly GCA_035496735.1 of Bryobacteraceae bacterium. Classification (GTDB taxonomy): domain Bacteria; phylum Acidobacteriota; class Terriglobia; order Bryobacterales; family Bryobacteraceae; genus Palsa-187. The sequence continues at coordinate 9,734 of DATJEI010000214.1, read as the reverse complement.
GGCCGGCCGGTGGATTTCAAATTCAGGTTGTCCATCATCAGCTACCGTTACTGTCACGATTCCCGTGGGCCATTTATCCGAGCGCTGAACCAGATCGATCGAAAGACCCAAGGCGGACATCGCTTCGATCGCGCGGTCGCCACGCTGGTCTGCGCCCACCGCACTCAATAGAGACACCTCGTGTCCTAGACGTGCGGCGTGCACCGAAAGGTTCAGCAGTGCGCCGCCAAGGTGTTCCTGGCCTCCAATCACGTCCCACAAGATCTCGCCGATGCTGATAAGTCTCATGAATCCCGTGAGCTTTCATGCTAACTCCCGCAACCTCTTGTAGACTAGCCTCATGCGATTCCTGCTGTTTTTCCTGCCCTCCTTACTCGCCGCGCAGACCTATGACATCGTTCTGCAACACGGCCGCGTGATGGACCCTGAATCCGGTCTGGATGCCGTTCGCAGCGTCGGCATCACCGGTAGCAAGATCGCCGCGATCTCCGTCGACCCGCTCCGCGGCAAGGTGGAAGTGGATGCCGCCGGCCTGGTGATCGCGCCCGGTTTTATCGATCTCCACCAGCACTCGCAAACCCCGGAAGCCGCCGGCTTCAAAGCCATGGACGGCGTCACCACCGCGCTGGAACTGGAAGTTGGTGTTTCACCCGTGAGTGAATGGTACGCCGCCCGCGAAGGCAAGTCGCTGATCAACTTCGGCGCCAGTTCGGGGCACATTCCGGCACGCATGGCCGTCATGCACGATAGCGGCGAATTCCTGCCGCGGGACGCCGCAACAAATCGTCCTGCCACCGCGGAGGAACAAAAAGCCATTGAGGCGGCAGTGAAGAAGGGCCTGGACGAAGGCGGTTTGGGGATGGGCCTGGGCATCACCTACACTCCCACTGCCACCCCCGCCGAGATTCTCAGCCTGTTTTACCTGGCTGCGCAATTCAAACGGCCTGTGTTCGTTCACATGCGAGCGGGCGGCGACGTTGTGAGGTCTTTGCAGGAAGTAATTGCCGACGCCGCTGTTTCGGGAGCGTCGTTGCACGTCGTGCATCTGAATAGCGCAGCTATGCGCAGGACGCCGGAAGGGCTGCGCATGATCGACGGCGCACGTCTCCACGGCCTCGACGTCACCACCGAAGCCTACCCGTATATCGCTGGCGCCACGCGCCTGGAGTCGGCCCTCTTCGATCCCGGTTGGCAACAGCGGCAAAGCATAGACTATTCCGACCTCCTATGGCCCGCCACCGGTGAGCGCCTGAACCCGGCGTTATTCGAGCGCTATCGCAAGCAAGGCGGCACCGTAGTGCTCTTCAGCAACACAGAGGAGATGATACGCCTCATACTGGCTCACCCGCAGGTAATGGTTGCCAGCGATGGCATCCTCGAAGCAGGCGTCGGCCATCCGCGCGCCGCCGGAACCTACGCCCGCCTGCTGGGCAAATATGTCCGCGAAGAAAAAGTGCTCACACTGATGGAGGCGATTCGCAAGTCCTCGCTCATGCCGGCGCGGCGCCTGGAAGCGATGTCGCCTGCAATGCGTCAGAAAGGCCGTGTGAAGATAGGCGCGGACGCGGACTTGTCAGTATTCAATCCCAACAGCGTGATCGACAAAGCCACGTACGAAAAGCCGGCGCAGTATTCTGAAGGATTCCGTTACGTCCTGGTCGGCGGCGCCTTTGTGGTCCGCGACGGCAAACTGCAATCCGGCGCGCACCCCGGTCAGGGGATTCGCGCGCACTGAGACATCCCGCTATACGCCACGCTCAAACAGGAGCTTGCGGGGTCGTCTGGGAACATAGCGCAGCCCGAAATTCTTGGTAGTGGATCTCTGAATAAAAGCCACTGCCTCTGCTGGCGAATCCGTCACTAGCAAATGCTCAACGTCCTGCGGATTGATGGCGGCGTTCATCAGGAGCGAACCACGAATGAACTCGATCAGGGGCGACCAGTACCCGACACCCAATAGCACCACCGGAAAGTTCTTGATCTTTCCGGTTTGGATTAAGGTCGCGACCTCGAACAATTCATCAAGAGTCCCGAACCCGCCAGGCGCCGCCACGAAGCCGTAGGAGTACTTCACCAGCATCAACTTGCGCACGAAGAGATAACGGAACTCCACCCATTTGTCGAGGTAGGGATTGGGTTTTTGCTCTTGAGGCAGGACGATGTTACAGCCGATCGAGATACCACCGCCCTCCTTGGCGCCCCGGTTGGCCGCTTCCATTAATCCTGGTCCGCCGCCGGTCATCATCGTGAATCCCGCTTCAGCAATTCTCGCTCCCAGTTCACGCGTGAGCGCATAGTAATGATGCTCCGGCGGGAAGCGCGCCGACCCGAAGACAGTGATGCACGGGCCTACGAAGTGGAGGACACGAAAGCCGTGGATCAGTTCGCGAAAAATCCGCACGGCTCGTCCCAGTTCAAAGCCGCGTCCATGCGGGCCTTCCAGGAAGAGTTGCTCTTCGGGGCTTGCAGCTTTTTTCCCCCATTGCGCCCGTGCTTCGGATGTTTCAGTCGGTTTCAGATCGCTGGCAGGCATAAGAGGGGCGGATGCGGCTTAACAAGGGGCAATGCAAGCTTTTCTGACGGAACGAAATAAGATTCTATGCTGCGTGCTCGCGATCTTGATGCCGCTGGAGACGGAACGCGATCTTTGCCTGGCACTTTCGGCTGAAGCGAATGACCTCGTCCAGGTCCTGATCCGGTTGCGCATCCGCTCCATGGGCAACAAGAGGCAGGATCATCTTGTACCGCTGCTGCAGAATAGTGCTCGCCTCGATCTGGTTCATGAGCCTGCGCTCGCGTTCAAGAGATTCACACACCGGACATCGCATGTAGCTTTTTATTGTCTCCTATTTTGTGCCCTTCGAGGGGCCGGAACGGCCTCGGCGAATAGCTGCCTACACCAAGGCCATTATCAGCGCGATGTCGCTCTGAAGATCAGTCCGCCAGCGGATTCGGGCGAACCTGAAAGTGTACGACCTTGGCCATGGTTCCCTTGCCGGTTTCCGAGTGGAACGGCGTGCGCGTGCCCCAGGTGGTCCAGACGCCTTTGCCTTTCCATCCAGCATTGGGGTCGTCAATGCGTCCGTCCATGCCCTTGGCGAAGAAGCCCATCGGATAGGGGACACGCATCACCACCCACTTGCCATTCTGCAGCGCGAGCAGCGAATCGCTGCCGTTGCCGGTGGCGATCGGCGTATTCTTTCCGAGGCCCAGCGTGTCGAACTGATCCACCCAATCGTAGTAGTGCGAATCCACGCTCCCCGAATCCTTCACGTTCTTGAAGTTCGGGCCCGGAGAGGGATACAGGGTCCAGCCTTCGGGACAGTGCTGGCCGGTGGCCTTGGGCCCGTTGAGCGGACCCCTACACTTGCTGCGATCGAAGCTGGCGAGATGCCCGCTGCCCAGCACTACCCATGCGACGTTGTTGCGGTCGATATCCATGCCGCGCGGCGAGAAACCTTGCACCTTCGCCTTCGGATTGTTATATGGCACTTCGTAGTACTCCGCCAGCGCTGTTTCCGCAGGGTTCGAGCCCGGCGCCACGCGCACGATCCCGCCCGGGAATCCCAGCACGCTACCCCAGATCGATCCATCCGTGCCGATCGCCAGGCCGTAAAACGCTGCGTTGAGGCGCGTATCCTTTTGGGGATCGGTGGCAATGCGCGGCAGCGCGGCGGACGTGCCCAGGCTCTCGCCCGTCGCCGTGGTGGCGACATTCTGATCGACCTCTTCGAAGGTATCGCGCTTGCCGTTCCCGTTGGTATCGAGCACCAGCGCGGTCCAGCCTTGCGCTTTCTGCGCGTCGTGGGTCTGATCCCAGACTTTTGTATTCAGCCAGCCAACCACCCCGCCGCCGCCGCCGCTGCTGGTCCACAATGTATTATTGGCGTCCTCCGCGAACAGCAGGTGATGCGTGGCATAGCAAGTGTCTACTAGCGACACCTGCTTGGTCTTCGGATCATAAACCGCGAGCTGTCGGCCGGAGCGATCCACCGGTGCGATCTTTGCCGAGGGATGGCTGGATCCTGCCTTGCACCACGCCGGGTTGTCCGGCGCACGCAGGCGCGAGGTGAACCACAGGCGCCCGGTGTTGTCGAACATCGGGTTGTGAACCGATACGTGGCTGTCCCAAATGGACTCATCCCCCCAGACGGCCGAGGCTTCAAGAGGTTTCGGCTGGCCAGGAGTATTTGGATCGCGATAAGGAACTTTCACCCAGCTGGTGGTATGGCGCACCGGATCGAGCACCGGAAGCGCATCGCGGCTCTCTTCGGGCGATCCGTAGATCAGGCCATTGGGGTTCAGACTGGGATTCCGCTTATCGGTGGAGATTTCGTCGTGCAGATAAGCCTTCGGATCGGCCCAGTCCCACTGCGTAATCACGACGTTCCGCTCGACGCCTTGCGGACGCGGCGGAGCCTGCGCTGGAAGTTCACCGTGCGCGATGCGATCGGTCCAACTTCCGAACTCGGCGGTGGCGCGCTGCGGACCCAATTGCCCCAAGCCACTGACCATCGCATTGCCTGCTTGTCCTGACCGCACGCGACGCTCCCAGGCCTTGGCCGGAGAATCGAAATTCTTGAACATTGCCGGAATCGTCCGGGTATACTCGCCGCCAAGCTGGTGGCAGGATTCACAGCTGTCAGTCTTCACCAAGTGGATCCACTGCCCCTGGCTCCTCACGTTCGGTGAAATGCCATTGCCCGTGGGACCCGTGCCCGGGAATTCATTCTTTTCTGGAACTTTCATCAGCGAGTACCAATAGTTGCCGGGATACAGCTTCGCGGCAGTCTTGGTGTCCGGCGCAATCGCCGGCTTCAGGTCGACCGATTTGCCGGTAACCGTCTGCACCTTGGGCGAATCCACCAGGCCGTAGCCGCGCGCCCACACCGTGTAGTTCGCCTTGGGCAGCGCCGGGATCAGGTAGCGCCCGCGGTCGTCCGTGACAACCTCTTTGATGTACCGGGTCGGCAAGTCGGTGGTTTCAGCGATCACCCAGACCCCCGCTTCAGGTCCTTTGCTGCTGCTCACAACGCCGCCGATTTCATCGGCCTTGACGTTCACGGAAGCCGAGCCTTGCTGCCCGTCGCTCCGGCCTATCCACACGGCCATCGAAATCGCAATAAATATCGCTACGCCGAGATATTTCGAACTCTTTCCGGTCATTTGAATGTTGGTCATAGTGACGTCGCTCCTGCTTAGACGCTGCTGGGATCGATGGCTAGTATACACCCGCGGACTCTCCAGCAAAACCGGAACAGCCGCGCGCGAAGCGCCATCAATCGGAATGCTGCCCTGCAAGGCTCGCGACCCGCTCTTCCAGCAATGCCGTCGCGGCCTGGGCGTCTGTCTCAGAAGGCAGAGCGATCGCTGCTCCGGCGTGGGTGCGGATTCTGCCCGAGCGAAACCATCCCGTCTTCCCGGACTTCGGTTCCCACAGGCCCTCCAGGTACACTGGGAGCGCATCGCACAGAAGTTCCTTCCATAGCAGTCCCGATCCGCGTTGAAAAGCGTGCATCTGCCCATCCGGCGTGCGCCGGCCTTCCGGGAACACCAGAACATGAAACCCACGGTCCATAGCCCGAGCTGCGTGCGCGAAGCTCGCGCGAAAATCTCCCGATTGCGGCAAGGGAAAAACGTTGAAGAGCGCCGTTACCAGGTAATAAGCAGCCGGAGCGAGCAGATTTAGAAACCAGTTGCCTTGGCCGCGGGCACGGCGCCAATCGAGCAGCATCTCGCCCGCCATCGCCACCGCGACTCGCCGCCGCGTTCGCCTGCCCAATCCGTACAACAGAATCGGCACGTCGTACATCGTAACGTGGTTGGCGACGATCAAGAGCGGAACATCCGGCTCGCGCGTCGAATCGCGCTTTACGCGTGGCGCCGCTAATAGTGCGACCAGCGGCATGGCAATCGCTTCGAGAAACACGAGGCGCACAGCCCTCGCCACGCGTTTCCACGGCCACTGCGGGTAGATGTGTGGATCCCGATAGGGAGCCAGAGCAGTGTCAGGCTCCTCTGCCGAAGGAGAACCTGTCAGTAGTTCTTTGAGTTCCCCGAGAGTCTGAACCTTCTGAAAATCGGCGTCAGCGATAGAAATCCCGAAGCGCGTTTCCAATGCGGATTGCAACTCCGCCCGCCCCAGGCTATCTAGATGCGCGTCTTCCGATAGCCGTGCGCGATCCGGCAGCGCCGTGGTGTCCTCTCCGGTGATGCGCTGAATGATGCTCGCCAAACCGCCGCTTTCCAGCCTTCCGGTTGGCCTTCCCCCCGGTGCTGCCCCAAAGGCCGCCGCAACTTCTCGCCGCAGGACCTTCCCGGTCGAGGTCCGCGGTAAATCGGGTTCCGGCCATACCGCCCAATGTCGGATTTGCTGGAATTCGGCAAGATCCCGGTTAGCCGCCCGAACCGCTTCCGCCGCATCGTCGTCAGCGCCGCGCACCACCAGCGCCGCCAGAGGATGCGGACCCTGCGCTCCCCTAGCCTCCACCACCGCCGCCGCGCGGATTTGGGGCTGCCGCAGCAGCGCCGCCTCCAAGTCCTCCGGATAAATGTTCAATCCCGCGGCGGTGACGATCACGTCCTTTTTACGGCCGCGAAAACTCAATGATCCCGCGGCATCCAGCGTGCCTAAGTCCCCGGTTGAAAGCCACTCTGATTCACGCGGCTGTGCCTTGCCTCCGGTCCAGGTAGCGCCTGAGACGGTCTCGCCTTTCACCAGGATTTCGCCCTCCGTAGTCAGCCGGACCTCCCGGCCCGGGAGCACCTGCCCGATAGTTCCGCGAGCCGGATGGAAGGGATGGTTCAAGCTGACCAACGCGGTGGTCTCGGTCATCCCATAGCCTTGCACTACCACGAAGCCCAAAGTGGTCCAGAACTGTTCTGCATCCGAGTCGAGCGTAGCGCCGCCGGAGATCAGCGCCCAAAACTTCAAGCCCAACATCCGGTGTACGTCGCGAAACATCCACCAGCGGCGCAAGGCGGAGTGGCCTTCGGCGGCCTTCAACCTCGCCGGCAGGCCGGGGAAGCGTTCGATCAAGTGAGATTCCATCAGCCCTAGTACTCTGGGCACCGCGGCGAGGATCGATATCCGTTCGCGTTCAATCAACGCTGTCAGATCGCGCCCTATGAGGCGGGATTCGAAATAGACTACAGCGCCCAGCAGGGGCGGCACCCAGATTCCCATGAACTGGCCGAATACATGACTGAGCGGCAGCGTATTCAGAATCCCGAGCGGATGAAAGACGCGCTCATACTTGAGATATTTCTGGATCTCACGTTCGATGGGCCCCAGACTCGCCAGCACGTTGCGATGCGTGTGAACCACTCCCGTCGGTTCGCCGGTGGTCCCCGAAGTGAAGACAATCTGCAGTGTGTCGTTCGCTTTAAGACCCGCGACAGGCTCCAGAAAAGGCTCGCTCGGGAGCGCGGCATCGAAATCCTCGAAGGCGAGCTGCGCCACGGCGCGATCCAGGGCATGAAGCTGCTCCCGGCTTCCGGTCACAAGTTTTGGGTCTGCGTCCTGGATGACTCTGCGCACAAATTCCGGCGAGCCTGCGGCATCCAATGGCACTGGAATCACGCCCCGCAAGATGCACCCGAAAAACGCGGCGATCCATTCGCTTCCGTTCACGCCCCAGATCACTACGCGGTCGTTTTTTGTTATGCCGCGCGATTGCAGTTCCCGGGCGCATCGTCCGGCAAGCCGTGCAAGCTGTCGGTAGGAAGTTCGCACGGTGCGAAGGCCGTGCTTCGAGACCACCGCTGGCTCGTCTCCACGCCGTTCTAAGTCCAGGAGCAAGGAAGCCAGATGCGGCCGGTTAGGGGATACGGGCATGGCCAGAGGAGGAGTCGGGTTTCGACTCTATTTAAGCAGACCGTTGCCGGAATCGGTGCGGATGAGGGCCACGGCCATCGGCCGCGTTCCTTGCGTACGATCCGGGCCTTGGCATCTGGCCCTCTGGCCCCCTTGTCTTCACTGCGTCACTTCTTGACGTACTTCTTCAGATCCTTCGGGCCTACCTCGGCCCCGTAAATGGCACCCTTGGCGTCCACCGCGACACCTTCCGCGGCGGTGGTGCTCCCCTGCGAGGAATCTTGGGTATCTGGAATAAAAGCCGTGACTGTGCCTTCCTTCACGCTGCCAATTCTCATGCCTCTTTTCCAGCCGGGATGGTTCTTGTCATTGGATTCCGAATCAGCCACGTAAATCAGGCCGCGCTTATCGATGGCGATGCCACTAGGCCTGCTGAATTGCGTCCATTGGTCGATGAATTTTCCATCCTGGTCGAAAATCTCGATGCGATTATTACCCCGGTCGCAGGCAAACAGGCGCCCCTTGCTGTCGAACGCCAGGCAGTGCGGCACACTGAAATCGCCGGGGCCCGACCCGTGCTTTCCAAACGCCGTAATGTACTTCCCCTCCTTGTTGAACTTCACGATGCGCGCGTTGGTGTTTCCGCCGTGCCCGTCAGCTACGAAGATATCGCCGTTGGGAGCCACAATGACCGCGGATGGCTGATTAAACGTATCCGGCCCTTCACCCGCAACTCCCGCCTTCCCCAGCGTCAAGAGGACCTTTCCATCGGGGCTAAACTTGAAAACCTGCTGGCCCTTCCCATCCTTGCCTTGGCCATCGGTGACCCACACGCTGTCGTCTTTGTCGACATACAGACCATGTGGAAATACGAACATTCCGGCGCCGAAACTCTTCAGCAGCTTGCCGGATTGATCGAATTCGAGAATCGGCGCGAGGCTCGATCCGGCGCAGGAATTCGCGCCGCAGCGCTCCGCCACCCAAATGTGATTGTGCGAATCGACGCTGACTCCGGCCGCCGCGCCCCAGGTTCTCCCTGCGGGCATCTTGAAGTAGTTTTCAACGGTGCTGTAGGGATTGGGTTGCGCGTTGGGTTCGTTGGTAGCTCCCAGCGCCGCCATCGCGGCAGCCCCGAAGAGCGCGACTCTGCACCGGCCGGCGTAAGTCATCAGGTTCTCCCTTCGAAATGCGATTCGAATTGTATCGCTTCCGCGAGTCGAAGTCCAAGGCAGCCGGCGCGCCTGCGCCTCACGCCACCCAGTCGCTCTAAGCTTTCAGTCTTGGAAACAGGCGCTCTGCATTGCCTCGATCGAGCGCATGCTTGGTCTGTGACGATAGTTTGGTATTTGGAAGCTGGTCTGCTGTGGTGCTGTACGGCCACACCGGGAAGTCCGTGCCGAATAGGAATTGCGATACGGGGGCGAACTTCATCAGGGCTCCAAGCGGGGCTGGATACGCGGCATGGGCCACTTCGAAGTACAATTTCCTCATCTGATCCCAGGCTCCGGTCTGCCCATTCGGAATTGCGATGCCATCTTGGCCCCGCACCTCGTCGCGAATGCGGCCGGACATCACCGGGACCGCCGCTCCCGAATGGTTCACGATAAATCGGATGTCGGGCATTCGACCCAGGACGCCGTTATACAGCAAGCTGGTGACGGCTCGCGTGGTGTCGAAATCGAATTCGAGCACGGTGTCCGGAATCCCCGAGACTAGATTGCGGCAGCAGTGGGGGACGGATGGATGGATGAACACCACCGCCTTGCGGCGATGGAGCTCCTCAAAAATCGGGGAAAATGCCGGATCACCCAGCCACTTGCTGCCGGTATTGGAAAACACCGCAACTCCGTCGGCTTTCAAGGTGTCGAAAGCGTATTCAATTTCCTTTAAGGTTGCATCGGCTGCGGGAAGCGGCAAC
>DATJEI010000213.1:0-3009 GCA_035496735.1 Bryobacteraceae bacterium | reverse complement strand
CAGTGCCTTGATGACTGCCGCTTCAGTCAGGCGGGAATTTTCCAGCGCGGCATGAATCACGCGCGGCTCCGGATCAAGCAGCAGGGCCGCGGCCACCCGCCCCGAAGCCCTGTGCGCCAGGGTGAGCCGCTCCCCTTGCGAAAGTCTTTCCAGCCGGTTGATGAGAGATTCTTCAGCCGCCATTTTTATGTCGGCAGGAACGATTGGGGTGAGCGCGACCTGCATGAGGTCGAAGGTGAACAGGTGCCTCACCATGGGGACGGAAATGTGTCGCGGAGTGCGGGGATGCTCGACCAGGGCCAGTTTTACCTTGCGGCTTTTCATGATGCCGCGGTTGCGGCTGAGGCGATCGAGCGCCTGGGTGGGCAAATCGCTCTGTTTCAGAAATGCCTGGGCCAGGTCTTCGGTGAGCGCGGGATCGGATGCTGTGGCGATAAATGCATCAACTGCGGCGCTGCGGGACTCGTGTGGAGGATTGTCAACGGCTTCCGGAGAGGTGCGAGGCGCGTTTGGATCGTGGTGAGACATTTAGTTTGTCAACGTCACAAGCCCTGGGTAAACACGGGACATGCCAAGCTCCGAAGGAGCGAAGTCAGGGCTAAAGCGCCACATATTTAGTAGTTCGATCGGCACGACCAAGGTCGTGCCCTTCCCAAAAACCACAATCGCTATTTCGCGGCGCCTTTGCGAGCCAACTCCAATGCGCCCCGGACCGGCTTAATCACGTTGGGATTGATGACGACGTCGGGATTTCCGGAGCGAAGACTATTGTAGAAAACCTGGCGCACCAGCGCGGAGCTACTAAAGACACCGCCGGACATGGCCACCGGGACAGCGCCGCCGTTCGCGAACAGGCGCCTGAGCACAGTGCGGGCAAGGTTCGCGAGATGCGTGCCGGCCTGAGTCAGAACTTCGCGAGCGATGCGATCGCCAGACTCCGCCAGCGACAGCACGGCGGGGAACAGGGCTGCGAAATCCGGCGGCGGGGTGGCATTCGCGACCGGCACTAGTTGCGCAAACGCCTCCAGACTCCACGACTTCATCAGAACCTCGATCAGGCGTGCGTCCGGTCCGGGATTTTCATCCCGGGCGCTGAGCGCGGCAGCCACTGCCGCGCGTCCGATCCAGTGACCCGACCCCTCATCGGAGATGGCGAAGCCCCAGCCTCCGGCGCGGGCTGTCTGCCCTTCGCGATTGCGGCCGTAGGCGATCGAGCCGGTGCCGGCGATCACGATCACGCCCGGACCGTCGCCGAAAGCGGCTTCGAGAGCGATGACATTGTCTCCCACCACTTCGACGCTGCCCGGAACGATCTCCGCGACGATGCGTCTTACCACCTCGCTGATCTCTGGCCGGGCTGCGCCGGCGAGGCCGACGCAGACGCCGCCGATCTGGGACGGGTTGAGATGGGCAACCGTGCAGGCCTGCCGGATGGCGCCAGCCAGCGACTCGCGCGCCTGCGCTTCGCCCACCCGGACCACGTTGCTGGCCCCGCCGGTTCCTGTGCCCAGTACGGAGGTTTCGTCGCCGATCAGGCAAGAAGTCTTGCTGCCGCCGCCGTCGATGCCGAGGAAGATGGCCACGAGCGTAGTTCTACCATAAGAGTTTGTTTTGGCATCCCAAACCGAAGTACCGGCGGTCGCTACGTTTTCAAGTTCAAAGGCGTCGGACAGAGCTTGCCCTGAGCGAAGTCGAAGGGAGTGTCCGACCCACACAGCCCAAAAAAACTACGCGTGACGAGCTAGGTACCTCGCCATAGATCGGCGGACTTTCTCTTCAAAGCCCGCTACTCTGGGATGGCAGCACGCTGCGAGGGCGAGACGCCCTCGCGACAGCCGGCGGGACGCCGGCGCTACGGGCGAACTGCTCGCGGGCGAGTCGCCCGCGCGACAGCCGGCGGGACGCCGGAGCTGCGGGCGAACTGCTCGCGGGCGAGTCGCCCGCGGCCACACTGACTGTTGCTGAACGAACTCTTTATGGTTCTCGACAAGCTTGATCTCGGCATCATCGCGCTTTACCTGGCGGGGATCACGCTGTTTGGGTTGCGCTTTCGCAAGAAGCAGCGCACCTTGCGCGACTACTTTCTCGCCGACCGGAATATTCCCTGGTGGGCGATCGCGCTTTCGATTGTTGCGGCTGAAACCAGCACTCTCACGATCATCAGCATTCCCGGCCTGGCTTACGACACCAATCTGACGTTTCTGCAGGTGGTGCTGGGCTACGTGGTGGGGCGGTTCATCATCAGTTTTGTGTTGCTGCCGCATTATTTCCGTGGAGATCTGTACACCGCGTACGAATTGATTGAACGGCGCTTCGGCAAGAAACTGCGTTCGTTGACGGCCGGCCTCTTCCTGGTGACGCGGGCCGCGGCAGAAGGAGTGAGGGTTTACGCCGTTTCTATCGTGGTGGCCATCGCGCTGGGGACAGGCGAAGTGGCTTCGATCGCAATCATTACCGCGCTCACGCTGGTTTATACCTTCGAGGGCGGACTGGCGGCGGTGATCTGGACTGACGTGGTGCAGACGGTGATCTACGTCGGCGGAACCCTGGTGGGACTGTTCACAATTCTGCATCTGGTGCCGGGTGGCTGGCCTGCAATTCATCACATGGCGGCGGCTGCCGGCAAGCTGCAGGTATTCGATTTCACGCCTGACTTCTGGAGGCCTTACACGTTTTGGGCGGGATTGATCGGTGGGGCGTTTCTGACGACGGCCAGTCACGGGACCGATCAGCTGATTGTGCAGCGCCTGCTGGCGGCGCGGAATCAGCGGCAGTCGGTGGCCGCTCTTCTTTCGAGCGGAGCAGCGATTCTCTTCCAGTTTGCCCTATTTCTTATCGTCGGCGTCATGCTGTTCGCGTTTTATCACTTGCCTTCGGCGAACTTCGGGCGGGCGGACAAGATTTTCCCGACCTTTATCGTCAGCCAGATGCCGCATGGAATTTCGGGATTGCTGATTGCGGCGATTCTGGCGGCTGCCATGTCGAACCTGAGCGCGGCGCTTAACTCGC
>DATJEI010000212.1:0-2786 GCA_035496735.1 Bryobacteraceae bacterium | reverse complement strand
GGCCAGGCCGCGCACCACCGGCGAAATCTTATCGATGCCGATGCCCAGCAGAAAATCGATGGCGGCACGCAGGCCGTAACAGCCGATGGTATTGAGCGTGCCACACTCATAACGTCCGGCGTCGGGCCGCAGCGTCATGTCGCGGCTGGCGTAATCGTTGAAGCCGGCTACGTTGGTCCAGCCGAACTCCATGGGTTCCACCTGCGTTTGCAGGCTCCGCGAAATGTAGAGGACGCCGCAACCTTCCGGCCCCACCAGCCACTTGTGGCCGTCGGCGGCCAGGGCGTCGATATGGGCAGCCTGGACATCCACCGGAAACGCGCCCAGGCCCTGGATCGCGTCCACCAGATAAACCACTCCATGGCGGTGGCAAATTTCGCCGATCCCAGCGAGATCGGCACGAAAACCGCTCAAGAACTGGACGAAACTGATCGACAACAGGCGCGCGCCGCGGGCTGCTTGGTCGATGCTCTCGAGCGGCGCAGTAGCCTGTAGCCATTCGATCTTAACGCCTTTGGATTCAAGGCGCCGCCAGGGGTACTGGTTGGCCGGGAACTCGCCCTCGAAGGCCACGATTTTGTCGCCGGCGCGCCAGTCGAGACCCATGGCCACGGTGGCGATGCCCTCGGAGGTGTTCTTGACGATGGCGATTTCCTCAGGCGTGCCGTTCATCAGACGCGCCGCGCTCCGGCGAAGTCCTTCATAACATTCGAGCCAACGGTCGTAGTGGAGCGATCCCCAGTCGAGCGCGTCCTGCGCGACGCCCTGCATCGCCTCGGCCGCCGGGCGGCAGAGAGGAGTCACCGCGGCGTGGTTGAGATAAACCAAATTGCGGGTGACGGGGAAGAATTCGCGATGCATGAATATAGAGTAATCTTTTGGCCGCTGAGTGCGTCAAACGAGCGTATACTCGGAAGTAAGAGGAAAACTATGCATCGCCTCGTGACCCTCACTGCAGCCTCCTTGCTGGCCTTCTCACTTCTCGCCGCGGATAAGAAAAAAGACCCGGATGAGATCGGCAATCGCGACGTCGGCAAGGGCGTGAACTTTTACTCCATCGAGAAGGAAATTGCCTTGGGCAAAGGGCTGGCGATGGACGTGGAGCGGCAAGCCAAGATCATTGACGATCCGGTGATCGCCGAGTACGTCAACCGCCTGGGCCAGAATCTGGTGCGTAATTCCGACGCCAAGGTGCCCTTCACCATCAAAGTGATCGACACCGAAGAAGTGAATGCGTTTGCGCTGCCCGGCGGATTCTTTTTCGTGAACTCGGGCTTGATCCTGAAGGCTGATACGGAAGCCGAGCTGGCGGGTGTGATGTCGCACGAGATCGCTCACGTGGCGGCGCGGCACGGCACGCGGCAGGCGACCCGCGGAGAAATCGCTCAGCTGGCTACGATCCCATTGATCTTTATGGGCGGCTGGACGGGTTACGGAATCCAGCAGGCGGCCAGTGTGGCGATACCCATCGGCTTCCTTAAGTTCTCGCGGGGATTTGAATCCGATGCGGATCTGCTGGGCTTGGAGTACATGTATAAGAGCGGTTACGACCCGGAGGCGTTCGTCGATTTCTTCGAAAAAATCCAGTCCCTCGAAAAGAAGAAACCGGGCACCATGTCCAAGGTGTTCTCGACGCATCCGATGACGGACGATCGTATTAAGGTCGCGCAGAAGAACATTCAGGAATACCTGAAGGAACGGCCTGAATACGTCGTCACCACGTCCGAATTCAATGACGTGAAGACGCGGCTGATGGCGATGCATAACAAGCGCAAAGTGGATACGCAGGATCTCAACCGTCCCACACTGCGCAAAGCGCCGGGCGCCAGCACCGGTAATGACAAAGACGACAAGAGCGGCAGCGACGATGACCGTCCGACGCTGAAACGCCGTCCGGATCAATTCCGCTAACGCTTCCCGGCCCGGCGTGCGTGGAGCAGCAGTTCCAGCAGTGATTTCGCTTTCAGGTTGGCTGGGTCGAGCTGAATCGCCTTCCGTGCTTGCTCTTCGGCCGAATTCAGGTCACCTGTAACCGCCAGCGAGAATCCCAGATTCGAGTGGTTGATGGACTGGTGAGGCATGAGGCGGACAGCTTCTTCGAACGAGCTCCGCGCTTCTTCGAATTGCCGGTTTTCGACGTACTCCACGCCCAGAAGATTTTGGGCATAAGGCGCCGAAGAAGGTTCCTTGACCAGGGTTTCCCGCAGCTCTTGAATCGCGGCCGGATGCTTCCCAAGCTCCGCCAGGTGCAGTGCCCTCTCCAGGCGCCGGCGCACCTTGGAAGTGAGCGGGTGCCGCAAGACGTCGGCCGAGACGGTGGCCGGACTTGCCGGGACGTGTTCCCAAGAATCGGGCATACTCGACATAGAATCCTCAAGCGCGAGCAGCCCCCGAGCAGAATAGCCCAAGACTTGGTTCCGATCGTAAGGATTACCGGAAAATATCTGTCCCGAGACGGGGGCATTAGCGATCCACGAAAAAGAAATCAAGGCGGCCAAGCGAAACCATGCGGCCAGACACACGCTAGGCATACATCCTCCGAAAAGTTTGGGATTTCACCGCGAAGTGAAATATGGACGGGATATTGCTAACGACTGAGTTGCTACCGACCGGGGGCGTAATTCTGTCCTGCTCAGAATAGCGTTGATGCTGTGTCCAGTCCAATCGATATTGTTTATCCGCCCGATACATGCCGCCGCGGAGGTCTTCGCCTGAGAAGCGACTGACCGGCATACGTTTAGATCTGCTCGACCGTGGTGATTGCGCGCAGATTGCAGGTGCCGCAC
>DATJEI010000211.1:0-6101 GCA_035496735.1 Bryobacteraceae bacterium | reverse complement strand
CACTTTGCCCGCGAGATCGCCGTCGGGACCGGTGATGCGCGCAGGGCGCCCGACTCTGATGGCTGTGGCGTCTTTTACAGGAACGTTGGTGCGGGCCACCAATTGCGATATATCGACGATGGAAACCAGTGGCGATCCGCTGGCGGCGATTTCACCGGGATAGATCGAACGATCCGAAATCACGCCGTTAATGGGACTGCGAATGGCTCCGTAAGAGGCCTGCACTACTGCGCTATCGTAATGCGCTTTCGCCGCGGCCACGCCTTCCTGACTGCCTCGAATGGCCTCGCGCTGGCTCACCTGGTTGAGTCCCTGCAAGTGCCGCTGGGCGACATCATACTGGCTTTGCGCCTGCACTAGCGCCACCTTTGCGTCATCCACCAGCTTCTGCGCAAGCGCGCCTTCGCGCTGCAAAGCCACCCGGTTGTCGTAAAGCTTTTGCGCGGTGTCGAGTGCCTGTTGCGCCGACTTCATGTCGGATTCCGCTTTGGCGCGCTCCTCGGCCACGGTAGCGCCGGTCAAGGTTTGGGAGGCGGCTTGGGTTTGCTCGTACTGATGCTTAGTCTCTTCAGCCGCCGCTGCGAGGTCGGCGGTCTCAAGTTCAGCAAGCAGTTGGCCCACGCGAACGTGGTCGCCCCGGTTCACGAGAATGCGCCGGACCGGGGCAGCGAGCTTGGGAATCACGTTGGCTTGATTGATCGGATACAGCACCGCATCGGCAGTGATCACGTGATCGATAGCTCCGCGCAAGGCCGGCTCGACGGTAACCGGAGTTGGCGCTTCCGTTTCTGCTGCTTCCTTGGTGTCGCTGCCCTTGCCGCACCCAAGAAAGAATGAGAACGCCAAGATCAGAGCGGCGAAAAGCCCCGCGAAGGCTGGAGGATTCGTGGTGCGCACGTCCGGCATGATTATAAAGTCCCCGTGAGAATCTGAAGATTGGCAAGAGCCACCCGATAGCGAGCCAAGCCATCATCATAGGCGTTGCGCGCGAGGTTGACGGTGTTCTGCGAGTCCACCACTTCAAACGCAGTGGCTTCGCCTGCCTGGTAGCGGAGTACCGTTAAGCGCAGGCTCTCGACAGCGAGGTCGACGGAGCTGCGTAACGATTCGAGTTGCGCCTGCGCGAGGGTCGCTTCCGCCTGGGCGCTGGCGACATTGCTCTGCAGCGTTCGCTGCGCGAGCGTCAGGTCTAGTTGCGCCTGATCGCGTTTGAGCTCCGCCTGCCTGATCTTGCTGCGCGTGGCCCCCCAATTCCAGACGGGAACATTGAGCGTTGCCTGCGCCGAGTAGCCGAGATTTTGACGATACGCAAGCTCGGGATCGGCCGCCGGGTGCTGCGTGCGGAACGCAAATTGATTGGCATTGATGCCATAGAAGAAATCGAGCGCCAGCGAAGGAATATACGCGTAACGAGCAACACTGATGTCGTAGCCCGCGGCCCCTATGCTGGCTCTCGCTGCGGCGAGATCCGGGCTGCTGGCGGCCGCCTGGCTCTGCGCCTCAGCCATCGGAGGAACCAGGGCGAGTTGCTGAAGATCGTCGACGACTGAAAACTCAGAACTGAAATTGGGAAAGATGAGCACGCCCAGGGCGATCTTGGCTTTGCCGATAGTGAGCTGGACTTCCTGCAGATCCCTTTGGCGTTGCTGCAGATCGATCTGCGCACGGATGACGTCGGAGTGGGCCGCCTCCCCACCCTTCTCGAGCTGCTGAGTGATCTCGAGGAAACGTTGCGCTTCACGGACGCTGGTCTGCCCATTGGCGAACTTGCGCTGCGCTACCGCGATGGCATAGTAATTCTGGACCACAGTCTGAGTGAGGCCCCGTGCAGCCACATCGACTTTTGCTCGCGCGACGGCTTCGGCAGCTAAGGCCCGATCGAGTTCGCCGCGCCGGACTAACGCGAACGCTTCCTGGTGCACCACTGCCTGCTCGTTATAAACGTGCACGCCGTCATTGGCCACGAAAACTCCGGAGGGCGTGCCATTGCCTTCGGTATAAATAAATTGGTTGAAGGCGTTTACTGAGGGGAGCCGGGCCGCGCGGGCTTGCACAGTGTCCTGGCGGGCCTGGAGCACGGCAAAATTTGCGCTCTGAATCTGGCCCCCGTATTGCCGCGCACGCGCCAAGGCGTCGGGGAGCGTAATAACGGGGGATACAGTTGCGGCCGCGGGCGCAGTCTGCCCCCGCACAACGCCGGTTAGCGCAACCAGGACTGCGCACATGGCGACTATTCTTCGGTTCATGACAGCCATTGACCAGTGGACCATTTCATTCTGAGGATACGCTGTAGATTAAGGGTTTGCTCAGTTTTCTCTGCTATGATCCGTCTGTTACGATCGGGGAGATGCAGATCCTGATCGTCGAAGACGAACAGCGGATGGCCGACTTGCTGCGGCGCACTCTGCAGGAAGAAGGTCATCAAGTGATCATGGCCTCGGACGGCAAGGAGGGCTTCGAGATAGCCCGGTCGTCGTCTTTCGACGTGATCATACTGGACGTGATGCTGCCGGGCATGGACGGTGTAACCGTCGCGCGGCAGTTGCGCGATCGCCGGAATCAGACCCCGGTGTTGATGCTGACCGCGCGGGACGCGCCCTCGGACATCGTCAACGGATTAGATAGCGGCGCTGACGATTACCTGACCAAACCTTTTTCGATCGACGTTCTACTGGCTCGCATCCGTGCGGTTAGTCGCCGGGGTGCAGTGGCCCGGCCGGTTTGCCTGCAGGTCTCGGACGTGAAGCTCGATCCGGCCAGCCGCCGTGTCACCCGGGCAGGCGAGATTTTAGGTCTGACCCCTCGCGAATACAAACTCCTCGAATTGCTGATGCGAAATCCGGG
Organism: Bryobacteraceae bacterium; assembly: GCA_035496735.1. Lineage (GTDB taxonomy): Bacteria > Acidobacteriota > Terriglobia > Bryobacterales > Bryobacteraceae > Palsa-187. The sequence goes on along the minus strand of DATJEI010000211.1, from coordinate 3,257 downwards.
CCGTGCCATCAGCCGCGACAACATTCTCGAATCGGTGTGGGGGTTCGACAGCGAGGTAAATGAGAACACGCTGGAAGTTTTCGTGCGCCAACTGCGGCTCAAAGTGGACACGCGCGAGCCTAAACTCATTCACACGGTTCGCGGATTCGGCTACATGATGCGAGAGCCATGAGGTCATGCAAACCCGCTCGCTTCGCTTTCGTTTGACGATTTGGTACACGGCCGTGCTGACGGCCGGGCTGGCGTTATTCGGAACCCTACTCTGGCTTTCCCTGCGGCACCAATTGAACGCAGACCTGGAACGCGACCTGGCTGGCCGGGCGGCGCGCTTCGAGGTTTTTTTTCGCAGCGAATCAGCGGAACCTGGCGTGCATCTTAGCGAGGAGTTGGAAGAGTTCTGCCAGGCGCTGCCGCCGGGCAGTTATATCAATGTTCGCGGCTCCGCAGGCTTCGCGTTTCGCTACCCGGCCGAATCAGCGGCCCAATCGGGAAGCCTCCGCATGCTGGAGCGGAAATTCCGCGCGAACGGCGAGACGTTCGATCTGCAAGTAGGTGCGCCGCTAGCCGACATACGTCACTTTTTAGACCTGCTGCGGATACTTCTGTGGAGCCTGATTCCCGTGGTGATTGCGCTGGGCTGCATCGGCGGCGCGTGGCTGAGCCGGCGTGCCTTAAAACCGGTACAAGATGTGACCAACGCGGCGCTGGCGATTAGTATTGAGAATCTCTCGGGTCGCTTACCGGTTCCTGCTACGGGCGATGAGATCGCACGTCTGGCGGCCGTATTGAACTCGATGTTGGCCAGACTGGAGGCGGCGGTGAACATGCTCTCGCAATTCGCGGGCGACGCTTCGCACGAATTACGCACGCCGCTTACGTTGATCCGCACCACGGCGGAATTGGCCCTGCGCCGCGAACGCGCGCCAGAGGCGTATCGGACGGCACTCCAGGAAGTAGCGGGCGAGTCGGCGCGCATGACGCAACTGATCGACGATCTGCTGGCGCTGGCTCGCAGCGATGCAGGAACGGTAGACATGCCGCGGGCGGCCATCGACGTGCGCGAAGTGCTCATGGAAGTCAGCGAGAAAATGGCAAACCTGGCCAATGCAGCGGGAATTCGAGTGATAACAGCTTTGGGCGACCGGCCCGCGATCATATCCGGCAATCGCCAGGCTCTGCATCGCCTGTTTATGGTCTTGCTGGATAACGCGCTCAAATATTCGCACGCAGGGGGCGATGTGGTCCTGAGCGTAACTCGCGGAGAGGGTCTGATCTCCGCTGGCGTCGAAGACTTCGGAAATGGAATCGGCGAGTCCGAACTCCCGCATATATTCAAGCGTTTTTATCAAGCCGATCCGTCCCGCAGCGCAGGAGGGCACGGCCTGGGCCTGTCGCTGGCGCAAAGTATCGCGCAGGCTCACGGCGCCGAAATCGATGTTTGCAGCAGCCGCGGCAAGGGATCCATATTCCGAGTGAAGTTTCGTGAGCGCGACGCTCAAACTTCTACGTCTGCCCCGACAATCGCGGCGGAATCCGAGGCGCTGGCAGGTTTGTGATGGGCTGGACGATTCAGCCAATCTTCAGCTTGTCCGGCTATGCTAACCAGGGGGGATGGCTTCGCAACGCGCCATTCGCACGCGCCCTTGAAAGGAGTGCACGCATATGAAGAAATCGCTGCTCCCGCTTCTGCAGGCCACCGTTCTGCTGACAGCCACCGCATTAGCGGCGACCCCGGCGTATAAAATCGTCGGCAAGATCAAGATTGGGGGCGTTGGCCGATGGGATTATTCGTATTCCGACAGCGTCAATCACCGCCTTTACATTTCGCACGGCACGCAAACCGAAGTCGTCGACACATCGACAGACAAGCTGATCGGCACCATCGCGGGAACTACCGGGGTGCATGGGATCGCCATCGCCGGCGATCTCGGCCGCGGCTTCACTAGCGACGGTCAGGATAACGACGTGACGGTTTTCGATCTGAAAACACTGAAAGTCCTGAGCAAAGTGAAGACCGGCCAGAATCCCGACTCCATCATTTACGAGCCGGTATCGCATCGTGTCTTTACGTTTAACGGCCGTAGTTCCGATTTGACCGCTATCGACGCCAGGACCGGTGATGTCGTCGCGGCATCGGTTCCGGTGGGTGGCAAGCCTGAGTTCGCGCAGATTGACGGGAAAGGCCATATCTACGTCAACATCGAAGACAAGAACGAAATCATCGAGGTGGACGCCAAGAATGCGCTGGTGGCCAAACGCTATTCCATCGCACCGTGCGACAGTCCGAGCGGGCTCGCCATCGATCCCAAGGGCCGCCTGTATTCAGTCTGCGAAAACAAAGTGATGATCATTAGCGATCCGGCCTTGGGCAAGGTGCTGGCGAACGTGCCGATCGGCGGAGGTGACGATGGAGTGGCCTTCGACGACGGCTACGCCTTCAGCGCTAACGGAGCGGATGGAACGCTCACGATGGTGGGTGAAACTTCGCCCGGCAAGTTCGAGGCCCTAGCCACGATTCCGAGCCAGCGACTGGGCCGAACGATCGCCGCCGATCAGAAGGCCCACAAATTGTACGTACCGACCGCGGAGTTTGGACCCGCGCCGCCGCCCTCGCCCGATGGGAAAAAGGGCCGTGCGCCCGTGTTGCCTGATACTTTCGAAATCCTGGTATTCGGCCGCTAGCTAATTTCGCGCCGGTTTCGGCGCCTGCATTCGAACCCGCTTACACCGAGGGCACTTCCACTTTCTGTTTTTATGGTAAATGTGCCCTTTCAATTCCTTCATCGGAACTTTACAGCGCTGGCAAGTCACGGATAGTCTTTCCTGTTCAGGGTCGCATGGAAGCAAGGTAGGATGGACTTTCGCCCCGTGAACACCTACGACCAGCTGCGCTACAACAACCTTCCCAACCTTGAGACCCATCCCAACCGGCTATCGGTTCTGGCGAAACTGGCGGGACTGGAACCTGCTCCCTTAGAGACTTGCCGGGTGCTGGAGTTGGGCACCAGTGAAGCGGCCAATATCATCGGGATGGCGGTTGCGCTGCCAGGCGCGGAGTTCGTAGGCGTGGATCTGGCGCAAGAGCCGCTAGCCCGCGGCCAGCGGGTGATTGACGACCTCGGCCTGCGGAATGTCCAATTACAGTGCAAGAACTTGCTGAATATTGACGAGTCGCTCGGCACATTCGATTACATCCTGACTCACGGCATTTACGGATGGACGCCTCCGGAAGTGGGCGAGAAGATTCTGGAAATCGC
>DATJEI010000210.1:0-4916 GCA_035496735.1 Bryobacteraceae bacterium | reverse complement strand
GGTCTCGCTGTTTCGCCCGGTCGTGTTATCGACGGTAAGCGCGATCACCGGGCAGCCCGCGGCTTCGACGCGATGAACAATTTTTTCGGTGACGGCCCACGAAGAAGGCGCGTACAGTTGATACCAGACCGGCCGGCCGTGCGCCTGGCACACTTCTTCGACGCCGGTGGAAGTCGCGGTGGAAAGCACCTGCAGCGTGCCGCGAGCCTTGGTGGCGCGGGCCACGGCGAGCTCGCCTTCGGCATGGAATGATTTCTCGCCGCCCGTGGGGCAGGTGAAAATGGGACTGTTGTAGGTGGTCCCCCACAGTTCGGTGCGCGTATCCACTTTGGTGGCATCGAACAGCCGGCGCGGGCGCAGTTGAACGTGCTTGAATCCCTCGCGATTGGCGCGGATGGTGCCGTCATCGTCGACGCCGCTGGCCATGTAGGCCCAGTGGCCGGGCGCGACCTTGCGGTGCGCGGCCTCTTCGAAGTCCATCACATCGAGGGCGTCCTTGGGGGTGGCGATGACATCGCCGATCGCAGTGGAGGCCTGCTGGGTGTCGAAGGCCGCGGCACTCACTCCACCCAGAGCCGCGATGTAGGGGCTGCCCGCCAGAAATTTGAGGAAAGCGCGGCGGTCCCGCAGTTGCTCGAGAGCAGACTCCAGCGAAGAATTCGGCATCATGGTTGGGTATTTTATCGCAATTGAGTGAGAGGCAGAAGGCCTAGCCGCGCGCGCGCCAGCGCCGTCCGAGCGCCGGAATAATCGCTCCTCCGATGTTCGCCAGGTTCGCATCGGGCAATGGGGGCCGTTCGGCCCGCGGATTAAGCGCACCGATCAGCAATCGTGAGAAGCGCATCAAGGCTCCCAGCTTCTCAGAGAACGAAAAGCGCAGCTTGCGTCCGCTGGAGCGCACCAGGAGCACCGTCACGTCGTCTTCGGAGAGGTTTTCGGGATAGCGCTCGGCGATCTCTCGCAGCAGCGCGGCGGTCAGTTCAGGCGGGTCCACGTCCCCCAGCAGACGGACGATCCGCAGCACACCCTGCTCGCCCAGCATCTCGCCGTCGGCATCATTGGATTCGATCAAAGCATCCGTGTAGCTGAGGACGCAATCGCCCGGCGCAAGCTCCACGTCGAACTGCTCGTACTCCGACATCTCCAGCAGCCCCAGCGGTATGTTGCTGGGCGTGGCGCCAGCCTTGCCGTCCTGGCCCAGGAAGTCCCATTTCTTCTGAGCCGCGCGATAGATCAGAGGTCGTGGATGACCGGCGTTGCAGATGGTCATGCGCCGGCTGGGCTCGAAAAAGGTGGCGACGATCGCCGTGGCGAAGGTTCCGGCATTCGACATCACAGCGAATTGCTGATTGAGCAGCCGCACGAATTCCGTCTGATCGAGACGGTTGACGAAACGCCGCATCAGCGTCCGCAAATCCGCAGCGGTGGCGGCGACCGGAGTTCCATGGCCGGACACATCCGCCAGCAACAGACGGCTGATACGGCCGGTGGCGCAGCTGGATGCATAGTAAACATCCCCGCCGTGCTGCGCATTTCCGTACGGCTTGCTGTAGACCCAGGCGTCGAGGCCCCCGAACGCCACGCCGCGCGACGTAAGCTGACTGCCTCCCCAGACTTCCATGCATTGCATGTGCTGCGTGGACGGAGCCGTCACCAGGGAACTAGGCCTCGCGGTCGGGGACGGCTTCGAAAGGAGCTCCGGTAACTACCGCCGCCTCTTCGGGCACCTTGTGCTTATGCGGCGGCGAGACCAGCACCGGAAGTATCATCGCCACGGTTAGAATTCCTGCGATTAAATACAGGGCCTGGTTATAACCGCCTGTCGATTGCCGCAGATAGGCGAACAGCAGGGGACCGAAAGCCGCCGGGAACGCCCACGGCAGCAACATCAGTCCGAAAATTGGTCCGACATGGCGCGGACCGAAGTAATCCGCTGCGAAGGCCGGCGTGATACCGTAGGCTCCTCCGTAACAGCACAGAATGATGAAACTCGCGGCCAGCAGAATGGCGGGAGATGAGATGCTGTGGAAACTCCAAAAGATGACGGCCTGTATCAGATACATCGAGAAGAAGGCTGCTTTTCGGCTGGTGACGTCCGAGATCCAAGACCAGAACACGCGGCCCAGTCCGTTGCCCAGGCTGATGACGCCGACGAACGTCGCGGCCGTAACCGCGCTCACTTTGCCTAGCTCCTGAAAGATGGGCGCCGCCTGCGACACGATTGATATGCCGGCGATGGTGTTGATCGACAACAGCGCGCAGATCGCCCACCATTGCCAGGTTCGTAAAGCTTCCCGCAGGGTGTAATCCCGATCGCAGCGCTGCGAAATCTGCGCCGCCGTGGGAGTCCAGCCCGCAGGTCTCCAGCCCTCCGGTGGGTTCTGCATAAAATAACCGGAGCTCACCGCAACCACGGCGAAGCCGATGCCGAGATACATGAAAGTCGGCAGCGTTCCGAAAATTTGCATCAGCCGCCCGGCCACGGGCGCCGCAACCAGGGCCCCGCCACCGAAGCCTCCCACTGCGATGCCAGTGATCAGACCGCGCCGGTCTGGAAACCACTTCACCAGAACCGCCACCGGAACCACGAAACCCATTCCCAGGCCGATCCCCCCCATCACGCCGTAGGTCAGATACAGCCACCACAGCTTGTAAGCGGAGAAACTCGCCAGGAAGACGCCCCCGCCCCACAGAAATCCCGCAACCATTCCCACTACCCTGGGGCCGCTTCGATTCAGCCACAGGCCGCCTGCCACTCCCGAAAGGCCAAGGAACAACCAGGTGATCGAAAACGTGAAGGAGACTTCGGAGATGCTCCAGCCGAATTCCTTGACTAGCGGTATGCGAAACACGCTCCAGGCATAGCCGGATCCCAACGCCATCTGCATGCAGAAACCGGCGACTGCGATCCACCAACGGTTCCTGGAAGGCAGATGGACTGAGGGCTGATTGACCGACGGCATGGGCCTCTCCTCACCCGCTTAGCGCGAAGCACCAAACAGGTTTATATTCTGGCATCGGCGTTGACGCCAGTCAACACGGCGGTGGGGAGGGCGCGCGCCTTAGGCTACTTGCGCGTGAGCGCCAGAAATTCGTCGCGAGTGGCTTTGTTCTTGCGGAAGCTGCCGAGCATAGCGCTGGTGACGGTGCCGGAGTGCTGTTTTTCGACGCCGCGCATCATCATGCAGAAGTGCTGCGCCTCGCACAGCACTCCGACGCCGCGCGGGGAGACAGCTTCGGTGATGGCTTCGGCGATCTGCTGGGTGAGGCGTTCCTGCACTTGCAGGCGGCGCGCGAACATGTCCACCACCCGCGGGATTTTGCTGAGGCCGATCACCTTATCCTTAGGCAGGTAGGCCACGTGGATCTTGCCGAAGAATGGCAGCAGATGGTGCTCGCAGAGGCTGAAGAATTCGATATCCTTGACCACTACCATCTCATCGAAGTCCACGCTGAAGAGCGCTCCGTTCACCACTTCGGCCAAGTTGGTGCGGTAGCCGCTGGTGAGATATTGCATGGCTCGCTCCCAGCGCTGCGGGGTCTGGACCAAACCTTCGCGCGTGGGATCTTCACCCAGCATACGCAGCATCTCCGGCACGGCGCTGGCGATCTTGCCGCCTTCGAGGGCGGGCATCTTCACAGGCATTTTGACGGGCATTTTAGCAACCGGCTTGTGCTTCATTTAGTTTCCAGCTCAAAAGTGTTGCGGGCAGTTTCTGAAATCCGCACGCGCGCCAGACGGGCAGGCAAGGTCCAATCGCTCGCGAGCATTCGCTCGATGGCGAACGCGAGGTTCTCGGTGGTCGCGACCTGGCTCTGCAATTCAGGAAGATCGCAATTCAGATTGCGGTGATCGACGCGCCTGAGCACTCGCTCCTGCACCAAGGTGTCGAGCGCGCCGCGGTCGACGATTTGGCCGGAGGCATCCACCGGGCCTTCGACCGAGACGTCCAGAACATAATCGTGCCCGTGACCGAACGGGTTGTTGCACTTGCCGTAAAGGCGCGCGTTCTCATCCGGCGTGAGCGCCTCGGAGTTGAGCCGATGCGAAGCCGAGAAACGATAGCGGCGTGTCAATCTCATGCCTCGCCTCCGTAATCGACGTAGAGATCAGCGGTCTCATACAGGCGGACATTCTTGAGCCGGGCATTTGGCAGGTCGATGCGGCTATGCAAGCGTTTCCAGATCTCGACAGCGATGTTTTCGGTGGTAGGGACGGTGTGATCGAACGGCGGAACCTCATGATTGAGGAAGCGGTGATCCATGGGATCGACCACTTCGGCGTTGATGATTTCCTTCAACTCGCGCAGGTCGAAGACCATGCCGGTCACCGGGTCGGGATCACCTTCGATGGTCACTTCCAGCACATAGTTGTGGCCATGGCCGTGCGGATTGGCGTTGGCGCCGTAGAGCGCGCGATTCTCGTCCTCGCCCAGGGCCGGGTTCCGGCAAACATGCGAGGCGGAGAATTCGGCTTTGCGAGTGAGGAGCATGGCTCAATATATAGATGCCCGGGCGGGTGGAAGCGATGCAGCGTTTGGCCCGATCCTATAAAATGATAACGTGAAGTCCAAAGATAGCCCCGCCGCCGGGCCAAGTGCCGGACAAGGCAGCGCGCCAGGTCCCGGCCGAAGTATCGACCGGCTGCTGGCGGCGGCGATCGTCCTGCTGGCGGGCGCCTTGGTGTGGGTGGTTGCGGGCACTATGGATGTGCACGTCACCAACGCCGGCGATCAGGCGCCGGATTTTAAGATCGTCGGTGACGACGGGCGGACGTACACGCGGTCGGATTTCGGCGGCAAGCTGCTGGTGCTGAATTTCTGGGCCTCGTGGTGCGCGCCGTGCGTCCAGGAAGTGCCGTCGCTCGAAGCGTTCCAGCACATGCTGGGTCCTCAAGGAGTGGTGGTGCTGGGGGT
>DATJEI010000209.1:0-31342 GCA_035496735.1 Bryobacteraceae bacterium | reverse complement strand
GGGTTGGGATACGTGCGCACGGTGTCGGCTTGCGAGAGACGCAGCGATTCGAGCGGCGCCAGCCTTTGCGCCAGCTCCGGATTCTCCGCGATGCGCTCGGGGTGAAGCTGAAGGTCGATCCACTTCTTCACGCCTATTTTGTGGACCGCTTCGACGTCTCCAGGCCGGGGCCCGAATGTCAACCGGTTGAGCGCATGCAGTACCTGCTCGTCCCTTGAGAGTTTGGGACTGCGGGCGCCCAGGCACAGCATAACTGTAGCAACCGCCAATAACTTCTGCATCACTACCGATTACAACGCAAACCAGCCCCGAAGGTTGACGGAAAAAGAGGGACGAAGCCTGATTTTCGCCCGCAATGGTAGCGGGAACGTACCAGTCTAGAACCATAATCAGGTTCCATCCCTCTTTTTCAAATCTCCAGCTGATCGCAGGTCCGCGCGAAAAACCCGTCGGTCATCCCGGCGATGTAATCGCATACTTGTCGATACAGCGGCTCGCCTGCGGATTCCTCCAGATACGCTGACGGCATCAGGTCCGGCTGCGCCAACAGGACTTCGAACAACTGCGCGATCCGTTCCACCGAACGCCTGCGATCTTGCACTAACTGCTCGGACTCATACACCTCGGCCCGCAGGAAGCGCTTCAATTGCGCTGCGCCCTCGGCGGTGGCCGGAGTAAAACGCACCACTCGCCCGGCATGCGCCCGCACGGCGTCAACGTCCGCCAGGCTTTGCGCGACAGCTACTGTTCCCTCCACTAGTCCCGAAACTAGCCAGTCAATCAATCCGCGCACCACTTCGTGCATGCGCACGCGCTCCGCAGCGCCGGGGAACTGCATGTTGGCGGCATCGTCCAGTTCACGGAACATATCGGACGCGCGGCAGGCGCCTTCGATCGTCACCAGGCCGGCGTAGTAGCCGTCATCCAGATCGGCCGTGTCGTAGGCGATCTCATCGCAGGCATCGATCAACTGCGCCTCCAGCGGAGGACGCAGCCCCGGCAGGTATTCGTCGAGAGCCGGAATCTGGCCCAGCTCGAAATCGCGCGAATGCTTGGCTATGCCCTCGCGGACTTCAAACGTCAGGTTAAGCCCCGGGAAGCGCGCGTAGCGGCTCTCAAACGATTCCACGATGCGCAGCGCCTGCAAATTGTGATCGAAGCGATCGCCGAAGCGGCGCATCAGGCGATCCAATTCCTCTTCGCCGGAATGGCCGAAGGGCGGATGGCCGATGTCGTGCGCCAGCGCGAGAGCTTCGGTAAGATCTTCATCCACACCCAGAACTCCGGCCACGGTGCGCGCGATCTGCGAAACCTCGATGGTATGCGTCAAGCGGTTGCGGAAATGATCCGAGACGCCGGCGGTGAACACCTGGGTCTTGTTTTCGAGCCGGCGGAACGCCCGCGCGTGTACCACTCGATCGCGGTCGCGCTGAAAAGCGTTGCGGTACGGATGAGCCAGTTCCGGGTAGCGGCGCCCACGAGAGCGCTCCAGCGGGAACCGCAAATGGGAAAGCGCGGCGGGCTGGGTCACGCTGTGCCGGTCATGATCCACGCGGCGCCGGTTGTCACCTGGCCGGTGGAAGGCCGGGAGACCCCGTTTGCGCAATCTTCGAAGAAGCCACGATGGCCGCGCGGCTGATTGTTCCGCGAGCGGAGGTGCGTAGGGGATCGAGCAACTTGTGCGCTTCCGTGGGATTCGTCTGGGAGAGCATCTCGCCCAACGCCAATTGAGCCTGCTCCTTGGAAACCGTCGCCGAGGGATTGGCGATGGCATCGCGCAGAACCTTTTCGGCGTCCGCCATCTTTCCCTCGGACACGTATATCTGGGAGAGCGCGATGCGCGCCAGGCTGGCGTAGGGCTTGGGCCCGTCGTCGACCACTCGTTTATAGCGCTTCAGGGCTTCGTCCTGATTGCCCTGATCAACGGCATAACTTGCCAGATACATGTCGGCGATCGCGCCCTCTTGGGTGCCGCCGTATTTGGCGGAAAGCTCGGTGAACGCCTGCATTTTGGCCTTCGTCTTCTCAGCTTCCGTATCGAAATGCAGGCTGGTGGGCTCGATCGTCGCACCCGTGGTGGCATCCTCCACGCGTAGCGCTTTGGCGAGCGCTTCCTGGCGCGCGGCGGCTTGCGAGCGGTTGTAATACATCACGCCGACCAGGATCAGCACCAGTGCGATGAGAGCCGCGCCGTAGCGCACCACTTCGGTCTTGTGGGCAGAGACCCAACCGAATACGTCAAAAACGTCTTCGGCAAACTTATCGGTTTTCAGATCTTTACGGGTTTGACGATCCACGCGAAAACTCCCCAGAAATCCTGCGATTTTTAGTGTAACACGGGCGTCTGAAGGCCGTGCCGTCCCGACTATTTGTGAACGCGAAATTGGCGGCGGGCTTCGGCCGTTTGCCCGCCGACTTTATCAGCCATCGTAATGACCAAAGTGTAGCTGCCCTCGGGAACATTGGGCTGCAAGTTCAAACTAACGGCACCGGGGACGTAGCGCTGCGGATAGAAACTTTCGTTTGAATCGGCGGCGGCCGCAGGCTGGGCGAATACCTGCTCGCCCGACTCGCTCAGAATCGCCAGGCCGTATTCGACGGAATAGCGGTTCTTGCCCCCATATTTGTAGCCGGTCATATCGAAGCGCGCCCAGAGCGTCTCGCCCGGATGATAGACCGCTGGATCCAGCGGCGGCCCATCGGTCTCGTCCTTGACGAAACGCAGATTGCGCGCGGCCAGGACCGGGCTGGGCTCCACAGCATGTCCGCGCACCTGGAACTCCAGTTGAGACGTCAGATCGGCCTTGGCGACCTCATCGCGCGCCGTGATTTTAATGTGATAAGCGCCGCCTGGGGCGAAGGGCGGAATATTGAAATGATGCAAAAACTTCGGATACCAGTTTTTGTCCTGCGGAAAGACGGGCTCGGCGATTTCGCCTTTGGCGCCCGCTACCACCGGGATGCCGGAGGGATCCGTCACCTCGAGCGTCCAGGACAGCTTTACGCTGCGTTGATTGTCGCCGGTGACGGCGGACTGATATCCGGTCAAGCGGCAACTGAAGAACACCGATTCGCCCGGCAGGAAGGCATGAGTTGGACCGAGTTCAGGTCCGTCTTCGAACTGATGCAGCGCAATGCGATCCACCGAAAACGCGGCGGAAGACGGAAGGGCTGCCCCCAGAAATGCGATTCCGAGCCAGGCCGCCAGCCAGCCGCGGCGACCTACTTGGGTCCGGGCAGTGGCATGTCGACCGTTGAATCCGTGTCCATGCGCAGCGGAATTTCGACCCATACAAATTTCTCCGTTCCTGGTTCGCTCCCATCGGTGAGACGCAAGCGATAGGAGCCGAGGGGTACGTCAAAGGCGATGTTACCCTGCTTGGTTTCAGCCGGCCCTATCTCCCGCAACAGGCCGAACCAATTATCGATGCCGTCTCCGTTCTCCAGTTCCTTGTATTCCTCCCGGTTAGGACCTTCCAGAGTCAAGAAGGGAACCGACACCGGATGCCCGCCGCCGTTGGTGGCGGAGAGCGTGATCAACAGAAAGCGGCGCTCTGGAACCCGCACCTTGAAGATGTCTCCAAGTTGCGTGCGCCAGGCGGTTTGGACCACATTATAGGTCATGGGCGTGGCGATTACCCGTTCGCCCATTTGAAAATCGATCTGCTCCGGAGCCTGCCTCTTACAACTCACCAGCGGAAGTGCGGCGACGAGTGCAAGCGTCAAGAGGCATAATGAAGGCAGCGCCGGGCATTTGAGCATGATCAATCCACAATCTAGCGGGAATCGGAGCGGAAGGCAAATCGCGCGGCGGGCCAGTCGCAGGCAAATCGCTATGATCGCGGCTCTGCTGGGACTGCTGACCGTCTCATCGGCCCTGGCGCCCGCATTCCAGGCCCCGGCGCCCGCCTTACAGCCGACGCATCCGCTCACCGGAAGGCGCATCGCCCACGTCATGGGCTATACCGGCGCGGCCTGGCTGGAGCGCCCGGAGCGCGAATCTGAAGAAAACGTCGAGGGCGCGCTCGCAGCCCTCGGGCTGAGGACCGGAATGACAGTGGCCGAAGTGGGCGCGGGTACCGGTTACGTGACGCTGCGCATGGCCAAGCGCGTGGGTCCCGGCGGCAAGGTGTACGCTAATGATCTGCAACCGCAGATGCTGGTGCTTCTTCGTAATAACGCCGCCAAAGGCGGCATCACCAACGTGGAGACTGTGCTCGGCAGCGAGACCGACCCCAAGCTCCCGGCTGGACAGATGGACCTGATCATCCTGGTGGACGTGTACCATGAGTTCTCGCAGCCGCAGAAAATGCTACAGGGAATTCGCCGCGCCCTCAAGCCCGACGGCCGGCTGGTGCAGCTTGAATATCGCAAAGAAGACCCCGACGTGCCGATCCTTCCGGATCACAAAATGAGTGTCGCCGAGGCAAAAGCCGAAGTGGAAGCCGAGGGTTTTAGGCTGGCGCCGGTTATCGAAATCTTGCCGCGCCAGCACATTTTGATTTACACCAAAGCCGCCGTAAGAGCCGCGGCGGCGAAATGAAATAGCGCAAGCCGAGTCCTAATTCCGTTCCCGGACTGCCGAGCAAAAGTTTTGGGAAAAGAATGGATTGGTCCGAAGCGCAACTCGCCGCTATCCGAACTTGAAGGCGTCAACGAAGTCGATCCTTGCGGCTGTCCATATATCTGCTGGCGCGACCCCGTGTGGAAGCCAACCGGCGCGATGTTGGCGAGCGGCTCACGGCCCTAAAGTCGCTGACAGGCCGAGTTTAAGGGCGCGAACAAGCTTGCACGCTGCGCCCCATGCGTGCGTCAATATTATATAAGGCTGTCGCCGGAGCAGTGTCTTCCGGCTAAGTAACTGGCCCTCAATATCTTACGGCATGGCCGAGTGGACGCTTAAATACGCTGACGCGCGTGGGGAGATTCACCAGCAGGTGGCCGAGGCGGCCTCCGAGCGAGAACTGCGTGATCGCTACACGCAGCAGGGTTTCCTGGTCTATAACATCAAGCCGCGCTCGGAGATCAGCGGCCTTGCCTCCGGTTTGCGTCCCAGCGGCAAGCGCTTCAATCTCGAAAAATTCCTGATTTTCAACCAGCAGTTCGTCACGTTGATCCGCGCCGGCCTGCCCATCCTCCGCGCCCTGGATCTGCTGGCCGAGCGCCTGACTGACCCGAAACTATCGAGCCACATCCGCAACGTGCGCGACGAAGTGAAAAGCGGCTCCCTGCTTTCCGACGCCTTCGCGAAACAGGGCGTGTTCCCGCCCATCTATGTCACCAGCGTGTTGGCCGGCGAACGAAGCGGCGCGCTGGCGGAAGTGATCGAGCGCTTTATCACCTATCAAAAACTGGCCTTGTCGGTGCGCAAGAAACTGCTGGTGTCGCTGATGTACCCCGCGCTGCTGATTGTGCTGGTCACATGCCTGATCGTGTTCCTGATCACCTATGTAGTGCCGAACTTTGCCGAGCTGTATAACAGCATGCAGGCGCAGCTGCCCACGCCTACCCTGATCCTGATCGCCATCGGCACCACCGCGCGCGGCTACGTGCTTTTCGGGTTTGGAATCCTGGTCGCGGCTGCAATCGCGCTGCGGGCCTGGGGAAAAACACCCCGGGGCAAAGAAGCGTTTGACCGCGCACTGCTGAAGGTTCCGGTGCTGGGCGAGGTATGGCTGAAATATCAGGTGGCGCAATTCTCGCGAGTATTGAGCACGCTGCTCATCGGCGGCATCCCGCTCATGCAGGCGCTCGACACCTCGGCCGATTCGCTGGGCACGCAAGTGCTGAAAAAGGTGCTGCAACAGGCCACCAAACTGGTGCGCGAAGGGCAGTCGCTCTCGGGAGCCTTGCGCATGACCGGCGTGTTCCCCAGCCTGTCGCTGGATATGATTGAGGTGGGTGAGTCGACCGGCGCGTTGCCCGCGATGCTCGGCAGCGTGGCGGAGTTTTACGAAGACGACGTCGCGACCCGGGTCACCGCGGCGCTCAGCCTGATCGAGCCGATCATTATGATCATCATGGGAATTTTCGTGGCCTTTGTGCTGATTTCGCTCTATCTGCCGATCTTTTCCTTAGCGGACTCGATCCGCTCCTGAAATCGAATTATGGCGGCCACCAACCAAATTCTTCCGCAAGACCCGGTGCAGGAAATCGCCAAGGCCCGCGCGCTGGCCGGACGCTACTATCACGAGTTTGTCGATCTCAAGGAAACCCGCATCGACCACGACTTGTTCCACTCCATCCCGGTCGACCTGATGTTCCGCTACAATTTCGTGCCGATTCAGGCTTATAACGGCGTTTCGGGTGATGAGAACGGAACACTTGAAATCGCCATCGCCGATCCGCGAAATCTAAACCTGATCGACGAGCTGGCGGTGCTGCTCGGCAAGAAACTGCGGGTGCGCGTGGCCACGCTGTCGCAGATTTCCGACCTGCTCAAGAAGACTGAACAGTCGCAGCGCGTGCTCGAAGAGGTGACGGAAGGCTTTGCTCTGGATGTGGTCGGCGATGAAGACAATCCCGATGAGACGCTGTCGATCGACCGCCTGGCTGCGGGCGATTCCGACATCGCGCCGGTGATCAAGCTGGTGGATACCACCATCTTCAACGCGCTCGAGCGGCGCGCCAGCGACATCCACATCGAAACCCGCGACCAGGAGGTGGCCATCAAGTACCGCATCGACGGCGTGCTGCATTACGCCATGCCGCCGATTGCGAAGGACTGGCACTCGACCATCATTTCGCGCATCAAGGTCATGTCGGAACTCGACATCGCCGAGCGACGGGTTCCCCAGGACGGCCGCTTTCGCGTGCGCTACAAGAACCGCTTGATCGATTTCCGCGTCTCCATCATGCCCACCATCTATGGCGAGGACGCGGTGCTGCGCGTGCTCGACAAAGAGTCCATGAGCGAGAAGTTCGCTAAGCTCTCGCTCGACGTGGTTGGCTTCGCCGATAACGATCTGCTCAAGTTCCGGCGCTATATCAAGGAGCCTTACGGAATGGTGCTGGTCACGGGCCCCACCGGTTCCGGCAAAACCACCACGCTTTACGCCGCGCTGAGCGAGATCAAGAACGACGAAGACAAGATCATCACCATCGAAGATCCTGTCGAATATCAGATCAAGGGCATCACGCAGATTCCGGTAAACGAAAAGAAGGGACTCACCTTCGCGCGCGGCCTGCGCTCCATTCTGCGCCACGATCCCGATAAAGTCATGGTGGGCGAGATTCGCGACCAGGAAACCGCCCAGATCGCCATCAATGCCGCGCTTACGGGTCACCTAGTGTTCACCACGGTCCACGCCAATAATGTTCTGGATGTGCTGGGCCGCTTCCTCAATATGGGCGTGGAGGCGTATAACTTCGTTTCCGCTCTCAACTGCATTCTGGCGCAGCGCCTGGTACGCGTGATCTGCCCGCATTGCAAGGCACCTGTGAAGTATTCCGATGAATACCTGACCGAGAGCGGCCTGGCTTTGGCGGATTGGGGCGAGGTCATCTTCTACGAGGGCGCTGGGTGCTTTGAATGCGGCGGCACCGGATTCCGCGGCCGCAGCGCCATTCACGAATTGCTGGATCTATCCGAGCGCATTCGCGAGATGATTCTCAACCGGCGGCCGGCCTCCGAAATTCGCCGCGCGGCGCGTGAGGAGGGCATGACATTCCTCCGCGAATCGGCGCTCGAAAAAGCGCGAGCTGGTGTAACCACACTCAAGGAAATCAATAAGGTCACCTTCATCGAGGTTTGAACCAACGAGTCTGATGTCACTCCTCAACCAAATTGCGCGACTGGTGAAAGATCCGCCTCCCAGCCATGTCTTCGAGCTCTCGGAGGCCGGCATCGCCTTCGCGCAGCCGGGCAACGGGCGCCCCGGCGTGCCCGGCTTCGCGCCTTTTGAGCCGGGCACGCTGGTGGTTTCTCCCGTTGAAGACAATATTCAAAAAGCTGACGCCGCCACGGCCGTGCTCAAATACATTGCGCCGCTGGACAACTCCCGCAAACGGCGCCGCGCGGCGCTGATTCTTCCGGATTATGCCGCTCGTGTCAGCGTGCTGGATTTCGATTCCTTTCCATCATCCTCTGAAGAGCAGCTTTCCCTCATCCGTTTCCGTTTAAAGAAGACGCTGCCCTTCGACATCGACTCCGCCGCCGTCAGCTACTTCGCCCAGCCTGCCGAGAAAGGCGCGTCCATCGAAGTGGTGGCGGTGATCGTCGCGCTCGAAATCATCGCGCGCTATGAGGCGCTGTTCCGCGCCATGAATTTTCACGCGGGCGAGGTGACCACCTCGGCGCTGGCTGCTTTGCATCTGTGTCCTCCGGCGCCCCGCCCCGACGCCGTCAACGTGATTGCCAAGCTAAGCGCCAAAACTCTGAGTGTGATGGTCCTGCGCGGCGAAATACTGAAGCTGTTCCGTTGTGTCGCGCTCGAAGCGGTGACTGAAGAACAGATCCTGGCGGTGCTGCAGCCGACTCTTTCTTACGTTGAAGACGAACTGGCCGCGCCGGCGGAGAAACTCACGCTGTGCGGATTCCAGCCAGGCGCGCTTTCCGGAATCCGCTGCGAAAGAGATGCGTTGCGCAGCAGCTTCGGCGCGCCGGGAGCCTTCAATGCCGGCCTGCTGGGATATTTGGAAGGGGCGCGTAACTGACGTGAGAATTCCGATCAATCTGGCGAGCGATCCGTTCCGCCGGGACCGGCCCGTGCTACTCGCCACGGGTGCCGTCGCGGCGGTGCTGACCGCAGTGCTGTGCGGCTTGTTGTATATGATCGCGGCAGACCGCACGCGTTCGGGCGACACGCGCGCGCAGGTGGACCGCCTGAATCAGGAGCTATCCGCCATCTCCAGCGAGCAGGCTCGCCTGGATGCTACACTCCGCCAACCGGTCAATGCCAGTATTTTGGAACGCAGCCTTTTGCTGAATACTTTGGTCGAGCGAAAGTCGGTGAGTTGGACCAGAATTTTCGCCGATCTGGAAGCCGTGATGCCTCCCAACGTGCGCCTCATCCAGGTGCGCCTTCCGCAGATAGATTCCCGCAATCAGGTTCTCTTGGACATGGTGGTGGGATCGCAAAGTCCCGAGCCCGTAATCACTTTTCTGAAGCAATTGCAGGCGTCGCCGCGTTTCGGCCCGGCGACAGTACACAATTCGGCTCCCCCGACCGACAATGAGCCGCTGTACCGCTATCGCGTGAGTGTGAACTATGCCCAGAAGCTTTAACGGCGCGGCGGGGGTTGCCGTTTGGTGGCGCGTCGCGCTGGGTGCGCTGCTGCTCGCGGCGATCGGCGCGGCTTGGATCGTGATGTATCCACCGGGCGGTTCTGCCGACGAGTTGCAGCGGCAGCTCGCTGCGCTGGAAGCACAGGCGGCTGCCAAACGTGCGCTGCTGGCCAGCACCCGCCAGCATGTGGCCGCCGTAGAACAGGGCCGCACCGAAGGCGACAAGTTTCTGAACCAATATTTCCTGGGGCGCCGCACAGCGTATTCGACGCTGCTCTCGGAGTTGGTCGACGCCGCCGATCGCGCCAAGATCAAGCCCAAGGAGCACGCCTACGCGACGGAGCCTATCGAAGGCTCCGACTCGCTGAGCATGATGAGCATCTCGGCCAATTATGAAGGCACCTACGCCAACCTGATGCGCTTCGTGCATGAGATTGACCGCTCGCCGCGCCTGCTGATTATCGAAGCACTGAACGCCGCGCCGGAGCAGAGCGGCGGTACGTTGAATATAAGCATGAAGATCGATACCTTTGTGCGGGACGACGGATCGGCGCAATGAATTTGATTCCAACACAGCTCGGCGCCGAACCCAAGAAACTGGCGGTCTTGGGCGGCTTGGCGGCGGTGCTGATCGTGGTGTACTTCATTAACCGGACACCCGACGTGCCCCAGCAAGCGGCCTCCATCACCCCTTCGGCGGCGCGCAATCCCGTGCCGCTGGAGTCGCTGGGAGCAAGGGCGCGCTCGGCGGCAACGCTCACTCCCATGCCCCGCCAGGGCGGCGCACCCTCGCGCCGCGGCGAAGCTGCCATCCAGGATTTTAGACCGACGCTCAAGCTGCCGGACGGAGTCGACGTCAGCCGCATCGATCCGGCGCTGAAACTCAATCTTCTGGCGCAACTGCAAAACCTGCCGCTCGAAGGCGGAGAGCGCAGCCTGTTTGAATTCGGCGCCGCATCTAAACCGAAGACTCCAACCCCCACGGTGGCGCCTGTGAAGCCCATCACGCCGCTGCCTTCGTCCGAGACGCCGGAAACGTCGGGAGTTCCTGCCACTCCGCCGAAGCCGGTAGTCCCGCCGATTCCGCTCAAATACTACGGGTACGTCAGCGAATCTCGCGCCGTCGCTCCTGGCGTCGCGAAACGCGCGTTTTTTCTGGACGGCGAAGACATTGTCGTGGCCGGCGAGAACGACGTCATCCGCAACCGCTTTAAGATCATTCGCATTGGCGTAAACTCGGCTGTAGTGGAAGACACCACGAGCAAGAATCAGCAAACGTTGCCGTTGGTCGAGGAGTTGCCGGGGTGAATCGCAAGATGACGAGTCGCACGATTTGCCGCACCGGCGCCCGCGAACAACGTGGCTTCGCACTGCTGGTCATCTTCCTGATTGCCGCCGCCGTGGCCTTCACCATGTATCAGGAATTGCCGCGCGCCGCCTTCGAGAGTGCTCGCGATAAAGAGCAGCTATTAATGGACCGGGGCAATCAGTACAAGCGCGCCATTCAGGTTTTCTACGCCGAGAATAAGCGCTACCCGGCGGAGCTGAAAGATCTGGAGAGCACCAACAACAAACGTTATCTGCGCCGCCGCTATATCGATCCCATGACCGGGAAGGATGAGTGGCGCCTGATCCATACCAACGGCAGCTTCTTGACCGATTCGCTGGTAAAGAAACCTCCTGAGCAAAATGCCCGCGGCGGTTTGCCCGGCCAGGGACAAACGCCCGGCGGAGGCCCGCTCGGCGCCAACACCATGAATACCGCGCAGGCGCCGGCCAGCGCCGCAGCCAACAATGCGAGCGACCCCAATGCGGCTGCCACCGTTCCGGCCTTGAATCCCATGGCGCAACAGCGGCCGAGTGATCGCCGATCTCCCGCCGGCCCCGGCTTCCCTCAGCCACCGGGGACCACTCCCGGGGCTCCCGCGGTGGGGGGAGCGAACCCCCTTGGTGCGAATTCCGCGGCCTACGATCCGTCCGACCCACGTACCTGGCCTCCGATCACCATCGCAACGCCAACCGCGCAGCCGGGACAAACACTGCAGGCGGGACCGGGCGGACCAACGGCGCGCGGCAACCCACCGTTTGGCGCGGCGCCGTCCGGCGGAGCAAGTCAGACCATGGCTGCTCAGTTCGGAGCAGCTCAACCTCAGATCCAGGGCAGTCTAGGGCAAGGTGGTCTGGGGCAAGGTAGTTTAGGGCAAGGTAGTTTAGGGCAAGCTGGTTTAGGGCAAGGTGGTTTAGGGCAAGGTGGTTTAGGGCAAGGTGGTCTGGGGCAAAGTGGTCTAGGGCAAGGTAGTTTAGGGCAAGGTGGCCTAGCGCAGGGTGGACTAGGGCAAGGCAATGGCCAAGGCGGTGGCAACCCTCAGCCGTCGACTCTCTTCAATCCGAACCCGATCGACCCGAACGGCCTTGCTGCGGCGCCCACCCAGAACGCGGCCCAGTCGCCCGGCAATCCTAACGTCCAGTTCCCGCCATTCGGAAATCAGTCCTCGCCAGGGCAGCAGCCGCCGCAGTCGCCAATTAACGCTGGGCAGGCGAGTGCGGTCCAAGCCAATCTGGCGCTCGGCGGATTCAACCCGCAAGTGGCGCCTTCGCCTCCGAACGCAGCAGCAGGACCACAGCCGAATCCCGCCTTGCCCGGCAATAATTCCGGCAATGCAGCACTGAACGCTATCGATAACGCGCTTTTCCGCCCGAATCAGGCGCCGGCCGCGGGGGCCACCGGCTCGCCCGGCATAGCGGGTGTTGCCAGCACGTTCAAAGGCCCCAGCATTAAAGCCTATCGCGAACGAACCAAGTACCAGGAGTGGGAGTTCGTGTATGAACCAACTACGAATCAGCCCGGGGCCAATCAGCCTGGTTTGAGTCAGCCCGGTTTGAGTCAGCCCGGTTTGAATCAGCCCGGTTTGAATCAGCCCGGCCAGCCGGGGGCGCTGGGTCAAAACCCGCAGCCAATTCCGAACCCTTTCGGTCCCAACTCTGGACAGCCGGCGGGAGGGACTGCGCCGTCCAATCCGTTCTCCATGCCCAATCCGTTTGGGCCGAGCTCGGCTCCCACGCGCTAGCTACGTCCACTCGGACTTCAGCATTCCATACACCAGCAGATCGTGATATCGGCCGTTCACCAGCTCTGCGTCGCGGTGTGTGCCTTCGAGTTTGAATCCTAGCCGCCGTGGAATAGCGCTGCTCTTTGCGTTGCCGGCGGCGCAGCGGATCTCGACCCGGTTCAAATCCAGCTCGCGGAACAGATGATTGATGGCCACGCGACAGGCGTCGGTGATGATACCGCGGCCCTCAAACTCACGGGCCAGCCAGTAGCCCAGCTCGACGCGGCGATTGCGCCAGTCGATGCGGTGCGTGCCGATCACCCCGGCCACCCGCTCGCGATGCCAGATACCGGCGGTAAAGCCGTCATGCGCGGCGAACATTTCGAGCGTGGAACGAATGAAAGCGATGCCATCGTCTTCTGTCTTGGTCGCATCCACCCACGGCAGCCATTGCCGCAAGTGCTCGCGGTTGCGCTCCACCGCCGCGAACAATTCAGTGGCGTGATGTTCCTCCAGCAAGCGGAGTTCGAAGTCCTCGCGGAGTGGCGCGGTGAACATATTACATGGCGCGGTTCGCGTAATTCCGCTGGTAGTAATTTTGATACTCGCCGGATTTCACACGCGCGATCCAAGCCGCGTTGCCGCGGTACCAGTCGATGGTGGCCCGCAGGCCGGCTTCGAACGGCATCTGAGCCTGCCAACCGGTCTCGCGCATGAGTTTCTCGGTCGAAAGCGCGTAGCGGCGGTCATGGCCGGGGCGGTCTTTAACCGTCTGCATCAGTGAGCGCGGCTTGCCGACGGCATCCAGAATTCGTTCGACTACTTCCAGGTTGGGCAATGCGCGGCTGCCTCCGATGTTGTAGATCTCGCCGGCGCGCCCGCGTTCTATCACCGATAAGATCGCGCGGCAATGGTCGTCGACATACAGCCAATCCCGCACCTGCATGCCGTCGCCGTAAATCGGCAGCGCCTTGTCTTCGATCGCATTCGAGATCATGAGCGGAATCAGCTTCTCGGGAAACTGATACGGCCCGTAATTATTGGATGCGCGGGTTACCGTCACGGGCATGCCATAGGTGACGAAGTAGGAGAGCGCCAGCAGATCCGATCCCGCTTTCGACGCCGAATACGGGCTGCTGGCCCGCAGGGGATAGTTTTCGTCGGCATCGTGAGGTTCCGGGATACTGCCGTAAACTTCATCGGTCGAGACATGCAGGAAGCGCGGCGTCTTATGGGTGCGGGCTGCTTCGAGCAGAGTAAACGTGCCACGCAGGTTGGTCTCAAACACGGGCGCCGGGGAAAGAATGCTGCGGTCCACGTGGGATTCCGCCGCGAAGTTCACGATGACATCCGGCGCTGTCTCCGCGATCGTCTGATTCACCAGCGCAGCGTCGCAGATATCGCCGTGTACAAAGCGATAACGGGCGTCCTCCGCTACCGGAGCCAGATTCTCCAGGTTGCCGGCATAGGTCAGTTTGTCGAAATTCGCTACCACCGTGGGACGCTGCGCCGCCGGGCCAGACCATGCGGCGGGCGAATCCAACAGCATCCGTACGAATGCGCTGCCGATAAAGCCGGCGCCTCCCGTGACCAAGAATTTCATTTGTGCTGCAGCTCCCAATCGTAGGCGATGGAGCTCTGATTGTGCGGGATGCGGCCTTCGTCCTGCGGATCGTACAGCCGGTTGGTTACATAGATCAGCATGCCCACTTGCTGGCCGATCACCTTATATCCGTGACCCACGCCAGGCGGAATGAAAATCTGCCAAGGCTTGAGAGCGCCGGTATACAGGGTATTTTTCAGTCCATAGGTGCGCGAATGCGGCCGCAGATCCACCAGCGCCACTTGGAACATTCCCTGCGAGGGCACCCAGAGATCGGTCTGATGACGGTGGAAATGGAAGGCCTTGATGGTCCCCGGATAGCTCAGCGCAGCGGAGACCTGAGTGGACTCAGGCACGAAATCGGCAGCCAGGCCCTGCTTCAATCGCACGACTTCCAGGAAATAGCCGCGGTCGTCCGGCCAAAGATCGTACGGACGAACCTGGACGCCGTCGATCAGGTCCCGGGAATCCGGCGTGCGAATGATCTTGCCAATACCCGGTTCACACTTCGGTGTTTCGATGCTAATGTTTGGCCCAGTGGTAGTATGCACTGGAAACTAGATTAACGCGGAATCGGCCTAGTTCGCCCGCAGCGTGATATTGCCGATCCCTCCCCGGATGTCGAGGTGGACAGTGACTTTGGCATCCTCGCGCTGCGCACTCACCCAGCGGCCATTGTGTTTCTCGAGGCCTTCGGCGTCGATATTGCCAATGCCACCGTGTGCGTCCGCCACGATACCCACGCCGGTGGGCAAGCGTACCGTCGCATTGCCAACTCCTCCGTGGATCTCCACGTCGTAATCGCGCTTGGGATTGCCGCGCAGATCCATATCCAGATTGCCGACCCCCATATGCACCTCAATGCCGCGCAGGTTCAGGGAACCCAGGTTCATTTCCGCGTTCCCGGCGCCCAGATGTGTCACTACATCCAACGGAACATCGTTGTTCAGGCGGAGCCTCCATTCGTAACGCCCCGAACCGCCGAAATGGTGGCTCGGCTGCGCGATCGTCAGGCGTCCGCGGAAGCTGCCATCCTCATAGCGCACCGTCGGTTCTTGCTCGGGGGTGCTGAAAGAAAAGTCGGCGTCCAGCAGCCGGCGCGAGCCACCTTCGACATTCAGTTCGCCGGCGCCCATGCGCATTTCGACGCGCACCATATCGGCTTTGTCGAGTTCAATGGCCTTGGTAACGTGCAGAAGCGGGCCGGAATACGACGACCTGTGCCGCTCATCACACCCCGTGAGGGCTAATACGGCCAGGCCAGCCAGTAACAATCTGCCTCTCATGCCCAGAAGATACGGATTGTGGGAAGGGAATGTTCCCGGAAAGTTTTCAGACCCGGAGGTAGTCCGGCCGCCAGTTCTTTATGGCCGATTTGACCTTTTTCTGGTCCCAGTTGCCGTCGAGCGTCTGCTGCACCAGTCCGGGAACCTCGGCGTCGGAGGCGAACCGCAGCGCAATGAGTTGCTCCTCACTCAATTCGCCCATGCGCGCCCGCGTCGATTCCGGCAGCAACTCCGCCAGCCGCAGCCGCTCTTCCAGGCGAATCACGCGGTCCTGCACTTTCAGAGCATAGAGGCGCGTTTTGAGCATCAGCACAATAGCCCACAGGACGCCAAGCAGCCGCACCACGCCCCACCCGTCGGGTCGCCGAACCAAGGCGTAGATCGTCGCGCCCAGCAATATAAGAGCGCCCACGAACAGAAACCCGTGAAACATCGGGTCAAAACGCGCATGATTCTTCAGATTCTGTTCGGGTTGTGGCATAGAGAGTCCCTTGCGCGATGATAGGACATTTGGTTGGGCTTCGCAAAAGACCGTAAGCGGCGATAGCGAATAGCAGGACCCCGCTTAAAGCAAACACTCCGCGAATCCCCAGGTGTGGGACCCACATGCCCGACAGCAGCATGGCCGCCAACTGTGCAAGAGATGCGAGTGCTGCCACCGCTCCGCTAACGCGTCCCCGAAGCTCCGGCGGAGTCTGCCCCTGCAGCATCACGGCAGCCGCAAGCACAACGACTGCTACTCCCACCCCCATGCCGACAGATCCGATCAGCGCTGCACTTTGCGTGGGCTCCGCCGCGATTAGAAGAATCGACGCTCCCACGGCCGCCATGCCGCACCCGATCAGCCTCCGCGGATCGCGCCGAACCAATGCCGCCGAACTTAGCAGCACCGAACTCGTCACTGTTCCTGCGGCGATCAGCATGCCGATCATTCCTAACAGGGGCGGCCCGCGATGCAAGACGTCTCGGACATAAACCGACGCGAGCGCGCCGAAGCATCCGGCGGCGAAGGTCCCGGCCGTCATAGAGAACACCACGAACGAAAACCGCGAATCCGTAAATAGAAAACCGAATCCGGCGGCCAACTCGCGGAACATGGCACGTGAAGATGATCGGCTCGCCGGCTTGGTGTGGCGCAAGGTCGCCAGCAACAACGCCGAGCAGAGAAAAGTCGCGCTATCGGCTGCGTAGCATATCTGTTCGCCGAAAGCCCCTACCAACGTTGACGCGACCGCCGGACTCGCAATCCGTACCACCTGCATGCTCTGCTGCATGCGCGCGTTCGCTGCTAGCAGGAGATCCGGCGGGACCAGCAGCGGAAGAGTGATGGCCCGCGCCGGCGCGAAGAAATTCGAGCAGCAGCTCACTGCGAAACTGATCGCACAGATCTGCGGCACAGTTACCGCCCACGCCAGCAGTAGGACGAGCAGCCCCCGCGCCAGGTCGCTGGCAATCATGATGCGTTGCGGATTCCAGCGGTCGGCGAACATCCCGGCCAGTGGTCCCAGAACCACACTCGGCGCGAGCGAGGCGATAAACACGCTTGCCATGTCTCTTGCGCTGCCGTGCATGCGAAAGACGATCGCCACTTGCACCGCGAATAGCGCCACGAAGTCGCCCAGCAGGCTGATGGTGTGCGCCAGCCACAACCGTCGAAAAGCCGTCACGGCTGGAGACTAAACTGGCGGCCCTGAATGCACAACCTTGCCAAACCTGTAGGTTGTGCCTGCGTAAACGTTTATTGCGAGGGCCTAAGTGTTATTCGCGCGCGATCCCGCGCGTGCTGGAGCGAATGAACGACACCAGATGGCGAGTGTGTTCGGTCGAAACGCCATGCTCGATGCTGCGCAAAGCGTCTTCCAGCTTCAATCCGGAGCGGTACAGAACTTTATACGCCGCTTTGAGCGCCGCTATGTCGCCGGAGTCGAAGCCGGCGCGCCGCAGCCCCACACTGTTCAAGCCGGTGGGCTTCACGTTGAAATCCGAGTACAGAAAGTACGGCGGGACGTCCAGATTCACCCGGGTCCCCCCGCCTATCATCGCCAGGCGTCCGATTTTGGAGAACTGATGGACGACTACGTTGCCCGAGATGAAAGCCTGATCCTCCACCACCGCATAGCCGGCAATCAGCGCGCCACTGGCGATCACCGTCTGGTTGCCGATCTTGCAGTTATGCGCGATGTGGCCGGAGGTCATAATGTAGTTGTCGTCGCCGATAATGGTTTCCGATTCGGCCGCAGTCCCGCGCGAAATGGTGTAATGTTCGCGAATCTGGTTGCCGTTTCCGATCTTCAGATAACTGCGGTCACCCTTAAATCCTTTATCCAGCGGGTCGGTGCCGAGCACGGTACCGGCCGAAATGCGGTTGCGCTTTCCCAGCGTGGTCCAGCGCTTGATGTAGACATAGGGTTCAAGGTAACAGCCGGCGCCGAGAACCACGTCCTCTTCGATCACGCAATAATCGCCAATCACCACGCCGGGCCCGATCTTGGCGTCACGATGCACCCGGGCCGTCGGCGCGATCTGAGCGTTAGTCACTGGCGGCATGATTTAGGTGACGGTTCTCAACACCTGGAATAGTATCAGCCACAGGGCCGTCAGGAAGTGCCAATAGTAGCTGACGACATCCACTAGTTCACGGCGTTTCTTGCGCCCGAACACCACCACGAAGAGCGCGATCAAGCCGCCCAGCAGGTGAGTGCCATGCAATCCCGTGAACAAGTAGAAAAAGGCGCCGTGGGGGTTTTCCATCATGTAAGCGCCCTGGCTAAAAAGATCCCGCCACGCTACTACCTGGGCCGCGAGGAACGCAACACCAAGCGCGGCGGTCGCCAACAGCAGGCGGTCCGCTAGTCGCCATAGGCCTTTGCGAAACACGCGGCGCGCCGCCTCCAGGGTCACGCTGCTTGCGAGAATCAGGGCCGTGCTCAGCCACAGCACGCGGGGCAACCGGAAAGGTTCCCAGTAAGACGCCATGCCGGAACGCCAGACATAAGCGATGATCAGCGCCGCAAAGAAGGCGGAAATAGAAATGCAGGCCGTCCAGATGAGAACGCGATAGGCTCCCGGTGGCGCCTTCGTCGGATCCTCTAAAGACGACGGCAACAGCACCACCTGGTCGGTCTTCGTCGCGCGGTCGCTGACAATGCGCGTCATGCTTCAGTCCACTCGTTTCTATTTTACGCTGGCTTTCCCCGCGGAGAATCGCGGTAATGCCAAAAAAGCGAATTCAAGTATGCTGAGGAATGGATACCGCGCTCTCACTCCAGGAAGGTTTCGCGAAGTGGACTTCCAGCTTTGACTACCTCCGCAAGCTGTTCTGCGCGATGCTGCTCGAAGAGGGCGATACCGAACTAGCGGCTTTCATCGAAGCCTGTTTCGGCGGCTCGGCGGGGTCCGCAAACCCGGCGCCGCAATGGCCGGCGACGCCCTCCCAACATGCCTCACGCTACTGCCAGGCGCTGTCCATCGTGTTTCAGCTCCTGGACGTGGTGGAGGAGAACACTTCGAATCAGGTGCGGCGGCGCGCCGATGACCCGCGCCGGCGCGAGGGCGAGCCGGGCTTCTGGCTGTGGAACCTGAACGATCTCCGCCAGCGCCGATTCAGCGAGGAGGAAGTCCGCCAGGCGCTGCGCGGCGTCTCGGCCGAGCCCGTGCTGACGGCGCATCCCACCGAGGCCAAGCGCGCGACGGTGCTGGAGCATCACCGCACAATCTATCTGTTGTTAGTCGAGCGCGACAACCGGCATTTCACAGAAGTAGAGCTGGCCATCTTCGAGCGCCGCATGAAAGCGGCACTGGAACGGCTGTGGCGCACCGGTGAAATCCGGCAGGAGGGGCCTGATATCGCGAGCGAAGTGACCGGCGTGATGCACTACCTGCACAACGTGTTTCCAGAAGCAGTTGAGCTGCTCGACCTACGCTTCCAGCATTGCTGGCGCACGGTGTTTGGCACGGCGCCTCCGCCGCTGCCGGGACTCGCCGTCGGAAGCTGGGTGGGCGGCGATCGCGACGGGCACCCGTTCGTGACGCCCGCCGTCACTGCCCAGACGCTGGAACTGCTGCGGAAAAACGCGCTAGGGGTGGTTCGGGAGCGTCTGCTCCAGCTGGGCGCGCGCTTGAGCATGGCGGAAGCGAACACGCCCGTTTCCCAGCTGTTGCAGGACCGCATCGCGGAACTTGCCGCGAAGTTGGGGGACACGCTCGCCGGTCCTGCGCTGGCCCGCAATCCGGGCGAACCATGGCGGCAACTGGTGAACCTCATGCTGGCGCGGCTGGGCGATACCGACCAGGCTTCACCGCAAGAACTGCTCGCGGATCTCACGTTACTCGAACACTCGCTCCATCAAGCCGGCGCGCGACATGTCGCCGAGATTGACGTGCGCCCGGCAGCGGCCATTGTACGGTCCTTCGGCTTCCACTTGGCGGCGCTCGATGTCCGGCAGAACAGCGCGTTTCATGACCGCGCTATCGGTGGCCTGCTGGAAGCCGCGGGCTTGCCGCGCGCGGACTACGCGAATTGGAGCGAAGCCGAAAAATTGGAGTTTCTGAATCGCGAGCTGACCACGCTGCGCCCCTTCACCGGTCCGCATACGCGGCTCGAAGGCGAAGCCCTCCACATGACCGCTCTGTTTCGCGTTCTGCGCGAACATATAGACCGGTACGGCGCTGCCGGCATCGGTCCGGTCATCGTCAGCATGACGCGCAGTGTGGCGGATTTGCTGGGCGTGTACCTGATGGCGCGCGAAGCCGGATTGCTGGTGGCAACGCCTGGAGGACTCGCGTGCGAACTGCCCGTGGTGCCGTTGTTCGAGACAATTCGCGATCTGGAACGCAGTGACACGGTAATGGACGCGTTCCTGAAACACCCAATCACGCGGCAAACGTTGGAACGAACTCGCCGTGGACTTCTTCAGCCGGGCGAACCGGAACCGCTGGAAGCGGTTATCATGCTGGGATACAGCGATAGCAACAAAGATGGCGGGGTCCTGGCCAGCCAATGGGCGCTCTACGGCGCGGAGCGCAGATTGTCCCAAGTCGCTCAGGCCAACCATGTCCGGCTGGCGTTCTTTCACGGACGCGGCGGAACGGTGGGACGCGGCGCGGGTCCGCTGCATTTCTTCCTGGAAGCGCTGCCGCCGGGTTCGCTCACCGGCCGAATGCGCATCACAGAGCAGGGAGAAGTAATCTCGCAAAAGTACGCCAACCGCTTGACAGCTACGTATCATCTGGAACGGCTGCTGGCGGGCGTTACACGCACGTCCCTATTGCACCAGCGGCAACTTCGCGAAAAACAGCAATCGCCAGAGGGCGCGAGCGCCTTCGCGCCGCATCCGCTGGAAGGAATCTGGTCGAAAGTCGCCGAACGCAGCTACGTGGCCTATCGGGCGCTGGTGGAGGCCGAAGGATTCGTCGCATTTTTCCGCGCTGCGACCCCCATCGACGCAGTAGAGCAAACGCAGCTTGGCTCGCGGCCGTCACGCCGCACCGGAGCGGAATCACTGAACGATCTGCGTGCTATCCCTTGGGTTTTCAGCTGGAGCGAGGCGCGCTTTCATCTGCCCGGCTGGTATGGAGCCGGTACCGCCCTCGATGAGTTGCGGCGTTCATCTCCTGAATACTGGCGTTCGCTGTGCGCCCAAGTATCCGGGTGGCCCATGCTCCGGTATCTGCTGCACAATGTCGAAGCCAGTCTGATGATGGCGAGCCCGGATATCATGCGCCTCTACGCATCGCTGGTGGCGGACGCCGATTTACGCGCGAAATTTGTGGACCTCATTCTGCGCGAATACGGACTAGCCGTGGAGCGGCTCGCCGATCTGTTCGGAGCGCCTGCGGCCGCGAGGCGTCCGCGCCTGGCGCTGGCCATTGAGCTTCGCAAAGAAGCGCTGTGGCAACTGCATCAGGATCAGGTTCGTCTGCTGGAGGAATGGCGCCGTGAACCCGGCGAAGAGACGCTGCGGGCGCTCCTGCTGACCGTCAATGCGATCGGCATGGGCCAGAAAATGACGGGTTGAAAGCGGGCTCTGCAAAAAGCCGGCTCTCCTCAAAGAATGTTTACGGCGCGCGCGGCCAGAAGCGCGATCGTGGTAAGTGAGATGATCGCCTGGATCATCATAAGCACCTTGGCCCAGCGCGAGAGCACGGGAACGTCCGTAGGCGAAAACGCGGTGCTGGTGTTGAACGCCAGAAACAGGTAATCCACGAAGCCGGGGCTCCACTCGTCTTCGCCCATTTCCTTACGTAGTTCGGGCATCAGCGTCATTTGCGGAAACAGGAAGGCGCCGTCGGTGTGGGATTCGCGCAGATCGCGCTGATAGGGGCCGCCGGCATCCAGGCGCCAGTACCACGACGCGAAGACCAGCACGTTGTCAATCCACAGGGCCGTGGCGGCGCGCAAGAGTTCGGCGGGCGATTCCTTGTGCTGGGGCAGCCGCGAGACCAGCAGCCAAAGTGATCCAATCATCGCCACCGTCATGATGCTGACCGCGGCATAGCCCAGGAAGCGCATGAGCGGGAGGTGACGGATGGAGCGAACGCAGACTCCGGGCGCGGTGAGGGCCGCAACCAGCACCAGAAACAACCACTCCGGACCGACCTTGAAGGCAGCCGGCATGGCGTAAAACAACGCTGCCACGGCGAGGAGCGCAACCATGGCCGGCCAGCGTGGCTCGCCCTGACGGAGTACCGGTGACGGCATGTTAGAGATATTCGCACGATGCCCGGCAGCCCCGCTAGGGCGAGTAGTCAGGCCAGATCGCCTTCGCCGCTGCCCCGGACGTGGCCTCTCCACATCTTTGCGAACAGCGGAAAGGCTTGGGGCTTGCGGCGGCCCAGAAACATGCGCACCAATTCGACCGCGGCCCAGCCGAAATAAATCCACGTGATGGACGGTTCCATGGCGGAGTCGAAAAAGGGAAGCGCAAACAAAACGGCAAGGGAGGCCGCTTCCCACCAAACCAGTTCCATATTGATCAGGAATACCAGGGCGATGACAGCTTGCCCCAGCGTCAACCAAAGTTCCATCTCCTGTTTAACGTCGAACGTGATAGGGGTGACAGCGCCCATGCTCATCGAATAGACGATGGGCAGCATGGCAGCGAGCAGGGTCCACTGATTGATGTTGCTAGAAACCATATTCATCAGGGCCATCGGCGCACGGTCGGAACGGCGGGCCCAGTAAAGCGTCGATAGCATTTCCGGGAATTCACTTACCAGCGGGGCAATCCATTGCACGAAGACGAAGTCCGGCACGCCGGCGAGCACGGACAGGGCCAGCAGGCTGGCCAGGAAGGGTTCGGCACTGAAGTATATGAGCGCGCCTCCGGCGACGAACAGCGCGCCGATGGCGAAGATACGGCGTGAACGGCGGGACTTCACGATAGTGCGCGGAATGATCTCCAGGTCCTCGATGGTCTCGTGGTCCTCGGAGGGAAGTTTTCCGAGTATCCACAGGTACGCGGCATAGATTGCGATCAGGACGGCGCCATCGTACACCGTGAGCGAGTTTTTGATCGCGATCACGGGGATGTAGAGTAACGCGGCCAGCAAGCCCATCACCTCGACGGAGTGATGCTCTTCCAGCGTAATGCGGCGGAGCGGTTGCCCGGTGCGGCGCCGATGGAACCAGGCGGCGGTGAAATAGATGAGGGGCCAGCCGGTGCCCGTGAGCAGGCGTAGCGCACCAGTCAGGTTTGCCAACAGCAGGTGAGTCTGCTGGTGCCAGGCCAGCACAGCTTCAACGGCGAACTCCGGCAGCGTCTGCAGCCATGCGAGCATGGCCAGCGCGAACCCCTGCGCTACGAAATATTGTGCGGATTCCGCCGCCCAGGCGATCATCAGCGCCGCGAGCAGGATGGCGGGAGCGGTCCACAGAACCGTGGCAGGACTGGTTTCCTTCAACGGAGCCGCAACGAAAAAGAAAGCTAAGAATAGAGGATAGACGGCCTGGGGCAACACGCCCATGGTACAACGAACGTATGCCCGGTTTTCGCGTGGAAACGCCGCAGCGCGCCTATGATGCCATCGTTGAGCGAGGCTCGCTGACGCGCGTTGCCGAGTTCCTGCCGGAGCGCGCGGGCAAGATTTTTGTCGTGACCACCACCGACGTTTGGGAACTCTACGGGGCGAAGCTGGAACGGACCCTAGCGGGGCGGACGCACCAGGTGTTGTTCTTTCCGGGCGGCGAACCTCGCAAAAAGATAGCCGAAGTTGAGACTCTAGCCGAGCAGATGATGGCCGGCGGCGGAGACCGTTCGAGTGTAGTAGTGGCCTTCGGCGGCGGCATCGTGACCGATGTGGCCGGGTTCCTGGCGGCGGTGTTTATGCGCGGCATTCCGGTGATCCAGATCCCCACCACGCTGCTGGCGCAGGTGGACGCCGCTGTGGGCGGCAAGACCGGGGTGAACCTGGTTTCGGGCAAGAATCTGGTGGGAAGTTTTCATCAGCCACTGGTGGTGCTGATCGACCCCGACGTGCTGCGCACGCTGCCGGAGCGCGAGTACCGCGCAGGCTTGTACGAGATCATCAAGTGCGGCGTGATCCGCGATGCCGAATTGTTCCGTGTGCTGGCGGACCGCGCCGATCGCGTGTTTGCCCAGGAACCGGAGACAGTCGATCGCATCATTGCGGATGCGGTGCGCATCAAGGCCGAAGTGGTGACCGCGGACGAGCGCGAAGGAGATCTGCGGCGCATCCTGAACTTCGGTCACACCGTGGGACACGCGCTCGAAGCCGCTACCCAGTACCAGCGCTTCCTGCATGGCGAGGCGGTAGCTTTCGGCATGCAGGCCGCGACGGCCCTGGCGGAGCGCGTGGTCCAACTGGCGCCATCCGAAGCCGTGCGTATTCATTCGATAATTCGCAGCTACGGACCGATCCCGACCCTGGCGGGCATCTCGGCGTCGAGCTTGTACGAGCGTCTGGCGGCGGACAAGAAAACCGTGCAGGGCAAGGTCCACTTCGTGCTGCCGGTGAAGATCGGCGAGGTGAAAGTGGTTACAGGAGTTGACGATCGCGCGGTCATGGACGCCATCGAAGTGGCGCTCAACTCATGACACCGGCGACAGGCACCACGCCCAAGGGGATCACCGGCGAAGAAGCGGCGTCGCGCTGGGTGCGCGGGATGTTCGGTCGCGTGGCGGCGCGCTATGACCTGCTCAACCATCTGCTCTCCTTCAATCTGGACAGGCGCTGGCGTGCTCACACAGTCGAGCGCGTGGCCGATGTGCTGTCGCGGCCGGACGCGAAAGTTCTGGATCTGTGCTGCGGCACGGGTGACGTTTTGCTGTCGCTGGCTGCGGCGCGCAGAGGTCTCACAATATTTGGCAGCGACTTCTGCCATCCCATGCTGATCGAA
This sequence comes from Bryobacteraceae bacterium, assembly GCA_035496735.1. GTDB lineage: Bacteria > Acidobacteriota > Terriglobia > Bryobacterales > Bryobacteraceae > Palsa-187. Next base: position 6,819 of record DATJEI010000209.1, on the reverse strand, counting down.
GCGCAGCGCAAGATCGCAGCGCACAAACTGCGCTCGCCGCTGTTCGAGGCGGACGCTCTGGCGCTGCCGCTGGCCTCGGATTCGCTCGACCTGATCACGGTTGCCTTCGGATTCCGTAATCTCACCAACTATCGTCATGGGTTGGACGAGCTCGCGCGCGTGCTGAAGCCCGGCGGAACGCTGGCGATCCTGGAATTTTCGCAGCCCACCAATCGCCTGTTCGCCGGACCATATGGATTCTTTTCGACGCGTGTGCTGCCGTGGGTAGGGGGAATGATTTCGGGCTCGCGTGACGCCTATACGTATCTCCCGGAGTCGATCAAAAAGTTTCCCGGCGCGGAAGGACTCGCCGAGCAGATGCGCTCCGCGGGATTTTCCGGCGTCGAATTCGAGCGTTTGACCTTTGGCGCGGTGGCGCTGCATCTCGGAAAGAAGTAGATCCCGGTGTCCTCCGATCTGCGGGCGCTCCTTAAGAAGCACTGGGGTTATTCGGAATTCCGCGCGCGGCAGGAGGCCATCGTCGAGGCCATCCTGGGCGGACGCGACGTCGCCGTCGTGATGCCCACGGGTGGCGGAAAGTCGCTATGCTACCAGCTTCCCGCGGTGGTTCTGCAGCGGACCGCGGTGGTGGTGAGCCCGCTGATCGCCTTGATGCAGGATCAAGCGGCCAGCATGCGCGAGATCGGCGTGAACGCGGCGTTCCTCAACAGCACGCTGGACTACGAAGGCGCGCGCGATGTGCGGCGGCAGGCGGAATCAGGCGCGTTGCAGTTGCTTTACGTGTCGCCCGAACGCATCGTTCAGGAAAACATGCTGGCGTGGCTCAAGCAAGTGCCGCTGGCCTTCTTCGCCATCGACGAAGCCCACTGTATTTCGGAATGGGGGCACGAGTTCCGCCCGGAATATCGCCAACTGGGAATTCTGCGGGAGCGTTTCCCGGCGGTGCCCATCGCGGCTTTTACCGCCAGCGCGACGCGCGTGGTGCGCCACGATATTCTGGCGCAGTTAGGGTTGCGCGACCCAGTCCTCTCTGTGAGCAGCTTTTACCGGCCCAATTTGCGTTACGTGGTACACGAATGCGCGCCGCGGCAGCAGGATTCATTGCTTGCTGCGGCGCTCGATTGGTATCGCGAAGGCAACGTCATCCTGTACGCGCCAACCATCAAATCGGTGGAATCGATCGCCGCACGACTGGGGAGCCAAGGCGTGCCCATCGTTCCCTATCACGGCAAGATGGACGCGGGGCTGCGGCAGAAGCATCAGGAATTGTGGATGTCCGGAGAAAAGCGGGTGCTGGTGGGTACGCTGGCGTTCGGCTTGGGAATCAATCAACCGGCTACCCGCGCGGTGATTCATCTGGCGCTGCCCAAAACCATCGAGCAGTTTTACCAGGAGGCGGGCCGCGCCGGAAGGGACGGCGAACCGGCCGATTGCGTGCTGCTCTGGCAGAAGCGGGATATTGGTTTGCTCACGCATTTCGTCCAACAGTTGCAGGACCCCGCCGAACGCGAGCGCGCCTGGCAGCGTTACCACACGCTGCGCCGTTTTGTGGAGCAACCGCGTTGCCGCCACCGCCAGATCTGCTTGCATTTCGGCGAGACGCCGCGCTGGGAAACGTGCGGAGCTTGCGATGTATGCGGCGTCACGCTGGAATGGACGACTCGGAAATACACGCCGGTCCAGAGAGCAAAGACCGCCGCAGCGCCCGCCCCGATCGCTAAAGCCGCCGCGGCAGCGGTGTCACAGGCCGCGCCGGATGCCGTCAAGGATGACCTCCGCGAGAGGCTGCGCGGATGGCGGCGGGAGTTAGCCAAACTGCAAGGAATGCCGCCCTACGTGATTCTGCACGATGCCACGATCGATGCACTGTGCCGTCAGCGCCCCCGGGGTATGACGGAATTGCTCGAAGTACCCGGGATCGGAGAACGCAAGGCGGAGCGCTTTGGAGCGCGAATTCTGGAGTTGATCGCCGAGGTCGGGGCAGGCCGAATTGACGGGGCGTGAACCCCACGCGTGGCGGCGATGCTTCCGTTTGCTCGAAGTCCCACCCTGGATCTTTTACTTAAGTCTCTTCCTGTAGAGGAAGTCAATCCCGAACAGTCCATTGGTATCGCGCACGGCGACCGCGGACCACTGCCGGTTGAAGTCCCACTGGATGCGCACGGTCTGCTCCTGGGTGCGGTTCAGGTTAGTGATATAGGTCAACGTGATATCGCGCGAGATCTGCTGCTCCAGTGTCAGGCGCGCTGCCGGCAGGTTATTGTCGGCGTCGAGGGTCGGATCGATCTTAACGCGGCTCGCGCCGAAGAAGCGCTGCAGGCGATTGGAGAGTTGCTGGGAAACGGCTTCTCCCAGCAGGCTGCCTGCATTGCCGAAGGATGCATTTGCGCTCGCAAGCTGCCCACCCACCTGGTTGGATGTAGGATCGCGGCCCACTGCCAGAAGTGCAATGATCTCGTTCGATTGCAACGGTGGATCGGAACTGTAGTTGACGGCCAGACGCTCCGGCGAGCCGGAAACAGTTACGTTCACCGTGATACCGCGGGTGCGGGTTTCGAGGTCCAGATCAAGGATCGGCTCGATTTTTATAGGATTCAGGAAGCGGATATCGCCGCGGTTAACGGTATATCGATTGCCAAAAATCTGGACTTCGCCGCGGTTAACGGTAATGGTCCCGAGCAGCGCCGGGACTAGCGGCGTGCCGTGCAGGCGCAGATCCACTTCGGTTTGCACGTTACGCGTGAGCGACGTTTCCAGCTCAAATAGGGGGGCGCTTTCCAGCCGCACGTCAAAGCGCATCCCGCGCAGATACTCGTTGGGATTCGGCGGCGCGGGCGAGGGCTTGGAGGCTTCCGCTAGCAGCCGCGCGAGATCCGCTCCGGCGCTGATGGCTGCGCGGTTGAGCGTGACCGTGCCTGAAAGCGTGCTCGCTTCCGAGGTGCCGTTCAGCGCGAGCTGCGCGTCAGAGGTGAAACTGACGTCTTCGGGATAACGCACACGGACTTGGTTCACGTCGGCCTGCAGGCGATAGATTAGGGTGCCGCCAAATTCCAGAAAGCCCCGGAAGGAGATCCGCCCGCCGCCGGTTTCCGCAGTCAAAGTTTCAATGGTGGCCCGGTTGCGATTGAACAGGATCGCTCCGCTGGCATTGTCGATTCCGTTGGGCACATCGTTCATATAGAGCGACGCGTTTTTGAACTCCATGCGGCCGTTCATTTGTGGATCGCGCAAGGAGCCGCGGACAGTAGCATTGACGGTGGCGGTTCCCCGCGCGAGCAGATCCGCATTGAACAGTTGAAGCTCCGCCAGATTCACGCTGCCCTTAATGGCAAGATTTGCACCTCCGGAGCCATCGAACGGAATGACGCCGGTCGCTTCGAGATTGGTGTCGCGAGCGGTGAAGTGAGCCGAGTCGATGCGGGCTTCCTGCGCCGATACCGTCACTAGAATAGGCTGCGTATTGCGAATCCGGATGTCCTGAGTCTGCACGTCCAGGCGCAGCGATTGCCCCGGTTTGGCGTCGAGCTGCAAGGTATCGATCTTCACGTCCGCGCGAAAATTCCGCGGGTTCCGCAGAGCCACATTCACGGTGGCGCCGCCCTCTAGGGAGCCTTCGAATGGGGGCGCCGCGGCTTTTTGGGCGGCGGTCCCCCGCAACATCACCAGGTCGTGCAATGTCGCCACGCTGAGCCGCGAGAAACGCAGAGTGCCGGAACCGGGATAATCGCCCTCCAGACTCCACTTGCCTTGGCCTTGGAGCGTAGTCCCGCGCGTTTGCGCTTTGGCCTGAAGCGTCAATTCATTCCCGCTGGTCGCGGCAGTCAGGTTCACATCGCCGAGTTTTTGCTGGTCCAGAGTCACGCCGCGCGCGGAGGCTTCGCCGCTGATGGAGCGCAACTGCAGCGCGCCGCGCTCGATGCGCATCTCAACCGTGGCTTTGGCATCGAGACGGGCTTCCGCGCTTGGTTCGAGACGATGCAGTTCTGCGATGCGCGACGCTGTCAGGGCCTGAGCGGTGACGTCCACGTGAAGATTGCCGTTGTGAATGTCTCCGTTTTGGGGCACGTAGGAGCCGGAGAACAGCAGTTTGCCCGAGCCGAGGTCGGCTTGGCCTGCCGTGAATACCAGCGATTGGGGGGTATAGCGCAGGTCCGCGCGGACCCGCTCGAACCGTTCGCCAAAAGCGGTTGCCTGGGTGGCATCGAGCACGATATCGGCTTGCGGGCGGCGCGCCGTCCCGGAAAGATGGACGGTGGCGGACGCCAGGGCGTCGGCATCGACGCTGGCCACGGTGGCAATCCCGAATTCGCGGGCAGTGGGAGCCACCCGCAGGTTCTTGACGCTCAATTGCGCGGCCAGAGGGCCATCCATGAAATTGCCGTTAATGGAGTTGTTGATGGCCCCGCCGCTAGCCCCGTTTACGGCCCCGTTTGCGGCGATGATCGCGGCGTCCCCTGTGATCTCTGTCTGGCCGCGTGAAAGCGTTAGATGCTGCAGCGCTACCGACTGCCGTGAGGCAGTGAGGTCAGAGCTGAAACGATCGAAACCGTGGCCTTCAATACTGGCATTGGTGACAGTAGCTTGCCCGCGAAATTGCGGATCGCTCAGATTTCCGCTTACGGTGCCGACCACCGCTGCTTCGCCCTGCTTGGTGCGATCGAGCTGGAGTGGCAAACTGGTGGGCGCGCCGTCACCCAACAGCGCCAGCGCGGCAAGCACGTCATCCAGGTTTGTCGAGCGGGCACGAAGGTCCAGGTTCTGCCCCAGCGTTCCGGACAAGATCACGCTGGTGGCCGGCGTCGCGACGCGCGAATCGCCAAAGCTGACGGTCCCGGCTTGCTGGTCGTAGCGAAGGTCGACCTGACCCTGGATGGGTTCACCATTCCCGGCGGGCGTGATCGCAGCGACGGCGTGGACTTTGGAGCCAGGTTGTCTCACCACGGTGTCCACTTCCAGACTGCCGGCAAGCGCCCCGTTCCAGGGGATTGGCCTCGGCGTCAGCACGGCCAAAACGTCTCGCACGGCGAGACCGTCAAAGTTTCCTTTGAAATGAAAATTCTTCCAGCGGCCCAAGTCAGCTTCGCCGGTGAGAGTCCCGCCCAGGGCCGCGGCGTTGATCCCGCGCAGGCTGAGCAGTTCTGGCGTCATGCGCAGTGCGGCGCTCGCCGCAGCGTTCTGGATTCGCAAGCGGTCTCGCGAATATCCGAGCTCGCGGCCGTTGATCTTCCCGGCGAGCGTATAGTCGAAGCCTCCGGCGAAAGAAAACGCCACATCGCCATCGAAGTTCGCTGAACCTGCCGCCGCGATGGGCAACGAGAACAGCGACACGGCGTCCCGCACCGCAATGGCGGCGGTAGTTTTGAAGGCGCCCTGCGGAGCGCGCAGATTGGTGAGCGAACCGGTCAGCTCGATGCGCGAACCGCCGACACCGATATGCACCGGAGACAGCGTCAGACGCGAGGCGTCAAGCGTAAACGCGCCGGCCAAGTCGGCTTCCGCCGGAGCCATAATATCCGACGCCACACGCAGTCGCCGGGAAGCAATGTTGCCACGATAACGCGCGGCGGCCGTATCGCGCGTCATTTGCACACGCAGATCCTCGCCGCTGAAAGCGAGTGGGATCTGGCGAATATCGATGTCCGCCATGCCGCCGGTTACCGCATAGCGGCGCACGGCCAGATCCACCAGATTCTCGGCCCAGTTCTTGCCATTGCTGCGGCCCGGCGGAGTGGGCAAGTTGTTGGAGCCGTCAGGATAAATCACGATGCGCAGCCAGGGCCGATCCACAGTTACCGAGGCCAGATCGACTTTGCGCTCCAGCATGGAAATAACACGCAGGCCAACGCTCACGGATTCGACCCGCAAAAGCGGGGCCTCCGAACCCGGTTCGGTCCCGTGCAGAACCAGCGGTGAAATCTTCGCCGTCAGCGTCTCCCACTTGAACGAAAAGTTGCCGACTTCGACCCGTCCGCCGGTGGCCGCCTCAATTTCCGTTACAATTCTCTGTCGCACCAACTCACGGAACCACCCGCTGCGTACCACCAGCAGCGCGGCGATGGTACAGACCAGCAGCAATATGGCGGCCGCCGCCAGGCATTGGAGGGTTAAATGGCGCGCGCGCGTCATTTGAACGCCGCCTCATGGTAAACGATCGAGGTCTCGCCGTGCGCCATGCTCAGCCAGCGATCGAGGGCCTGCATGGTTTGCTGTTCGGTCAGCACTTTTTCGATATCGTCCCGGCTGGCCTCGAAGGTCGGGCGCGCGGGGGAGTTGCCGGCGCTGGCAGCCAGCTTATCGTAATAAGCGTGCAAGGCGTCCTCGGAAATATCCACTTCGGGGCGGAAGCGGAGATCGGTATAGCGCAACATCCGCAGGCCGGCTAATAGATGCTCCGCCAATTCCGCATCCGTGATCCGGGCCTGGGCGAGGGCGCTTCGGTATTCCTGATCCGACGTATAACGAGCCTTGATGGGCCCCAGCAGGGCGGTGACATCCGCATCTGACGGCAATGGCGTTCGGGTTAATGCGGCGTCCTGCAGCACCAGATATTGATCGATCAGACGGTCGGCGGTCTTGCGCTTCTGTTCCGCGCTGAAGACGGGCTGCCTGCTATCGATAAAAGCGGAGAGGCGGATATCCTGCACAATCTCCTGTTCGGAGATCACGTGCCGGCCCACTGTGACCGCGATGCGGTCAAGCGTGCCGCCGCGGACGAATGGCGCCGCGCAAAGCGCACCCAGCATGGCCAAGCATGGCACAACCAGGTATTCCATGACGGCGATGGGGGTGCGCGGCTGCATCAGAATGTTTGCCCCAGCG
>DATJEI010000208.1:0-3319 GCA_035496735.1 Bryobacteraceae bacterium | reverse complement strand
GGCGGAGCTTCCGTCCTGCAGAGCAACTCGCTCGATGCGGTGATCGCTTCGCACTACATCAACATCATGCTCGGAAATGTCGGCAAGCCGGGCGGAGTTCTGGCGCCCGCCAAACAGGCCATCGCCCCGGCCGAGAACTATCGCGTCGCGGAAGCTTTGGCGCACGCGCAGGTGGTTTTGATTGACAGCGCGAATCCCGCGTACCTATTTCCGAAATCCAGCGGAGTTGAGGATGCGCTGAAGCGCGCGGAAACGGTGATCAGCTTTGGACCTTTTCTGGACGACTCCAGCGCGTGGGCGGACTTAATCCTGCCGGATCACGATACGCTGGAATCAGAAATCGCGCGGGTGCCTGCGGTATCGGCCAAGGTGGGAATGGCAGTCGGCAGCCCATTCATTCGGCCGCTGTATGATACCCGAGCGGTGGAAAGAACGCTGGCCGAGATCGCGGAAAAAATGCAAGTGGTCTACGGCGGCGTCAGCGTGAGAGAAGTTGTGGAACCGTTGGCCGGCGAAATGACGGTAGACGATGTCCTGCATCAAGGCGGTTTCTGGAACGATGCCGCGGCCCCGCCTGCTCCGCGCATAGCCGACGCGAAATTTGAAATCTCCGCCGCGGCGCCGGACAATGCCGCGCAATTCCCGCTGGAGTTCCAGCCTTATGCTTCCTTGCAGCACCACGATGGATCGGGAGCGAACCTTCCGTGGATGCAGGAACTACCGGATCCGGTTTCGAGTTCCATCTGGGGATTGCCGGTGGAACTCGATCCCAAGACCGCCGCGGGGCTCCGTGTGGCTAATGGTGACATCGTACGTGTCGAGTCTGCGCACGGCTCAATAGACGCGCCCGCCTATGTGAATCCCGGAGCGATTCCGGGCGTGGTGAGCATGCCCATCGGTGACGGGCACACGCACTACGGACGCTACGCCTCGGGACGCGGCGCAAATCCGCTATCGATTTTGGCGCCGGTGTATGAGAAGTCGACGGGCGCATTGGTTCTGGGCGGCACTCGGGTGAAAGTGTCGCGCGTAGGAAATCGCAAAAGCTGGATCCAGTTCTCGGCGCCAGACCGTGAAGAAAGAGACATCCACAGGTAAACGCATGGAACATCGTTGGGGAATGTCGATCGATCTGGACCGGTGCACCGGATGCGAGGCGTGCGTCGTCGCTTGCCATGCGGAAAATAATCTTCCGGTGTCCAGCCCGGACCAGGCCGAGAAGGGCCGGACCGCGCACTGGATTCGAGTGGATCGCTACTACGAAGGCGAATTCCCGGACGTGAAAGTGAAATATCGGCCGGTGCTCTGCCAGCAGTGCGATAGCGCGCCCTGCGAGCCGGTCTGCCCGACCTACGCCACTTATCACAACACCGAAGGGCTCAACGTTCAGGTTTACAATCGCTGCGTCGGAACGTTCTATTGCGCCAATAATTGCCCGTATACCGTACGCTTCTTCAATTGGTTTGCGCCGGAGTGGCCCGAGCCGCTACAGTTGCAGCACAATCCGGATGTCTCCATCCGCCCGGCAGGCGTCATGGAAAAATGCACGTTCTGCGTGCAGCGCATCCAGCGCGGCAAGCGGGATGCCGCGGCTGAAAACCGTCCGCTGGCCGATGGCGAGATTCAGCCCGCATGCGTGCAGTCTTGCCCGGCGGAGGCGATGGTGTTTGGCGATCTGAACGATCCGGAAAGCCGAGTGTCGAAGCTAGCCGGGAGCGGGCGTTCGACGCAACTCCTGGGCGAGCTCGGCACCAAGCCCAAAGTTTTTTATCTGGAGAGGGCCAAGTAAAGTATGGCGGCGTCCGCAGAGCTGTTACCGTATGCGAAAATTCGCGAGGATCTGTTTCGCCCGCTGTCCAGCGCAAGCGCGCGCTATTGGATTACGATTTGCGCCGCCTTATCAGTAGTGATTCTGGGCATGGTGGCATGGGGCATCCAGGTCCGCGACGGAATGGGCGTCACGGGCCTGAACCGCCCGGTCTTCTGGGGCTTCTACATCGTAGATTTCGTTTTCTGGATCGGCATCTCGCATGCGGGCACCCTGATCTCGGCGATCCTGCGGCTCACCGATGCCGGCTGGCGCAAGCCGGTGACGCGCGCGGCGGAAGCGATCACGGTATTTTGTCTGATGATCGGCGGTATGTTCCCGATCATTCACCTGGGTCGCTCGTGGTTATTCTTCTGGCTGATTCCTTACCCGAATCCGCGACTGCTGTGGCCGAACTTCCGTTCGCCGCTGCTGTGGGACCTGATTGCGATCCTTACTTATGTGACCGGCAGCGTCATTTATCTTTACTTGCCGCTCATCCCGGACATGGCGCAGCTGGCCGAGCACAACGTCCCCTGGCGGCGCAAACTTTATCGAATTCTTTCGCTGGGATGGACCGGAAGCGATCGCGAATGGCATGCACTGGAGCGCGCCATGAAGCTGATGGCCTGCATTATCCTGGCCGTAGCCGTTTCCGTGCACACCGTGGTCTCTTGGGACTTCGCAATGTCGATTGCCCCCATGTGGCACAGCACCATCTTCGGTCCCTACTTTGTTGCCGGAGCCATCTTCAGCGGTATCGCCGCTCTCTTGTTAGTGTTGGGCATCCTGCGGCGCGCCCTGGGCCTGGAATTGTACCTGACCAAACATCACTTCAATAACCTGTCGAAGCTTCTGCTATTGATGAGCTTGTTGTGGTTCTATTTCACCTTCGCCGAGTATCAGACCGTCTGGTACGGCAATGAGCCGAGCGAAATGGCGGTCTTCGCGAGCAAAATCCGCGGGGCCTACGCGCCCTACTTCTGGACCATGGTGTTCTGCAATTTCGTGGTGCCATTTGTCTTGCTGGGGATACGAAAGCTGCGCACCGTCACCACCGCCATGATTAGCTCGGTTTGCGTGCTCATTGGCATGTGGCTGGAGCGCTATCTTATTGTTGCGCCCACGCTGGGTAATCCGCGTATGAACTCAGCGTCCGGGATATACGTGCCCACCTGGATTGAGTTCGCGATTACAGCCGCGACCTTCTCGGGCATGATCGTGCTATACCTGTTGTTCTCCAAGCTGTTTCCGATTATCGCCGTGTGGGAGTTCAAGCCGCACCCGGTGGAGGAAGACTAGCGTGTATTTGATTGCGGATTTCCGGGAGCAGCCGAAGCTCGAAGCCGCGATTTTGGCCTTGAAGGCCGCCGGCATCGCAGCCGACGACATGGACGTGTTTTCGGAAGAACCGGTGGAGCTCCGCCGGGGAATTTTAGACCGGCCCAGCCGCATGTCGCTGGTGGCGGTATTGGGCGCGATCGTAACCGGAGGATTAGCAACCGCCGGCGT
>DATJEI010000207.1:0-16236 GCA_035496735.1 Bryobacteraceae bacterium | reverse complement strand
GGTCTCGGATACGCCGAGCCGGCAGCGAATTTTGCTGTGCACTCCTCAGTCAGCAAAGGACGAGGTGTGCGCGAAGAAGATTATTTCAACGCTGGCGCGGCGGGCGTACCGTCGTCCGGTGACGGATGCCGATCTTCAGGTGCCTCTGGTTTCATTCCGCAGTGGCCTGGCCCGCGCCGGATTTGAGTCGGGCATCGAGATGGCTCTGCGCAGCATCCTGGTGAGCCCCAACTTCCTGTTCCGTTTCGAGGATCAACCCGCGGGTCTGGCAGACCATGCTCCGTATCGGATCAGCGACCTGGAGCTGGCGTCGCGGCTGTCGTTCTTCCTGTGGAGCAGCATCCCGGATGAGGAACTGATTGGCGTCGCGGAAAAGAAGACTCTCCACCAGCCCGAAGTCCTGCAGAAGCAGGTGCGCCGGATGCTGGCCGACTCGCGCTCGCAGGCGCTGGTCGACAATTTCGCGGGCCAGTGGCTATTCATCCGCAATGTGGCTACGCACCAGCCGAGCCCGGAGATCCTATTCCACTTCGACGACAACCTCCGCCAGGCCTTCGAGCAGGAGACGGAGTTGTTCTTCGAGAGTATCATCCGCGAGAATCGCAGCGTCATCGATCTGCTAGACGCCAATTACACGTTCCTGAATCAGCGCCTGGCAGAGCACTACGGAATCCAAGGCGTGCGAGGGGAACGATTCCGGCGAGTCGAACTGCCCGAAGATAGTCCGCGACGCGGCCTGCTTGGAAAAGGCTCGACTCTCATGGCGACGTCGTATGCCAACCGGACATCGCCAGTCGTCCGCGGAAAATGGATTCTGGACAACATATTCGGAGCGCCGCCTCCGCCGCCGCCACCGAATGTGCCGCTCCTTAAAGAGGAGAGGGATCCGCGCAAAGTCTTGCCGATGCGCGAGCAGATGGCGGCGCACCGAGCCAATCCGGTATGCGCAGGCTGTCATGCACAGATGGACCAACTGGGATTCGCGCTCGAAAACTTCGACGGAATCGGCGAGTGGCGCGACATTTATGCGTCCGGAGCGCGTGTCGACGCGTCTGCCGAGCTTCCGGACGGGACTAAGTTCAACGGCCCCAACGAACTGCGCCAGGTGCTGCGCAAACGCTCCGACGATTTTGTGACCACCGTGACGGAGCGGCTCTTGACCTACGCATTGGGGAGGGGCCTCGACGCTACCGACTATCCCGCGGTCCGCAAGATTAAGCGGGACGCGGCGCCCGATAATTACCGGTTTGAATCGCTGATTCAGGCGATTGTGACGAGTACGCCGTTTGAAATGAGAACGGCTCAAGTGAGCACAGAATAGAAGAATTTGATATTTTTGCTAATAGCAGGAGGCTGACAGATGGTGATCACCAAGACTGCATTACATCGCCGAACGTTCATTCGCGGGATGGGGGCGGCCGTGGCGTTGCCGCTGCTGGACGCAATGATTCCGGCCATGCGAGCTCAATCGAAGGGGGCGCCTCGTTTCACCGCCATCTACTTCGGCAACGGCGCGAACATGTTCCAATGGACGCCGGCTACCGAAGGCGCCGGGTTCGAGTTCTCTCCGACCCTGAAGCCTCTAGAACCCTTCCGCAGCCGGGTCAATGTCTTCACTGGTCTGGATAACTTCCAGGCGACAGACCAAGGCGACGTCGGCGGGCAGCATCCGCGCGCCGCGCCGGCGTTCATGAGCTGTGCGCACCCCAAGCAGACAGAAGGCGCCGACGTGCGTGCCGGTAAGACCATCGACCAATATATCGCCGACAAGATCTGTCTCGACACTAAGCTTTCGTCGCTCGAAGTCTCAGTCGACCGCAACGATGTCGTCGGCGCCTGCGACCATGGCTACGCCTGCGCGTACATGAACTCGCTGGCCTGGAAGTCGCCGACCAATCCTCTGCCTACCGAGACCAATCCGCGTTTCGTCTTTGAGCGCATGTTTGGCATCGGCGCCACTACCGAAGAGCGCCTTACGCGGACCAAGGAAGACCGCAGCATTCTGGATGGCCTCACGCAGGAGATCTCCGATCTGCGCAAGAAGCTCGGTGCCCGCGACCGCACCAAGCTGGGCGAATATTTTGACGCCGTGCGCGACGTCGAGCAGCGCATCGCCAAGAGCGAATCGACCAACAGCACTTTCGAAGTGCCGTCGCAGCCGGTGGGCGTTCCCGCGACGTTCCGGGAATACGCCGAACTGATGTTCGACCTGCAAGTACTGGCATTCCAGGCGGATATCACCCGCGTCACCTCGTTCATGATGGCGCGCGAGAACATCAATCGCTCGTATCCCGAGATCGGCTTGCCGGAAGCGCATCACTCCATGTCGCACCACGACAACAATCCGGAGAAGCTCGCAGCTTACGCCAAGCTAAACCAATATCACGTCGATACCCTCGCCTACTACCTGAAGCGGCTGGATTCAATTAAGGACGGCGACGGCACACTGCTCGATCACACTGCAGTTCTCTACGGAGGCGGCATGAGCGACGGCAATGTCCACAATAACTACAACGTTCCGGTGGTGGTAGTGGGCGGCAAGACGGTGCAGCTCAAGGGCGACCGGCACCTCAAATACCCGAAGGGAACGCCTCTGGCGAACCTCATGCTGGCCCTGATCGACCGTTTCGGCATACACATCGAGAAGTTTGGGGACAGCACGTCCGAGATCGATCTGCTGACGGTCTAAGCGATCAGACATTCTGGTCTGAAAACGTCGCGGATGCTGAAAGGCATTCGCGACGTTTTGTTTGTATTGTCATTCCGCCAAAATGTCCCCGCGCCATGGCAGCCTGAAGAAGCCGCTGTGCAGCTCGGCGGTAACTGTCTTCCCTATTCTCTCGCGCGATCGAATTCACGCGAGCCAATGTTAAAGTCCTCCTCCGTCCTGCCCGGCCGCCACGAAGTGACCCATAGGTAGTATGGTCCTGCCTGAATGGGCGAGTGGACAAGTCCCGTGGGGTGATAAACCGCGCGCAACCACCACCCACTTTCGTTTGGCAGCTTGAGCACGATGCTCAAGATCTGCAGGATCGGGACGAAAAGAAAGGCTCCCAAGAGGAATCCCATCGTACGGCGGGCATCCAGTAGAGGACAGAACGACTGTGCGAGCAGGCTAACGAATACTCCCGGCACGAGCATAAGGATATACAACACCCATATGCCGCGAGCGCAGTGGGAGCCCAGCACCCGTTCCGCTCTTGCTAAGTTGAATTCCAATCCGCATGTTGGAAAGCCCACCGTTTCCTCGTCTGTGCTGACTGGGAGCCGGCCCCGAATGTTATAGGCGCGCCAGCGCAAATTCATGCTGCCGCCGATGATGCGGCCCATCGTGCTCGTTGGTTGATTTGAAGCTCTCATAGCGCCCATCACCTGCCTCCACGCGGACCCGATGCATGAGCGCGATCTGGGACTCTTCCAGCATCGGGATCGTACGGGCCACGTCCACCGCGAACTGCAACTGCTCCATCGTCGTCACACCCACCACCTGGCCGGCCACCGGCTGGCTGAGCGCAAATCCCAGCAGATCCGCCGCTCCGACGTTCATATTCTCCAAGACGCGCCCGCACGGCCAACCGCCGCCGAAGCTCTTCATGCCGATCGCCGCCACACCTTTCTCATGGCACACCGGCACCACCTGGTTGAGAAAACTGCGGTACTGCGAATCCATCACGTTGATGGGCATCTGGCAGGCGTCCCACGCGTGCGGCATACCTAGCGCCTTGAGGTGAATCCGCGGATCCTTATGTCCCGTGAACCCGATATACCGCACCTTCCCGGCCTGCTGCGCTTCCACAGCCGCCCGCACGGCGCCGCGCTCGAACAACCACTCCGGATCGTTATCGTACGAGAGTTCATGAAACTGCCATAAATCCAGGTAGTCGGTCTGCAAGCGGCGCAGGCTCTGCTCCAGATTGCGCAGCGACCCATCATAATCGCGCTCGCAATTCTTCGTCATCAGAAACACCTGCTTGCGCTTCCCGTCGATCGCCAGCGCGCGGCCCATCGCTTCCTCGGCGTAGCCATCGTGATATTCCCAGGCGTTATCGAAGAAATCGACACCCAGGTCGATCGCGGCATGCATGATGCGGATGGATTCGCGCTCGTCGGTCTTCTCCAGCGCCGGCCTCGCAACTACGTGCCAGCCGCCCAGGCACAGCAGCGAAACACTTTCCGCCGCTCGCCCGAAGGGCCGTCGCGGAACGCTGGAACCGGTCTTAAGAGTCTGGGAGGCGATAGCCTGCTGCGCGAGTTGCTGAATGGTTTGTGATCTCACAATATCGCTACTTTAACGCAACTGGAAGTAAGATATGAGCATGAAGAAAATGCTTCCGTTGCTAGTGGCGTCGCTTACTTGCTGCCAATTGAGCGCACAGGCTCCGCCCTGCCAGACGATCGAAGTGAGTATTGTGGCCGAACGGCCAGGTCGTTCCAGCCGTCAAATCGTTTCCGATGAAGGAAAACGCATTTACTTGATCGGGAAGCCACTATTAACTAGCAACGATTTCACGCATGCGAATGTGTCGTTGACGGAGGGCCAATTCGTACTCAATTTGGAAATGACTACAGAGAGCGCACAGCGCGTTCAGACGTTTACCGGCAACAATGTAGGGAAGGAAATGGCGTTCGTGGTAAACGGGCGCCTTATCAGAACGCCAAGGATCCGCGATCCGATTGTCGGGAACGGCTTTCTTATTGGAGCGTTTGGCCGGGATGAAACTCAGAAATTAGCGGACGCGATCAATCGGCCTGACGGTCTCTGCAACAAACCGCTATCCAAACATTAGCCGAGCTGCACACTCCGATCACGTACGCGCCTCGAACTTGTAAATGCTTTCCATGAGGATCCACTTCTCGCCCGGCTTCGCGACGGGCAATGGTTTCTGGAAATTCCACATGAGCTGCTCCCACTCCTGCACCTGGGGATTGTCGCGATCGAGCTTGGCCTTCTCCTCAAACGAAAATCGCTCGTCAACTTCCAGGATCATCACCAGGCGCGTATCCAATTGATATAGCTCCAGGTCCAGAATTCCGGCCTGCTGCAGGCTATCGGTAACTGCCGGCCACACCGCCTGATGATGCCGCCGATATTCGCGGATCAATTCCGGATCGTCCTTGAGATCCAGCGTAAGGCAGTAGCGCCGCTTCATGCCTCGTGCCTCCTGGCGGCGAAACTCAGGATATAGACGTAGCTCACCAGCGGGACGATCAGCGCGCGCTGGATGTTGGTGGCGTCCGAAACATATCCCATGGTCACGGGCAGAACCGCGCCCCCAATGATCGACATCACCAGCAATGACGACCCCAGCTTGGTATATGCGCCCAGGCCTTTGATGCTCAACGCGAAGATAGTCGGAAACATGATCGAGTGGAAAAAGCCGATCAGCACAACCGCATAAATCGGGACGCTTCCGGCAGTCACCAGAGCCACAATGACGCAGATTAGACAGGCCGCGGCGAATGCCGCCAGCAGCCGCGACGCCGGAATGTACTTCATGATGGCTGAACCAGCGAATCGCCCGATCATGAACCCAAGCAGGTGCCATTTTAAGTAGGCGGCCGCGGCTTTGTCCGCTGTGCCCGGCACTAGATACTCCGTCAGGCGGATGATAAAACTTGCGACCCCGACTTGGGCGCCCACATAGAAGAACTGCGCCAGCACGCCGCGAGCCAGATGCGGATGCTTCCAGACTTCGCGCAATTTCTGCGGTTCAGGGGAGTCGTCCTGCACTTCCGGGAGTTTCGTAAAGTAAATCATCGCGGCCACCGCGAGAAAGATGGAAGCGATGATCAGGTATGGGATTCTCACCGTGTATGCCTCGGCGTTTTGCGCCGACTGCGACTCGGTATTCGTGAGAATGAACGCAGCTCCTATGACCGGCGTGACCACGGCGCCCACCGAGTTGAAGGACTGCGCCAGATTCAGTCGCCGTTCGGCCGATTCCGCCGGTCCCAGCACCGTGACGTAAGGATTCGCCGCGACTTCGAGAAAGCTTTGCCCGCAAGCCATCACGAATAGCGCGAGCAGAAAAAACCAGTAGACCAGAATAGTAGCCGCCGGGATGAACAACAACGCGCCCGTCGCGCATAGGGCAAGACCGGTCAGAATTCCTTTCTTATAGCCGATCCGCTCCATCAGGCGGCCCGCCGGAAGCGCCGCCAGAAAGTATCCTCCAAAGAATGCGGTTTGGATCAGGGAAGATTGCAGATCCGTCAGCCGGAACGCCTTCTTCAGATGCGGGATCAAGACGTCGTTAAGATTGACTCCCAGCGCCCAGAGGAAGAACAGGCTGGTGATCAGCACCAGTGGCAGGATGTACTTTCGCTCGGTCAGCGGAACGGGGGGGGCGCCCGTGGCGGGGGATGTACCGGCCGTGTTCGCGGTTGTCATGAGATCGCACGGTCCAGATGCACGTAGCCGCCATCGACGTATAGATGCTGGCCGGTGATGTGGCTGGCCTTCCCGGAAATCAGGAACGTTACCATGGACGCGATCTCATCCGGCGTCGTCATCCGCTTGCCTAAGGGAATTCGCGCAACGATGCCGGCCAGCTTTTCCTCGGGATCGGGGAACGTTTCGAGCCAGCTGCGATAGAGTGGCGTCATCACTTCCGCGGGAACCACCGCGTTGCTGCGGATGCCATAAGGCGCCAGTTCTACAGCCCACTCGCGCGTCAGAGCGAGGATCGCGCCCTTCGCCGAGGCATAACCGGACGTGTCTCCCTGCCCCGTGATCGCGGTCTTCGATGCAATATTCACCACCGATCCGCGAGAGTCCTTCAGCGCGGGCAGCGCGTAGTGGGCCATGTTGTAATAGTGCAGCAAGTTCCGTTGCAGTGACGCGACGTATTCCGCCGGATTCCCGCGCTCCAGACCCACGCGGTCATTCACACCCGCGTTGTTGACTAATGCGTCCAGCCTCCCGAAGTGTTCCAGCGTCTGATCCACGGTCTGCCTGCAATTCTCCGCCGACGTCAAATCGCCCGCGACCACGTAGACCTTGGCTCGGGCAACTTCATGTTCCGCGGAGCGATCGGCGATGACCGCGGCCGCCCCTTCGTTCACGACGGCGCGCACAATAGCAGCGCCGATTCCCGACGCTCCCCCCGTGATCAGTACAACTCTGTCCTTGAGATCCAGGTCCATGAGGCTACTTCGAGACGTTCTTGTAGACCTTGCCGTTTCGCATGACAAAAACCACGCGCCGGACCGCCGTGATGTCCATGAGCGGATCTCCGTCGACAGCCACAATATCCGCCGACATATTCGGCGCGATGGAGCCGATTTTATCGCCCAGCCGCAGTGATTCAGCCGCCACCGAGGTGCCGCTGATAATCGCGTCCATCGGCGGCTGGCCCCCGTCCTTGACTCGATAGATAAATTCCTCCGCATTGCGGCCGTGAGAACCAGCCACAGCATCGGTCCCCAGCACGATTTTCATGTGCAGCGCCATGGCCCGTTTCAGGACATCCGACATCTGGGGGATCGCCTTCTGCATGTACGCGAAGCCTTCTTCCGTGTAGTTACCTATGCCCAGGAACTTTGGTTTGTTCTCCAGGTAGTTATGAAACACTAAGAAGTTCGGATCGAAGTACACGCCGTGACTGGCAATTAATTTCAAGGCTTCATCATCCAGCAATACCCCGTGTTCAATCGAGCTGCAGCCGGCCAAAACCGCAGCCTTGGCTCCGCTGGAAGCATGCGCATGAACCACCGATCGCAAGCCTTGGGCGGTGGCTTCGCTGCAGGCCGCGCGAATCTGGTCGTCGGACATGGTCTGGGCTCCGCCATCGCGGATCGATGCCGTCGCAAAGAGCTTGACCACGTCGGCACCATCGGCTTTTGCTTTCCTGACGAACGCGCGGATCTGCTCGGGATTGCCGGTGTTGGCGTAGATCGCCCGCAGCGACGTAATGATTCTCGGGCCGGGCAATTGCCCTGAATTAATCAGATCGCGAACGGGACCGTCGGCTTCCGCGCCGACGCTTTGAACGGTCGTGAATCCGCCCATCAGGGTCGCATAGGCGTTCGCTGCGTCATACAATGCGCTAAGTGTCGGGGCTTCCTTGCTGCCGGCGCCCCCTTCTTCCGCGCGGTTGTTCGCATCAAAGTGGAAGCCGATATGGACGTGGGTGTCGATCCACCCTGGCATGACGGTCAAACCCGAGAGATCGTAGTTGGCCTTTTCGGCGCCGCCGGAGATCCGCAGGATCTTTCCGCCTTCGATGACGACGTTGCGGTTCTTTAAGACATTGCCCTTGCCATCCAGGATCGTCGAAGTCTTTAGCACCACCGGCTGGGCCGCAACCCAAGTGGCGCACAGAAGCAAGCACAGGTTTACGTTTCGTCTCATGTTTGTCTCCGCAACTGAACCATCCTACTATGTGCGCGGTCCGCATCGGGTACACTTAGCTGATCCAATGAACGGCCGCATCCTTCTCTGGTCCATCACATCCGCCCTGGCGGGATTTCTCTTCGGATTCGATACGGTAGTCATATCCGGCGCGGAACAAAGCATTCAGGCGCAGTGGGGCTTGGGAGCCGGAATACACGGGATTGTAATGGCTTCAGCCCTTTACGGCACGGTGCTGGGTTCGCTCGTCGGCGGCTGGCCCACCGATCGGTACGGACGCAAGCCCACCTTGCTGTTTATCGGCATCCTCTATATCGTGGGGGCGGTCGGCTCAGCGATTGCCAACGGCCCAATCGTCTTCATCGCCGCACGCGTCATGGGCGGTTTGGGGATCGGTATCTCGACGGTGGCTGCGCCGCTCTACATCTCTGAGATCGCGCCGCCCCAGTACCGCGGCCGGCTCGCCGGAATGTTTCAATTCAACATCGTGTTCGGAATTCTGATGGCCTTCTTGTCCAACGCGCTGCTCGCCGGACTCGGCGAAAATGCCTGGCGCTGGATGCTGGGTGTGGCCGCATTTCCTTCGCTCGCCTATGCCGTGCTATGCCTCGGTCTGCCCGAAAGCCCTCGCTGGCTTCTCGGCAAGAGGAATGATCGCGAGGCCGGCATGAGCGTGCTCCGACTCATCGAGCCCAAGGCCTCCGAAGCTCAGATCGCTAGCTACGCCGAGGCGATCCAGGCCGCGTCCTCTCAGAATATTTCCAAGGGCAGATTCTGGACCCGCCAGCTTCGTACTCCCATCGTTCTGGCCTTCCTCATCGCGTTCTTTAACCAGCTTTCAGGCATTAACGCGATTCTCTACTTCGCGCCGCGCATTTTTGAGTTGACTGGGCTCGCGGCGAAGGCCGCCCTCCTGCAATCGGTCGGGATCGGTGTGACCAACCTCATCTTCACCTTCGTCGGACTCTGGCTGATTGACCGGCTGGGCCGCCGTACCCTGTTATTCATCGGATCGTTCGGCTACATCGGATCGCTGGGGCTGACGGCCTGGGCGTTCTTTACGGGCCACTACAGCATTGTGCCGGTGTGCATCTTCGCGTTCATCGCTGCGCATGCCGTCGGGCAGGGAGCAGTGATCTGGGTATTCATCTCTGAAATTTTTCCGAACCGGCATCGTGCCGAGGGCCAGACACTTGGCAGTTCCACGCACTGGATTTTCGCGGCCCTGCTGACCACGTTCTTCCCCAAAATGGTCTCGGCATTCCCGCCAGGCTACGTGTTCCTGTTCTTTGCCGCAATGATGGTGCTACAACTCATCTGGGTAACGGTAATGGTCCCCGAGACCAAGGGCGTGCCGCTGGAGCAAATTCAAAAACGCTTGGCGATCCAGTAGCGTTTCAGTTCAGCGGCTGGACCTTCACGATGGACGCACCGTGATTGTTGCCCACCCAGAACGTAACCGGCGTGGTGGAGTTGTCGACGAACACTCTGCGGATATTCGTGAACCTTGGTAGCAAATACTCCACGAATTCGCCGGTCTTGGGGTTCAGGCGCAGGACCGTGTCCGTGAACTCCCCGCCGCCCCAGGCCTCCCCGTTCTTGTCCGCGGTCACATCGTAGGGCCACGTACCAGGTGTCGGAGCCTTCCACTCTTTGAATTGCTGCGTTTTGGTATCCAGCATCCCGATGCGATCCGCACGGTTCTCACCGAACCACAGGCGACCCTCACTGTCGATCATGCCGCGACGCGGCCCGGAGCCTGCTGTCGGCGTCTCCATCAAAGTGATCTTTCCCGTCTTGGCATCGATCCGCCCGATGTGCTCTTTCCCCATCACGGTGAAATAGGCGTTGTTCTGCGCATCGGAGATCACGTCGTAAATGTTCGGCCGTGGAATCTCGTACGGAGTGAATACTTCGAACTTGCCAGTCTTTAGATCCAGCCGTAACACCGTGTATGTGCCGGCATCCTGCAACCACACCTTGCCATCCACTTGCGCGTGCTCCGGACTCACCTGGTTCACCTGAACATAATCACCGTTGATTTCCGGCGGAAGGCTCCAGGTCTGGAATTTCTCAGTCTTCTTATCGAATTTCGCAATCCCGCCCTGGAACTGCATGCCCATCCACAGGTTCTGATCTTTATCGAAGCGCAGCGCCAGCTCGCCGGTGGGGAGGTTCGCCTTCAGGCGCGGAATCTGGTATTCGGTTGCCTTGCCGGTGCGCGTATCGATCTTGCCCAGGATCTGCTCGCCGAAGCTTGCGTACCAGGCGTTGCCCTCGGAATCGACCACCACGTCGTGGGGCTGCCGGGTGCGCTGCGGCAGATCGTATTCCGTGTAAATGACCTGCGTGGCTCTACCCTTGGGACGCGGATGCATCTTGAACGAATACTTCCACTGATCCGTGGAACTCAGATTGACGGTGCTCAAGTACTGCGCCTGCCTCCGCCAGCCATCCAGCTTCTGCTCCAACGGATCCTCGCCGCCGCCCACCCGCGCCGCCACCAGTTTCTGCGGCATCAAGGGGAATGAAAGCTGCGGATATGTGGACATGCGCTCGACGATTTTCGTCAGGCCATCCACGTCCGCGCGAGTACGCATGATGCGTTCGAGTGTATGGCAGTGCGTGCAGTTCTTGATCGAGGCCTTCTGCTGCTCCGTGCCCGGGAGGCTCGCGAACCATTCCGCATTCGAGAGCTGCGAAGCAGGATCGGCGGCCTTGCGAAGCTTCAGATCAGCTGTGGTCTGGCCGGCGGCGACTTCCAGCGTGCTTGGGCTAGCCAGATCGTATCCCACGGCCCGGATGCGCAACGCATACTGCCCTGGCGTCAGCTTCGACGCGGGGAACCGATACCGGCCATGCTCATCGCTGACCACCGTGATGGTGATCGTGGAACCCGCCTTTTTGGCGCCCACCAGGACCCCTTCCATCGGCCCTTCCTCTGCCGAACTGACCACACCGGAAACGGCGATGGAAGGCGATGTATCCGCGCGGCCGGGAACCGATTGAAAATAGACCCCAGTGAAGACTATTGCGAGTACCAGCAAGAGAGCACGTATTTTCATCGGTCCTCCATCAGAACCACAGTTCAAACCAGAGACAGAATACAAGCGTTACCACGCTAACACGGAGGGGGGCTCGGTTCAACAGCCCCGAAGATTTGATTCTTCGTAACCTTCCGCGTGTTCCGCCGTATCTTGGACATGGGGCGATTCGCTCATGACTTCCGCTTCGCCCTCCGCTCGCTCGCGAAGTCCCCGACCTTCACCATCATCGCCGTCCTATCTCTGGCCCTGGGAATTGGCGCGAATACCGCCATCTTCACTTTGATCGATCAAGTCCTGCTGCGGCTCTTGCCTGTGAAGGATCCCGAACAATTGGTCCAGCTTTGGGGACGCGGAGATCACTACGGATCGAATAACGGGCAGTATAAATTGTCCTATCCCATGTATGCGGATTTTCGCGATCACAACCCGATCTTCAGCGGCATGTTTTGCAGTTGGGGCACCACCCTGAATGTCAGCGCAGGAGGAAAAACGGACCGCGTTCAGGGGGAGCTCGTATCGGGCACTTATTTCCCCGTACTCGGCGTGGGAGCCGCACTTGGCCGCGTGTTCACTCCCGACGATGACCGGAACCCCGATGGCCATCCCATCGCGGTTCTTAGCCATCAATATTGGATCGAACGCTTCGGCGGAGACCCTGGCATCCTTGGCGCCAAACTCCTGGTGAACGGGTTTCCCATGACGGTAGTAGGCGTGAGCCAGGCCGGTTTCAATGGAATGGATCCGCTCTATTCACCGCAAATTCGAATTCCTATCATGATGAAGCGGCAGGTGGACCCTATCAGTTACAAAGTAGCTTCGTATACTCTTGAGGACCGGCGTGGCCGTTGGGTGGCGGCATACGGGCGTCTAAAACCCAGCGTCTCAGAGAAGCAGGCGAAAGCCGCGCTCCAGCCGCTATTTCATCAGATGCTCGAAATGGAAGTTCAAGAGCAGGCTTTCGCCAAAGCCTCCGAGATCACCAAACAACACTTTCTTCGCATGTGGCTTGATCTTTTGCCGGCGTCCACTGGACGATCGATAACGCGAGACAAGTTTTCAACCGCGCTGATTGTGCTAATGGTAATCGTTGGGCTGGTCCTGCTGATTGCCTGCGCGAATGTTGCGAATCTGCTGATTGCGCGCGCGTCCACGCGGCAGAAAGAAGTCGCGGTGCGGATCGCGTTAGGGGCGACGCCCGGGCACTTGGTCATCCAACTCCTGATCGAAAGCGTTTTGCTGGCCTTAGTCGGAGGCGCCGTGGGGCTGGCGCTCGCCGTTGAACTCGACAAGATGTTGCTGGGGAATATGCCTACGGGCGCGAATCCATTGATCATCTCCAGCACGCCCGATTGGCGCATCCTGGCCTTCACGGCTGGGATTTCGACGGTGTGCGGCATTCTATTCGGACTGATCCCGGCGCTTCAGATCACCCGCACCGACGTCGCTCCCACACTCAAGGACCAAGCCGCGTCTATCGTTAGTGGAGGCTCACTCAATCTCCGCAAGGCGCTGATCGCCGCGCAAGTCATGCTGTCCGTGGTTCTCCTGATTGCAGCCGGCTTGTTCCTTCGCAGCCTTAAGACGCTCAAAGATCTCGACCCCGGGTTTCGAACCGAGAACGTTCTGGCTTTTTCTCTGGATCCGTCGCGTAGCGGATACACGGCAGAGCGAACCGTCGCGTTCTACCGGCAGCTGAAAGAGCAACTCGATCAAATACCTGGGGTTCAATCGTCCAGCCTCGCCGTCATGCGGGTTCTCGATGACAGCGAGTGGGATAGTTGGGTGACTGTCGAAGGGTATCAAGCGGCCGCTGGCGAATGGGTAGATCCGCACATGAATTTCCTTGCTCCGGGCTACTTCGATACGCTCGGCGTGCCCCTGATTGAGGGCCGCGATTTTCGTTATACGGATAGCAAGGATACGGGCAAGGTGGCCATTGTCAACCAGAAGTTCGCCAAGCGATATTTCCAGGGAAAGAGTCCCATCGGCCGCCACATAGGGATGGGCGGGGATCCCGGCACAAAGACAGATATCGAAATCATCGGCATGGTTCGAGACACCAAATACGAAAACATGCGGGCGGAAATGCCGCTGGGAGTCTTTCGTCCCTATCAGCAGATGGAGTTCGCGATCGGAATGACGGCGTACATTCGGACGGCGAGCGCCCCGGAACAAATGTTTCCTTCCATCCGCCAGCTTTTAAACCGCCTGGATCCAAATCTCCCGGTGTATAGTATGCGGACGCTTCAGCAACAGATGCAGAACTCCCTTTCGACCGAACGCCTGGTCTCCAGCCTCACCAGCGCCTTTGGATTGGTCGCCGGTATCCTCGCGGGCATCGGCATCTACGGCGTGATCGCGTACTCGGTCTCCCGCCGCACGCGCGAGATCGGAATTCGCGCTGCCCTGGGAGCCCAGAGCGCCGACGTTGCATGGCTGGTGATGCGCGAGGCGCTCGTGATCGTCGGTCTCGGTTTGCTGGCGGGCCTGCCTGCGGCCTTCGCCTTATCGCGGCTGGCGCGCACCCAGCTGTATGGGATCTCGCCGGGCGATCCGGCGTCAATATTGACGGCGGCGGGAAGTGTTCTGCTGATTGCGCTAATCGCCGTGTACGTGCCGGCGGCACGCGCCACGCGTGTCGATCCTATACGGGCCTTACGGTGGGAGTGAAAACAACAATGGGGCTGCCTGTAACCTTTCCGTATAGTTCAAGTATTGTGTCAAGGAAGACTGTGGACACTAGCGACAACGCCTTGATGAGCGCGGTGGCGGCGGGGACCGTCTCGAAGCTCGCCATCCTGTTTGAGCGCCATCATCGAGCCCTCTATCGCTATTTCATTTCCATGACTCGCGATCCGCAGACTTCCGAGGATCTGGTGCAGGATGTTTTCTTCCGGATTCTGCGTTATCGCGCTACCTATGATTCTCGGCTTTCGTTTACGGCGTGGATGTACCAGATTGCAAAAAACGCGAATGTAGACCGTATCCGGCAAAAGCGCGGAATCGAAATCGAGATCGACGAACTCACTGTGGGGAACCGAGAACCGGTAAGTTCCGGGCCCGATCCGGAAATTTCGGCGGTCCGCGCACAGGATTTGAAGCTGGTCCGACAGGCGATGGAACTGCTGCCCCAGGAGAAGCGAGAGATTCTGGTCTTCTGCCGGTTTCAGGGAATGAAGTACGAAGAGATCGCCGAAGTGCTGGGCTGCGGCGTGGGCACCGTAAAAGTCCGAGTCTATCGCGCGATGCGTGCGCTTGCCGAGATCTATTCCACTCTGGCCGGAGAAAAAGCATATGACTTGCGATGAAGCGAAGGGTTGCTTTGCCGATGAATGGTGCGGGATGTTGCGAGCGCCGGAAAGGACCGGGCTTAAGCGCCATTTGGAGGACTGCGCCGCGTGCCGTCAACATGCCGAAGGGCTGGAAAGTCTATGGAGAAAGCTCGATTCCCTTCCCGCCCAGGAGCCCCCTGCGGCGATGCGCGACAGGTTCTATGCTGCCCTTGGCGCCTACGGGGAAGGTTTCTCGGCGGCGTCCTCGCGCAGCCGGCAGAAGATTAACTTCACCTGGTTGCCGATGGGCGTCGCCGCCGCAGCTCTGTTGATCGGCCTAGGTTTGGGCTACGCCGTCAGCTCCCAGAAGGGCGGCCGCGAGAGCACGGAGATCGCGCAACTTCGCGGAGAAGTCAACGGAATGCGGGAGTTGGTCGCCCTTTCGCTGCTACGGCAGCAATCGGCGAGTGAGCGGCTGCGCGGCGTCAGTTGGGCCAATCAAGTGGAATCCTCGGATGGCCAGGTTCTCGCCGCGCTGCTCGACTCTGTAAATCATGACCCGAATGTCAACGTCCGCCTGGCCGCTGCCGATGCGTTGCGCACGTTCGCGATGACATCGGATGCGCGCACCGAAATCGCAAGAGCGATTATTCGCCAACCGGCTCCCCTGGTGCAGATCGCGCTGATCGATCTGGTGGTGGATCTGAAGGACCCGGCGGCCGTCACCGAGTTAAGGCAGGTAGCAGGAAACGATTCGCTAAACCCCAGTGTTCGCGAAAGAGCCGCCTGGGCGATTGAGAGGTTGCAATGAAATCTGCTTTTCTGAAATCCATCGCATTCTTCGCGGTAACAACCATGCTCTCGGCCCAGGAACCTGCGCCTCCGCCCCAACGGATTACTTTGCCATTCAGCGACGCGACGCGTCCCAAGAGTCTGATCGTGGACATACCGATGGGCTCGGTGAAAATTACAGGCTACGACGGCAACGATGCCGTCATCGAGTACTCAAGGCGGGACAATGGCCTGCGCAGCAAAGCGCGTCAGGGGGACATACCTCCCGGCATGCACCGGCTGGATCAACCCACCAACGCGGTTGACGCAACCCAGGAGAATAATGTCGTCCGCGTCAAGGGAGGTTCTTGGGAACGCCTTAATATTGAAATAAAAGTTCCCAAGGAGACCACGCTGGATCTCAAGACAATGAATGGCAGCATCTCGGTCGAGGGTGTTTCCGGCGAAATGACGATCGACGCAATGAACGGACACATCAATGTGCAGGACGCCTCTGGACCTGTCGTGGCACACTCCATGAACGGGCGCATTGTGGCATCTCTGACGCAGGTATCCGCCGCCAAAGCATCCAGCTTTTCGTCCATGAATGGCAGCATCCAGGTGACCCTCCCTGCCGACCTCAAGGCGCGCCTGAAGATGAAAACCGACCGCGGTGAAATCTACACGGACTTCGACGTGAAAGTCGAATCTGTCACAGGGTCAACCACCGTCGCCCAAGACGGTGGCGGGAAAAACGGCCTGCCGGGACTACCCCAACTGCCGCGTCTAACCC
>DATJEI010000206.1:0-20790 GCA_035496735.1 Bryobacteraceae bacterium | reverse complement strand
ATCAGTGCCGCCGATAAGTCTTGCAAACAAACTCGCTTCCGATGCCGGATATAAGCAACCGCTCCTTATGGTTGCCAAGGAGACGCGCGGTCCAATCCGTAAAGCCGCCGTCGACTAGGGGATAGCGGTTCCCGTCCGGCGCCTGTACCAAGATCCGCAGTGTGAAGGAGCGATAGTAGCCCAAGCCTTCCAGACGCTCCTGATTCAGGCGAAACTGGGCTTCGGGGAACTCGTTACACAAGGGCCCGATGACGCCGGGTTCGAGGAGCGGGTGCTGCCAGTCCACCGGCGCCGCAATCCCGCGTTCCTTAAGAAAGCGCTCCGACCCGCCGAGCCGGTGGGCGCGGACAGACTTCCGGACCTCGTCGCTGGTTACTCCGGCTCCGGCTAGTGCCGCTTCAATCGCGACCATGTCGGATAATTCGACAATCGGACTTTCGAGCGCAAACCCTGCCGCCGTCAGCATCCGAAACGTCCGCAGATACACACGGACATGCTCCAGCAAATGTGCCGTTTCGAAGCGGAACGATCCCGTGTCGCGGCCGGCGGTGACGAGAGCAAACAACCTGAAGTGTGGCGAGTATCCGGGCACGTCGAATGGCTGCAAGCGTATGACGCGGTGACTGGCGCACAGGCGAACCAGTCCTTCGGAACGTCGCCGGCGGCCAGCTTCGAGAGCTAGTGCAATGGTTGGATCGCCTAGCGCTTCCGCATTGCGAATGGCGCTCACGACGTTGTTCTGGCTCGTGCCCCCAAGCGTCGAGGTTGCTGAAAGCGGGCAGACAGGCGAAAGATCTAGAGCGAGAAACTCCGAAGCCGCCTGAAACGCCATTGAATCGAAGGCCATCAGGTCCCTGGCACTCACTGTGCTGGGAGCCATGAGAGGATCCTTTGCGGCCTGCGCCCGGATAGCGGCGACCTTAACTCCGGCTGCTCGCGTTCGGTAGACTTCCATCAAGAGCGATCGCAAGTCGCTCGCCGATAGCTTGCTCGCTAGGGCATCTACCAGTCCCGTCAATCCTAGTTCTCGTTCGATCCGGCGTACGATCTCCGGCGGCATCCGATCAGGATACCCGGATCCGCTCTGCGCTAGCAGTGGGGGCTGAGCGCCAATTTGCCGGTCCGGCCTAAATTTCTCGGGCTGCGCGCTGACGTTTACGAGGGCGCCATCGGACGATGGTGATTCCTCACGCCTTTAATGGTGGCACCAGCGTTTTCAAGAACTCGTGGGCTACACGGAACCCGCGTTTGTACTGTTCCGTGAAGTTTCCCTGCTCCATGGCGGGATAGTAAAACTGATCTTCATTCTCGATATTCATCGCGCCGCTGTAGCCGGCTTCGGAGAGCACCGAGAAGAAACCTTTCCAATCCACCGACCCATAGCCGGGTACGCGGAATCGCCACCAGCGCTGGTTATCCACCGGCTGAATGCCGGCGCGCCGCACCACATGCCAGAGAATTTCGGTGTCTTTCAGGTGCACGTCGTAAATTTTGTCGACGAAATCGCGCGCCGCCTGTACCGGGTCCATGAATTGCCACACCAGGTGCGAAGGGTCAAATTGCAGGCCCACGTGCGGCGAATTTTGGAACGCCTTAAAAAGCGCCTCCCATCCCACTGGCCCGGTAGCGATGTTCGGACCGCCGGCATAAGGCTCCCACAGAATCTTCACCTTGTGTTTCTCGGCCAGCGGGAAGTATTTCTCGGTGTAGACTCTGACGATCTCGTCGACTTGCTGCTGGAGCGGTTTTGAACGATCGGTCCCAGACTGGCCCCCGATCGCCGGAATCCCCATCTTCCCGCACAGTTCGATGCACTTCGCCGTAAAATCATTTTGCCGCTGCCGCTTCGCCGGGTCGGGGTCAATATGATTGCCGTCACAGGCCAGCGAAGACACATAGATTCCGGCCTTGGCGATCTTGGCCTTGACCGTGGCAATGCGGTTGTCGTCCAGTTGGTCCGGGTCGAGCCTAAGCTCCATACTGGTGAAGCCCTCGGCCTTGACGAATTCGAGATTCGCGTCGGAATACGCGCATAGAACCCCCAGCCTCGGCTTCCAGTTCGGATACGCGGGCCGCTGCGCCTGGGCGGCGACGGCGGCGGACACAGCGGTGAGAATGGTGCGTCTTGAGATAGCCACCGCTCGACAATAACCCGACCGAGGGGCCATTGCAACCCGCATTTGCGATACTATAAACCGAATTCAGGCCCCGAGCAGAGGTCACTGCCATGTTTCAGGTACAACGAACGCCCGAAGTCCACGACGTAGTAGTCATCGGGTCCGGAGCCGGCGGCGGCACGGCGGTCAAGGTCCTCACCGACCTCGGCCACAAGGTGACGCTGCTCGAAGCGGGCCCCATGCTCGATCCCAGCAAAGACTTCAAAGAGCACATGTGGCCCTGGGAAGTCGACCATCGCGGCGTCGGGCCCAATGCTGAAAACTATTTCGGAAAAGACATCTATCCGTTCGGTTATTTCCTCGCGCCCAACGGCTTCTGGGATCTCCCCGGCGAACCCTTCACCGTCGCCGAAGGCAGCTCATTCCGCTGGTTCCGCTCCCGCATATTAGGTGGCCGTACCAACCACTTCGGACGTATCTCGCTGCGTTTCTCGGACTACGATTTCAAGCCGCAACA
Source organism: Bryobacteraceae bacterium (assembly GCA_035496735.1). GTDB lineage: Bacteria > Acidobacteriota > Terriglobia > Bryobacterales > Bryobacteraceae > Palsa-187. The sequence goes on along the minus strand of DATJEI010000206.1, from coordinate 18,156 downwards.
ATTCGACGGCCTGGGCACCGACTGGCCCGTCACGTACGAAGAGATGTCGCCCTGGTACGACAAGGCCGAGGAATTCATCGGCGTCACGGGCACTCACGAAGGCCTCCGCACTGCGCCTGACGGCAAATTCCTGCCGCCGATCGCGCCCCGCGTCCATGAGCAGCTCATCCAGCGCGCCGGGAAAAAGTTGAACATTCCTGTCATTCCATCGCGCATGGCCATGTTGACGAAGTCAATCAATGGCCGCGCTGCCTGCCATTATTGCGGCCAGTGCGGGCGCGGATGCCGGACCGCCTCGGCCTTCAGCTCCAGCCAGGCCATGATTTTCCCCGCTATGAAGACGGGGCGGCTCAACATCATCAGTGGCGTGATGGCTCGCGAGCTTCTGGTCGATAGCTCCGGCAAAGTCAGCGGCGTGTCGTACGTCGATAAAGCGACGCGCACCGAGAAGACCATCAAGTGCAAGGCGGTGGTGGTCGCAGCCAGCGCCTGCGAATCCGCTCGTCTGCTCTTAAATTCGAAATCGTCTCAATTCCCCAATGGGCTCGCGAATGGCTCCGGGCAAGTGGGCCGCAATCTCACGGACACTGTCGGCCACGCCGTCAGCGGCGTTATCCCCGCGCTGGAAGGCATGCCCCGTCATAATAGCGATGGAATCAGCGGCATGCACGTCTACGTTCCGTGGTGGGAGCTGGATAAGAAAAACAAGGATTTCCCCCGCGGGTATCACATCGAAATCGGCGGCGGCTTCGGCATGCCGCAGATTGGCACCTTCCGCAATGTCGCGGCGCGAGCGGAAGGCTATGGGACCAAGTTGAAGGACGACATTCGCCGCTACTATGGCAGCCAAGTCAACTTCTCCGGCCGCGGCGAAATGATTCCAAATGAGCACTCCTTCTGCGAAATCGACCCCGCGCAGGTCGATCAGTGGGGAATTCCCGTGCTCCGTTTTCACTGGCAATGGAGCGAGAACGAAATCCAGATGGTCAAGCACATGCACAAAACGTTCAAGGACTTGATCGAGACCATGGGCGGACACGTCACGTCGCCCGATCTGCCCCCAGACGCGGTGAAGGCGGTGTCGGTCGGCGGCGAGATCATCCATGAAGCCGGCACCTGCCGCATGGGTGATGATCCCAAGAGCAGCGTTCTTAATAAGTGGTCGCAGGCCCACGAAGTACCCAACCTGTTGGTGGTGGATGCCGCGCCTTTCAATGGCAACCCCGATAAGAACGTGACACTCACCATTGTCGCCAACGCCTGGCGCGCCGCCGCGCACCTCGCCGACGAAATTACGAAAGGAAACGTGTAGGTTATGGAAGACACTTCGCGCCGCGAATTATTCAGGATCATTGGCAGCTCCATCGTTCTGACGGCCGCGGGGTCAGGAGTCCTTTCGCCGGCCCTGGCACAGCACGTTCACGCCGAGATCGCAGCCGTAAAGTCGCTCAGCGGAGGACCGAATTACGTCCCGAAGAAATTCACGCCGCACAATTTCCTGACACTCAAGAAGCTGGGCGACATCATCATCCCCGGCGCTTCCGACGCGGGAGCCGCTGAGTTTATAGATTTCCTCTCCAGCCACAACGACGAGCTGGCCGCGATTTTCAATGGGGGCTTCGGCTGGCTCGATAACTACATGCAGAAGACCTACGGCGCGGATTTCCTCAACGCCGCCGCGGCGCAGCAAACCGAATTGCTCGACAAGCTTGCGTACGCGAAGAACAGAACGCCTGAAACCGCCCCCGGAGTACACTTCTGGACCTGGACCCGGAACATGGTGGTCGACGCCTACTACACCAGCCCCGCAGGCGTGAAAGACCTCGGGTACATGGGCAACGGAGCCATGAAGGTCTTCAACGTTCCCCAAGAGGCCGTCGATTACGCGATCAAACGCAGTCCCTTCGCCAACGAAGGTTAGTGAAGGTATCCCAACGCAGGAATCGGAACGGCCCCTTCATACTGCCAGTGAGCCGTGAGAGTGGCCTTGGCGCGACTTTCACAGCCGGGAGCAATGAAGGTTGGCTGGACAGCTTCAAGCATGCTGCACGCTATGAATCATGTGCTTTATTTGAGTCACGGATCCTCTAGGACGGCCCGCCAAGGCTTCATGTGAAAGGAAGTACGGATTTATTCGAGAAAGAGTTTCGTTAATGAAAATACCTTTGTGAATGTGCAATCCCTGCTCGACAACACCAATCGGCAATGTGTCCGTATGGTACTGACAGACGCCACTCAAGGAAATATGTTTCTCGAAAAGCTGTTCCAGACCCCGCTCGTAGTCCAAGAGCTTCACGAAATTCTTTTCATTCCCGAATTCCCATGTCATATCGCCGGTGGCCCACAGTCCGCTAAAACCATCCCGCAGTGCTTCATGGACGGCATTTTCCAGCATTGCCAGCATTCTTTCACTATCAAATTGACCGTCCACCAAGTGACTTTCATCGGAGGACAGCACCAATGCGCCCCTTTCCAGCTCGCGCGCTAAATCTAGACCCGCGGCAGCGAGGTAGGACCGTATTCCGGTCATCATTGTGGGACTGTTGAGGTAGAAACAGCGCTTATTTTTCTTGAGGTTTTCAACAACGGCCGCAGCTAGCCCTCGAAAATGCCTGGCCGGCGAGCCCTCGTAGATCAAACATTGGTGTCTTGGTACTGCATCCATATTGTGATTTTAGACCGGAAATGGTCGAGGGAGTGCGGCCAGGAATGAGCCATCGAAGCAAGAAGCCCTCGATTAGGGCTATCAAATTCGCCACGAAGGCTTAGAGGGTCAGCGGCCACCCGTTCGCGATTACAACTCGTCTTTGCGCTGCTCCAGAGCCACCTTCCCGAGCCGAGCGCGTGTAAGAACTCCTAATCTCTGGAATGGCATCCACAAAGAGGCCCTGACTGCTCCCTCGGATATTGAGACCCGCGCCGATGTCTTTAGTCATTTATTTGCATGTCTTTAGAGACCGAATAGAAAATGGCTTCCTCATACATTAAAAAAATCGATTGGACGCGGTGTGACGCATACCGTAGACTGCAAAAGAACCGACATCTGCTTCCCGCCCGGTCTGCGGGAGACATTCCGTTAACAACTTGTGTTTCATGAGGGCACCGCGCCGCACCTTGGCCGCAGGTGTACCCAAGCGCCAGCGGACGTAACTACCAACGTAGAGAGGAATCAATTATGGAAAATAGACTATCTTTCCCGGGCAAGCTGAGCCGATTGCGGGATCGCCTTCGGAATCCGGAATGGCGCCAATACGGCAAGATCCTAATCATGGGGAAATTGACCGGCGTCGGCCTGATCCTGCTGGCCGCGCTGCTGCTGAACCCCGACTTGATCGGCTTTCGGACCTTTGCCGCGGACCCAGTCTTGAAGGGGAACGACATCGTAAACCCCATCAATACCGTGTGGACGCTGATTGCGGCGTTCCTGGTGTTCGGTATGCAGGTGGGCTTCACCATGCTCGAGGCCGGTTTCTGCCGCTCGCGTGAAACCGTGAACGTGTTGATGGAATGCGTGGTCGATACTTGTCTCTGCGGTCTGCTGTTTTACGCGTGGGGCTTTTCCTTTATGTTCAGCCATGGCAACGGCTTCATCGGCATGAACTGGTTCTTCCTGCAAGGCGCGCCGCATACCTATGAGGGCACCGGCGTCGCGTTCCTGGCCTTCTGGCTCTTCCAGTTCGCGTTCGCCGACACCTGCTCCACGATCACTTCGGGCGCGATGATCGGCCGGACGGCTTGGGTGGGCGACCTGCTCTATAGCTTTGCGGTGTCGGGCTTCATCTATCCGATCATTGGCCACTGGGCCTGGGGTCCGGATGGCTTCCTGGCGACAATGGGCGCCGCGGGCTTCTTTCTGCCTTCGCTCGGCATGGGTTTCCATGATTTCGCGGGTTCGACGGTGGTGCATACCATCGGCGGATTTATCGCACTGGCGGGCGCCATTGTCCTTGGTCCGCGCCTGGGCCGCCGCTTCAAACGCGACGGTGGTGGACCCATGATGCCTCACGATCTGACGATCGCGGCGTCCGGCGGCTTGTTGTTGTGGTTCGGCTGGTACGGATTCAACCCTGGCAGCACGCTCTCGGCCATGGACTTCGAAGGCATTGGGCGGGTTGCCGCCAACACTACGCTGGCTGCTTGCTCGGCTGGTCTGGCCGCGATGTTTGTCGCTTACATGATGAGCAAGAAATGGGACATGAGTTTCACCGTCAACGGCTTCCTGGCAGGACTCGTGGCCATCACTTGTCCCTGCTACTGGGTCAGCCCTACGGGTGCGATCTTGCTGGGAGCGGTCGCCGGCGTCGTCGTGGTCTGCGGGGTAGAACTGCTCGAGTACCTGCGCATTGACGATCCGATTGGCGCGGTTCCGGTCCACGGCATGTGCGGAATCTGGGGAACAATTTCGCTGGGGCTGTTCGCTTCGGGTCAGTATGGCGCCACCGGACCCTTCGCGGCAGATAACTCGGCTCCTCTGAAAGGACTGTTCTACGGCGGCGGCACGCAGGTGTTGATGGCGCAAATCGTGGGCAGCGCGATCATTACAGTTTCCACGTTTGTGGTTGCCATGGTGGTGATGTATGTCGTCAATGCCATGGGTCTCCTGCGCATCTCGGCCGAGGGCGAGAATTACGGTCTGGATCTGCACGAGCACGGCATCTCGGCTTACCCCGAATATGTCATCTCTTCAATGGGACGCCCGGGCGGCATGGTGCCCGAAAAGGCCGTGCCGTTCACCGCAACGGAACCGCTTCCCGGCATCCGTGCGGCCGAGCACGGGCGCTAAACGTTCCTGGAACATTTTTGGCGGGCCGCGTGAGTTGCGCTTGCGCGGCCTTCTTCTCGTAATCGAGTTACGGTTCTTCTGAAAGGACAGAAATCGAATGAAGAAGATTGAAGCAGTCATCCAGCCCTTCAAACTGGACGAGGTCAAGGACGCCCTGATCAAGATCGGCGTGGAGGGCATCACGGTTTCCGAAGTGCGGGGGCACGGACGCCAGAAGGGCCACACCGAGGTCTATCGCGGCAGCGAGTATAAAGTCGATCTGCTGCCAAAAGTGAAGCTGGAGATGATAGTGCGCGATACGCTTCTGGATCCGGTGGTCGAAGCTCTCACCAGCGCTGCCCGCACTGGGAAGATCGGGGACGGAAAGATTTTCGTCGCCAACATCGACGAAGCCATTCGCATCCGCAATGGGGATCGAGGCGAGAGCGCGCTCTAGCTCGTTCCCCTGGTAATACTTATTTTTGAGGGAGTTGTTGATCCGATGCTCGACTTGCAGCAACTAGAAACATTCCGCGTGGTGGCGGTTGCGAATAACTTCAGTCGCGCCGCCACCCAACTGGGCTATCACCAATCCACCGTGACCTTTCACATTAAGTCGCTGGAGCGCGAATTGGGCGTTCGGCTTTTCGAACGGGAGCGCTTCTCGAAGTCCATCGCCATGACAGAAGTCGGCCGGCGTACTTTTGAATATGCCGAGCGGCTTCTGGCGCTCGCGGCGGAAGCGAAAGCCAAGGCCTCATCTTTCTCACGCATCCGTTCCCGGGAAACCTGATCCAGATCGAGGACGCCCGAGGAGCGATGATCCGCGTCTCTTTTCGGTATAGTCGAAAAGAGTTTCTTGCATGCGGACTATCCGGAGAATCGCACTGTGGGGATGCTCCGCACTGCTGACCCTAACGGGCTTGATCTATCTCGGCGATGATCTCTATGCGCGTCTGCGGGGGCGGCCAGTCGAACACTTACCGGTTGGCCGGGTGTACGCCGAGGTGAATCACTATAACCAGGTAGAGTACTCGATCGGCACGCCGGCTATTGAGACGTGTATCGAAGCGCTGTTGCCACATTTCGGCTACGCTCCCTGCTGGTATCTGCGGCGGCACACGCTCCAGCAGATCGGCCCGTAAACGACGACGCCGATCATCGTCTGCAAGTCATCAATTCGACTAATGGAAAAGCGCGGCTTGACCGCCGCGAGCCCGGGGCAATCAAATCGCCGCACGATTGCATCACGATGGACCCGGGGCGCGGTGCGGGGGCTTGTGCGGGACAGACAGTTTGATAGCATCGGTTTGAATGAATGTGACGCTGACTCGTCAGAGGAGGAAACCATCCATGAGGAATCGTATTGGGAGGCGAGAGTTGTTTGGTGCCGGCATTGGCTTCTGCGCGAGCCTGGCCGCCAGTTCGGCGTTCGGACAATCAGCCGAGACGGCGCCACGCGAGCAGGGGACCGACGCTCTAGGCCGTCGCGTAGGGACCGGCGCGCGCGGCAAGCAAATTCCGAAGCGGATGGCCAAGACCACGGAACTGTTTCTTACCCCGCCCGGATGGCCCAATGCGATCGACATCGACCACGATCAGAAGAGAGGTTTCTGGGTTCAGGAGCAGCGCCATGACAACAAACCCGAGGCTGCCTGGCTCATCGACTGGAACGGCAAGCTCCTCCACACGGTGATGACCAACTGCAAGGACACCAGCGGTATGTGCTTCGGCGGCGGTTATATCTGGAGCGGAGCCAACGGCGCATCGGAGATAGTGCACCCCACCCCGCCGATTAATGGGATCTTTCAGACCGACATGAATGGCAAACAGATCAGCCATCGACAGATTCCCTTCGGGCCCAAAGACGATGGCGGCGCCACCCACGGCATGACGTGGCAGCCGGACGCCGGCAAAATCTGGATAGACGCGAATCGACTTGAAGCGATCATCCGTATCGATCCCAAGACTTGGGAGGTGGATTACATTTTTCCGACGACGCGCGTGCCGGGTCTGGCCGAACGGCTGCACGGCATCGCCTATGACAACGGCTTCATCTGGCAAGTGACCGGACATCAGAAGGAAGGCACCACCGGCTATGAGGGTTACACTCCGGGTCTGATCAAGTACGACGTCAAGACAGGTCAAGTCGTCCAGGTGGTGGAGTTCGTGGCGGGCTCCTGTGATATCCACGACGTCACGGTGTATAACGATCAGCTCTACGGAGTTGATGCCGGCGAGCATCCGGGATGGTCGATCGACAAGCCGGCGTATCAACACCCCGGCTTCCCGCCGCTCAACAGCCCGTCGGGCGGTTATGTTTTCCGCATCGATCTGATCTAAAGATGAAACTCCGTTGAGGAGCAAGAGGCGCGATTTTCACGAGTCCCGTGGGGTGACGAACGATGGTTCCTTCGTGCCTTTTGAAAGCTCAATTGGCTAGATGGCATCCGGGGCGGAAATCATCTGGAAAGGACGGCTGACGCGGGCTTCACGTATTCTTTCGGGAAGTAACGCGGTGTGCCCCCACGGCTGATGATGATGTCGGCCATACGCTGAATGGGTTGATCCAGCGGGGCGACGTCGCCGATCTGAATGGGCGTTCTCCCGTGGCTGTCCACTTCGTCCAGAGGAACCCCAATATCAGCGAGATACTGCACCAGCTCGGTCAGCTCCGGCTGAGTCGCCAGCCTTCCGGTGCCGCTCACGCTCTCATGCATGGCAGTGAAACCAAGGCTATCAACCGCCTTGACATCTTTGTCGAACTCATAGGCGTACTTTGCTGCCTCCACGTGACCGCTTCCCGCGGCCGCCAGAAACAAAGTGGTTCCGTCCTGAGCCTTGAGCTTGGTATCGGCGCCGGCCTCGATCAACACGCGCATCACATCCACTTGATTGAATTTGGCCGCCAGAAGCAGCGGAGTCTGTTCGCCGGAGGGCGCTCGGAAGAACCCAGGGTCGGGCGCGCCGATCCTTGCGGTACGAGCGTTCAAGTCGGCGCCCTTGGATACCAATTTCCGAACCAGTTCCAAGGAGCCCGCCTGCGCCGCGATGTGCAGCGGAGTTCGCCCCATGCGATCGGCGACGTTCGGATCAGCGCCGCCGTCCAGCAGCGCCATCGCTGCCTGAGTGCTCTCGTAGGCTGCAGCGAGAAGCAGCATCTTGGTCTTATCCTTGTCCGGCAGAGCGTTGTTGGGATCGGCGCCGGCTTTGACGAGGAGCCGAACCGAAGCGCCGTCGTTCTTCATCGTGGCGAAAGCCAAGGCTGTGAAGCCGCTCTTGGTTGCCGCATTTACGTTAGCGCCTTTTTGGATCAGCAGATCGACCACATCGGGATGCCCCTCCGCGGCGGCCCACATCAGCGCATTCTGTCCCTTTTCGCTCTCCGCGGCGTTCACGTCCAGGCCGGCGTCGAGCAATAACTTCACTTCCTCCACGCTGCCTGCGTTGGCTGCAATCATGAGGGCCGTCTCGCCATTCCAGCGAGTCGCCTTCGGGTCAGCGCCGGCTTTGAGCAGGCGCGCGGTGAGCGACACGTTGCCATTGGCCAACGCCAGCGTAAGCGGCGTTTCCCCGTAGTCACCCTTGGTGTTGACGTCCGCACCGGTTTCGATCAGTTTTCGAGCGGTGTCCTCCAAATCGAGAAAGACCGCCCAGGCCAGCGCCGTGGCGCCATCGGGCAGAGCGGCGTTGATATTGACGTGCTTGGCGATGAGTGAATCGGCGGCTTTGGTGTCGCGGCGCTTGATCGCGTCTATGAGGCTAAAATCCGTCGCTCCCCAGCACGACACGGCGGCCAGCAAAACCGCCGCTCCCCAGCGGATCCAAGCACTCGATTGCATATACCTGCTAAATATCCGACAAATGCTCGATCTCGCCCGTGCTGTCGCCCAGCTTTTCCGTGGGCACGCCGGATTTATCGAGCATCGAAACCAATAGATTATTGAGCGGCGTATTTTCGGGATAGCGGATATGCCGCCCGCCTCTAAGGGCTCCACCTCCGCCGCCGACTAAAGCAACCGGCAGATCGACGTGCGTGTGCTTGTTGCCGTCCGAGAGGCTGCTTCCGTAAAGCAGCATCGAGTGGTCCAGCAGCGTGCCGTCGCCGTCGGCAGTGTTCTTCATCTTGTTTACCAGGTAAGCCAGTTGCTCCACGTGGTGGGTGTTGATCTTGGCGGTTTTCGCTATTTTTTCCGGGTCGTTCTGATGGTGCGTGCAGTTATGATGGCCGTCGGCCACGCCGATCTCGCGGTAGCTGCGGTTGCTGCCCTCCCGCGCCAGCATCATGGTAATGACGCGTGTGAGATCCGACTGGTAGGCGATTACCATCAGATCCATCATCAACTGGGCATGCGCTGCGAACTCTTCGGGAGCGGAAGCCGGACGGTCCATCACCGGCATGTGCATGGAGGCGCTCTGCTCTTCGGCCTTGTGAATGCGCCGCTCGATATCGCGAATGGCGTCCAAATACTCGGTGAGCTTTCTGCGATCGCCGGAGCCGAGCTTGGTCTCCAGACGATCCACTCCGCCCTTCACGAAATCCAGTATGCTGCTCTGCTCCTGCATTTGCGCGAGCCGCGACTTCGCATCGGTGCTGTCGCCGTCCCCAAACAGGCGCTCGAAAAGTACCCGCGGGTTGACTTCTATCGGATTCGGCGAGGTCGGATTGCGCCACGAAATCGTATTGGTGTAGGCGCAACTGTAGCCGGAGTCACAACCGCCCGCCAGACTCGGCGCTTCGACGCCCAACTCCAGGGAGGCAAACTGCGTTTCCTTCCCAAACGCGCGCGCCGCTACCTGGTCCGCGGAGATTCCAGCGCGCAGATCGGCACCCTCCGTTTTCTTGGGATGCACGCCGGTTAGCCAGCTGGCGCCGGCACGGGCATGATCCCCGGCACCGTCGCCATAGGATCGGCCTTGAATCTGCGCCAGTCCACTTAACACCAGCATGTTCTCGCGGAACGGCTCGAGCGCCTTCATGGTGGAATTGAACTCGAAGCCGGCACCTTCGCCCTTCGGCATCCAGCCGGCGGAGATGATACCGTTCGGCACGTACAAAAAGCCCAGGCGCACTGCCGGCTTGGCAGCGCCGAGCCGAGGCGCCGCGAACGCGGGCACCATCGCATCGAGAAACGGCAGAGCCAGAGTGGTACCTAGGCCGCGGAGAAACGTGCGGCGATGCAGGTGCTTTTGTGTAATCATCATAGGTCCGCTGACCTCCTCATCTGAAACGGCGTACTGACGATCACGCCCATAATCAGGTCCTTGAGCCGGTACTGGCTGCCTTCTGCCTGGTGCATAATCGCCCGAAGAGCCGGCATATCATAGTATTCTACGCCGCGCCCCAGGCCGTAAGTTAAGAGCTTTTCCGTCACGGTGGAAACGAACTCATCCCGCCGCTCGGTGGCCAGCACCTTCTTCAATCCCGCCGGCCCTTCGAACTGGGTTCCGTCCGGCAGTTTGCCAGACGCGTCGATTTCGGAACTGCCGTCCTTCGTGCGCCACTCCCCGATTCCGTTGTAGTTCTCCAGAGCAAATCCAAGCGGGTCCATGGTCTTGTGACAGACCGCGCACCCCGGATTCGCGCGGTGCAACTCCAGCGCTTCGCGCAGCGTTAATTTTTGTGCCCCCTTGGTGGTGGCATCGAGCGGCGGCACATCCGGCGGGGGCGGAGGCGGCGGAGCCCCTAGCAAGTTGTCGAGAATCCATTTCCCGCGCTGCACCACCGAGGTGCGGTTCGGAGGAGAAGTCACAGTCAAAAGACTGGCTTGTCCCAGCAGTCCGCCGCGATCCGGATCCTTGAGCACCACGCGGCGGAATTGCGAGCCATAGATACCCGGGATGCCGTAGTGGTTTGCAAGGCGTTCATTCAGGAACGTATAGTCCGCTGTGAGAAGATCGAGAACACTGCGATTTTCCCGCAAAATGCTTTCAAAGAACAGCTCGGTTTCTCGTTGCATGCTCCAGCGGAGACTTTCGTCAAAATCGGCAAACACCACTGGGTCGGGCCGGACCGTCGCCAGATTGCGTATCTGCAGCCACTGCCCTGCGAAGTTGTCCACAAAGGCCGAAGATCGCGGATCGTCAAGCATGCGCTCCACCTGCTGCTTGAGGATTTGCGGGTCGGAAAGTTTGGATTGCTCGGCCAAATCCAGCAAGGTGTCGTCGGGTACGCTGCTCCACAGGAAAAACGAAAGCCGTGAAGCAAGTTCTACGTCGCTAATGCGGTGATTAGGATTGTGTCTTGCGCTCGCCGGCGGGTCCGCTTCCACCCGGAACAGAAAGTCGGGCGCAACCAGGATGGCCTGAATCGCCTTCTCGATTCCATAGTCGAAATCGCCCTTCTCGCGGGCCTTCTGATAAAACGCCAGCAAGGGCCTGACATCCGCGTCCGTGACGGGCCGGCGATACGCCCGGCGGCTTAAGCCGGCCAGAATCTTTTGCGCGCACTTCGTCTCTTCCGAACGGTTCGCGGGATGACACACAAAGATCTTCTGGCGGCTGGGCGTGTCCCCTCTGCCGGCTGGATTGTAGGGGCCCACAATACCCATATTCAATACCGGCGGCGATGCGCCGTCGGCGTCAGGGGGGAAGCGTTTCACTCTCACGCCGTCCACGCGCAGATCCATACCGGCCGAGGAGGCTTCCGGACGCACGCTGGATACAAAGGCGGACCGGCGCGCCACGGCCGGCGCCGCGAGTTCCAGTTTGAGAGATTCTTTGGGGAACGTCAGCCCAATCGTATGCGGACCGGCTTTCAGCGGCAAGCGGAATTCATGCGGCGCGAGCTTGACAGGCGCGTTCGCGACTCCGAGGCGAATCCGAATCACGTACTCGGCATCGAGTGGGAAGTAGTAGCGCACGGAGAGTCCTCCGGCAGAGTCAAAAGGAAGGTCGTCGCTCATCCACTCCGCTCTCGCGGGAACCGCAGGGGCCACACCCCGGTTGGGTTCGCGGCGCGGTTCGAAAATCTCTTCGCCAGGCTTGAGGGTGGGATCGCCTACCGCCAGCCGCGCTATTTTGCGCCCCACCGACATGTACCGGTCCAAAAGCGCGGAGGACATTGAAAGCACGTCACCGATGTTGTCGAAACCATAACCGGAATCATCCACCGGCAGCTGCGAGCCGGGGTTTATGTCTAAACCGAAAACGTCGCGGATCGCGTTGCTATATTCGGCGCGGTTCAGACGATGGACTGCCGCCGGGCGTCCGGGATTCGGATGAGCGGCCGCCTGGGCGTCGAGCGAGGTTTCGAGCCAGTTGCCGAAAGCTGCCCGGCGAGCGGCATCGGGGCGCGGCATGCCGGCGGGAGGCATCTGGCCGGTCTTGACTTTGCGCAGCACTCTTTCCAAAAGCTCGGCATTGTCGCCGATGTTGCTGAGGTCTAACCCCTGAAAGGTGACTCCCGCCGTGCGTTTGGCATTGTCATGACAGACCACACAATATTGTTTGAGCAGGAGCGAACCATCGGGCTGTGTTTGCCCTAGGCCCGGGGGCGCCAGGACAACGCCGGAGACGATCAATGCGGCCAATAGACCAGGACCGCTGTGTCTCAAAAACATTTCTCCAGTGCTCCGTTCTCTCACATCGAATCGATGTGCCGCTTGCTCGGAAGTTATTGATGGCGCACGTTAATTACTTACTTTAAGCCAATCTAATTATACCGTAATGGCACGCACCAAGAACCCTGCCGGAAAACGAAGATCTGCCTGCGGAATCACGTCCGAATAGTCGACTGGACTCCGCAAGGCGCTCCTTTGAACGCCGATACTAACGGATCCTATGCGTGGCTCAACCAGCAGCCTCTGAATGAAGCCGAAAAGAGCCGCGTTCCTAATTTGGTTCGAAGACTATGATGAAGCGTTGGGCATGGGCCTGCGCTGGCTCGTGGTGAGGAATCTAACCAGCATTTGAGTTTCGCGCAGATACTCAATAAACTCAGAAAGCTGAAGGTGTGCTTCCAAAAAGGGAGTTCCTCATGATCCGATTTATAAGAATCACGTTCCTGATGACGCTGCTCAGCGGCTTACATGCCGCCATGGCCCAAGCTCCGGCCCCACCCGCGGCCCCACGCCCGCGTCCGACGCCGCCCACCCGCGATCCCCACAGTCCCGGCTATGTAACAGCCACAGAGTTGCCTGACGGCAACAACGCTCCTGCGAATGTCGACGGGAACTTTATCCTGGGACCTACCCACAACCCTGCACCGGAAATGACGCCGCAGGAAAGCGTGCCGCACGGAACCATCTCAACCTTCACTATGGAATCGGCCGACAGTAAGATCTATCCCGGCATCGCGCGCGAGCCCAATACCTTCGGCACGCCGGACCCCACCGATCCCGCCAAGCTGATCGTCACCACCAGCCACCCTGCTGCTTACTCGCGCCGGGTGACGGTGTATGTTCCCAAACAATACGTCCCCGGAACGGTTGCGCCGTTCATTGTTGGGGCGGACGGGCCTGACCCTCTTTTGTTTACGGCGTTGGACACTCTGATCGCCCAGCACCGGGTGCCCGTGATGATCGCCGTCTCCATCAGCAACGGCAGTGGCGACGCCCAGGGCAGCGAACGGGGTTTGGAGTACGACACCATGTCGGGCCTGTATGCGGAGTTCGTGGAGAAAGAAGTGCTACCGCTGGTCGAGAAGCAATATAACGTGAAACTGAGCAAAGATCCCGAGGCGCGGGCGACCATGGGCGGCAGCTCCGGCGGTTCTTGCGCCTTGATCATGGCGTGGTATCACCCGGAGCTGTACCACCGCGTTCTCACCTATTCGGGCACCTATGTGAACCAGCAATGGCCATACAATCCGCAGACCCCGCACGGCGCCTGGGAATTCCATGAACATCTCATCCCGAATAGCCCAGCCAAACCCATACGCCTGTGGATGGAAGTCGGCGACCGGGACAATTTCAACAACCGCGACGGCATGCATGACTGGGTTCTTGCCAATGAGAATATGGCCAAAGTGCTGGCCGCCAAAGGCTATCATTATCAGTTTGTATTTGCGCGGAACGCTGGGCACACTGATCGTGCCGTCAAGCAACAGACTCTCCCCGAGGCTTTGGAATACATATGGCAGGGCTACCCAGTGGCGGGGCTGAAGTAATGATCATCGCGGGCGTCCGCGATACGGCTTAGGTCTGGAATCGCGGATCGGTTCATCGGCATGTGGCGTCGCTAGGTGCATCGGGGGGCCGTCATTGGCCAATCTCCGGCTCACCATCAAAGTTGTAATTGTTCGCGGGATTCGTCGGTCATTTCTGGTAGTGCTGGGCGTTGCCATCCCAATTGATATCCATGGCCAGTGCCGCGGACCCCGATAGGGCCGCCATGACCGCCAGTCCCCAGCCACCGACGAAAGCGGCGTGTGCGCGCCGCGTCACCGCCGCCAGACTCGCCGCTACCTTCTCGCGATTTTTCATGAATTCGGGATCGGCGGACGGATCCGCGGCGGTTGAGGCGTCGATCGCCGAGATCAACTGCGCCAATTGCCTGCTGATCTCCACCATCGAATCAGCCCACCATCGCACATCGATCCAGTCGACCCCGACTGCGCCAATTTGAGTCGGGCCAAGCTCCGTTAATCCGGGAATCGTTCTAAAACTGGCCACGGCGCCGGTGTCGTCCATGGCAGCCCAGATTCGATCGTTGGCGAGCACGCTTCGCCGGATTTCCCCGGCCGGGTCCGCCGGATCGATCAACGCCAGCATAATCGTGCGGCCGATGCGTTCAAACTCTGCCTGACTGCGCATCGTCCGCTTGACAGGGTCGGCGAAAAACAAACCAACCGCGGCGTCGCTGTCGTATGTGGCGGTCACGCCAATTCTGGCATGATCGAACCAGGGATTTTCGGCCAGAGTCTGGCTCCATTCCGCCGCTTGCAGCAGTCCAAGCTGAACGCCCAGGCGGATCGCGCCGGTCATTTCCTGCCGCGCCAATTTTCGTTCGTAGAGAAAGTACGATTGTGAAGCCGAGATGGTTGCCTTTAATTTCCCCTTCGCGGCGGCGGAATAGGTGACGGTCGCCAGAAACGCGTCAGCCAGGGCGCACCGGAGTTTGTCGGGGTCGGCCGCGTAGGGAATCTGCACCGTGGCGATGCGGCTGGCACTGGCTTTGTCGGTGACGATCACGGCTCCGTTCTCGTCGTGCAGGATGGTGCAGGAACTCACGAAATCCGCGACCGATTCGGCGTTGTAAACGCCCAGGAGATTGATGATGGTCTTGTGCTGAAATTCGTGGGTTGCTCTAACGACGTTCCGCAGTGCCCGGGCGTTCGGAAGCTGGTCAAGCTGGGTCCAGTCGCCGCGCAAAGCTGCGCCGATTGCAGCGTCGGTCTGCGCCGCATCGCCGCCGGAGAGATCGATCGAATACAGCACAGCTGCCTCGTGGGCTTGGGACGCGGAGCAGGCTAGATTCAGCGCGATGGACACACTGCGATTGAGACTTTCCTGCAGGACAGTGTTGAACACCGCGGCATCGCTCGCAGGAATCCCGAAGATTCCTGCCTCGGCTCCGCCAAACGCCACCCCTAAGACGCTTGCGAGCAGATCCTTGCTCTTGTGATCCGCCTGTATCCCGGCGTTCGCCGTGATCGCGGCGGTAAACGTGGTTCCCTGCTTCTTATAAACCCCCAGGCGCAGTTCGGTGTCGCTGAGTTTGTGCGAGCGCACCACAAAATCTCCGGACACGGCAATCTGCCCGGTGATCTCCACGGTGGCGGCCGGATTCACTTCGATCTTGTAATTAAAGGGAAGATTGGCCGAGGCGAGCGCATTGACGGTGACAGGCAGCGAGTAGGAGCCGGTGAATGTCACTGTGCCGCCGATGCCGGTCGTGTTGACGGTTCCGGGTTTCTGTTTCCGGATGGCCGAAGCGCTCGAGGCAACCGAATAGTTCTGGAGCGCCATGCCGATGCAATCCTTGAGCAGAGGGAAAGAGCCGGACGCCGCCTTCACCAGGGTATAGGTTGCCAGGTCTACTGCTCCTGAAGCCGCCAAACCGACACCAAAACCGTCGATGGCCGCGGATAGCGCGCCGCTCAGGGTCCCGTCGATCTCCACGCCGACCCAGCATTCGCCGGCGGCGATTGGAATGGCAGGCGACACACCGTCGTCGGGAAAAAGCGTGCTGTCAGCGGATCTGACCACGGATAGCGCGCCGCTCGCGCTCGCATTGAGCGCAAAAGTGGCGGCGCCGTCCACCAGCCGAGAAGGCTCGGCGAAAGCCGCCCCGAAGGTCCCTTTGCTGAAGGTGATCTGATCGATAGGCGAGGTGAAATCACCCACCAGAGAGGCGGCGGCGAGCACCACTTTGGTCCCTCGAGCTCTGGCGAACGGTGAATCGTCGCGTACCGTCAGATCCGCCGTCAGACCGGTTTTGTCGGTGACCGTGATCTTTGCCATGAACTCTCCTTAGGGTGTAAGACGATCGTTGGCGCAGCGCACTCCAGCGGTTTCGACGGCTTCATCATTGGGCAGCTCGGTGCGGTGGGATACGCGAATCGAAGACAGCTCGGCGTCCCAAAATCCTCCCCGCGAAACCGCCGAGGCATTGCCGGCAAGGGGTTGATCGACGTGCGGTCCCACCGCATCGGCTTCCACGTCATACTGGTTATAGTAGCGGTCGAGCACCCATTCTGAAACGTTGCCAAGCATGTCATACAGCCCGAACCGATTGGGTTCTTTCATGCCCACCGGATGCGGGAGACCACCGCTGTTCCTGGCGTACCAGGCGATGTTGGAAGGAACGTCGTAATAGGCTTCCGAAGTGCCGGCTCGCGCCGCGTATTCCCATTCAGCTTCTGTGGGCAGACGCCCTCCGGTCGCACTGCAATAGGTCTTGGCCTCCGGCCAGCTTAATCCTTGAATCGGCATGGCGGCATCGCTCTTGGTTTTAGATGCCTTGGCTGGCGCGGCCTTCCGGTAGGCTGCATTGGTGACCTCGGTTTGCGCCAGCCAGAATCCAGCGGGGATCCGGACCCGGTGGGCAGGTTTCTCATCATCCTTGCATTCGTTGTCCGCGGCGGAGCATCCCATGGTGAAAGAGCCGGGGGGGATCCAAACGTATTTCTGGCCATCCTTGGGATTCACAGCTGTTTTAATTTCGGAGGGACCCGTCGAAGGTTCCAGAGAAGTGACTTTGGCGGCAGGAAGAACGGATGCAGCAACTGGGGGATCCGGCGCCGCGCGGCGCGGCACGAGACGCTGGTATCCAAGGATTACAACCGCCGTCAGGAACACCGCCACAGCGGCCGCAACCATAATTCTTTTCTTGCGGCGCTGGGCAGCAATTTCGGCCTCCTGGTCTCCGGCGAGTGATCCTGAAACTGCTTCAATCAAACGTTTCAGCGTTTCGTCGGTAAACCCCTGGGAAGCATCCAGCCACTGCTGCGTAGAGAGGAAATAATCGAAATCCGGCGGAAGGTCTGAAGCGATAAGCCGCACCGGCAGCATCCGTTTTCTGGCATCGAAGGCGTGCCCGATTTCACTCAGGACGTGCGGGGAAGCCACGGCAGCGGTGGTGAGGAGCACCACCATCGACTTCACGGTCGTAATCGCCTGCACGATGGCACTCGGAAAGTCGGCGCCTTCTTCTATGTCTCGGGGAGCAATCCAGCAGGGAAATCCCGCGTTTTCCAGGGCCGCGCAAACCCGGTCGGCGAGTTCCTTGTCTTGCGAGGAATAACTGATAAAAACCTGGTGTTCCATGGAGGGCCGCGCCTACCGTCTGGTGTCTCAGCTGGCTGCTTGTCTGGTCTTGCCGGTCGTAATACCATACAGCTTACTAGACCCGCTCTGGCTGTATGGATTCCCTACTTCAACAATGGCTGGAGTTTGCGCCGAAGCCCCAACCGCTGGCTGCCTCGCAACGCTGGCATGTGTTCCTGAGCTATCGGTCGGTCAACCGGCACTGGGTTTTGCAGCTCTACGACATCCTGCGGCACCTGGGCTATAACGTCTTTCTAGACCAGTACGTACTCAGCGCTGCCGCGCCCCTGGCGCTTACGTTGAGCGAGGAACTTGATAGCAGTGCATCCGCCATCATGATGTGGTCTAGCGACTTCAATGACAGCTCCTGGTGCCTGAAAGAGTTCACCACCCTAGAGAGCAAGGAAAACGCGGGCGACGGTTTCCGGTACGTGATCGCCAAGCTGGATGCATCTCCGCTTCCGGCACTGGCGGCTAGCAAAATCTACGTGGATTTCGCGGAACTGAGCGAAGGCCCAGGCGGTAGCGGCCTGCTGCGGCTGCTGTACGGCCTTGGGGGCGATCCGCTTCCCGCCGGCGCCATCGCTTTGGCCGAGCAGATAGACGAAGCGGCGCAAAATGACTTGCTCACCATCCGGGCTGCTCGTGCGGCAGGCGATACCGCCACCCTTGTGCGCCTGTGTT
>DATJEI010000205.1:0-6380 GCA_035496735.1 Bryobacteraceae bacterium | reverse complement strand
CGCCGGACTATTCCAGTCCGATGGCATGCGCGCCCTTCACATCCTGAGCGGCCCGGTGGACGTAGCCGCCATCGGCACCGTAGCGGTGACCATCGAGCCCGCAGCCGGATCGTCAGCGCCAACCATGCCGATCGTTATTGCAGCCCCCGTTGGCAGCTAGGCGTACAGCCCGCTCCGGGTGGCGCCGAATCGACTCCGCCCGTCAAAACTGCAGCCGCATGCTGAACTGCAACTGCCGGCTATTGTTTACCAGCACCGACTGCTTGCCGTTCGCCGATATTACCTGACCGAAAGTGCCGTTCGTGAAGGTGGTATCGGGCCGGTCGTACTGCGGTGTGTTGGTCAAGTTAAACGCTTCCGCGCGGAATTCCAGATTCATTCGCTCCCGGACGGGGAACCTGCGAAAAATAGAGGCATCAATGTCGAATAAATGCGGGGCATGCAAGACGTTGCGGCCGAGATTGCCAAACTTGCCATTGGCGGGCGCCTTAAACTTCGACGTGTCGAAATACAGAGTCCCGGGTCCAATGCCACCGAAGATCTGCACCGGACCAGTTACGTCCGGGCGATTGATGTTGCCTGGGGCGTTCAAACTGGCCGGGCTGGTACTGATATCCAACGGTAATCCGCTTTCCCAGCTCCACAAGCCATTGAGCTGCCACCCGCCCAGAACCCACTTTCCGGGGCCGCTGGTTAAGAAGTGCTTTCCCTGCCCGAAAGGCAACTCATAAACGGCACTCATGGTATAGATATTTCGCCGATCCCAATCGGAGAGCCCCTTATTGGCGGCGAAATTGATGACGTTAAAGTTATTCGCGCCTGGCGTGCTGGGGTTGAAGTCGATGGCCTTGCCGTACGCGTACGAATTGAAAAGCGTGAAACCGTTGGTGAATCTGCGATTCAACCTGACTTGCAGCCCCTCATAGTAGCTGGGCGCGTTCCAGGGCTCAAGTGTTTGAAGAGTACGGCCGAATAGTATGTTCAGGGGCTCGCCGGCAGCTCCGGAGCCGGGAACTCGGCTGGCGTTAATGTTAAGACTATTGGAAGTGGGTACATTCACTCCGTGATTTCCTACAAAGGCCACTTCCGCGGAGAAATTGGCTGGCAGCGCGCGCTGCAGGGTAACATTCCACGATTCCACGTAACCCTGAGGAAGATCCTTCGGAATGTAGGTATAGGCCTGTGCCGGCGGATTCACAATAATGCCCGTGGAAGGAAGTACAGCAGGGCTGGGCGGCGGAAAACCGGTCGCCATGGATCCCACTGCAACGAAGCTATTGATGGCAGGAAGCTGAGTGGCTTGCGATACCGGGAAGTTATAAACGTTAGTGTTCCGGGGTATGTAACTTATGCCGTAGCCGGCGCGAAAAACAGTCTTGTCATTCATGCGATACGCGGTACCGATTCGCGGGCCAAAACTGGTGAGGTGGCTGTTAATTCCCTGGTCATTGGGTACGCTGCCGATACCGGCTAGCTCTAGGGTATTGTTGAACGGATTGTAATTGGAGAAGCCGCCTGGATGATGCGGAGTGCTGGAAGGCCAGTATTCCCAGCGCAAGCCTAAGTCCACCGTGAGCTTTTGTGAAACCTGCCATTTGTCCTGAAAGTATAGGTTGTAAACGGTATTTCTGCGGGCCGGGAAAATGACCGCCAGATCTCGGCCGCTACCGGTACCCGGTTGGTCCAGGAGGAAGGAGGCGAAAGAATTGCCGTAACTGGTTTTGGCGTTGCCGCCGTTCAGCGAAGTAGTGCCAGCGGTGAAAACAAACCTTCCTCGTGGGTTGAAAACCTGGGTCTGCAGCAAGTCCTGCCGTTCGCGGCGAATATCCGCCCCAAACTTGAATATGTGGGTGCCCATCGTTTTTGTCCAATTATTGACGATGTTGAAATTGGTGACGGAGCGAATCCAGGGGAGGCTATTCGAAAATCCCAGCATTGGATTGTTGTATTGACTATCAAACCGAACTTCGGTAAGGCCACTCGACCACTTATCCAGATTGACACCGGGGATGCCGATATCTTTGGAGGTAGTCAAGCCGCTATCGACATTGATCGCCTGATTGTGGTTCCGCACAATACCAAAGCGGAATTCCGTCACCAGTGTCGGACTCAAAATGTGCGTGTAATTGAGTCCCGGACTCTGATTCCGGGAAGGGCCGGATCCCTGGAAACCGCCGTTATGCGGGCCGCCATAAATGCCGCCGTTGGGCCCAAAAAGGCCGGGGTCATTCACCGTCGCCCGCTGAAAGCTGTAGCGCACGAACAGGCGGTCATTCGGCCCTACAACGTAATCGATCTTGGTATCGAACTGATCCATTGGCTTGGATTGCACGGTGTCTTCCTGAAAATTATTGGACAGCGCCGAATTGGTGGGCGGAGGCAGGAAACTGAGGAGTTTGGCAGCAATCGGGCTGATCGGGCCGACCTGATTATTAGCGAACGGGACTCGGTTCTTACCGTCAGGGGTGCCCGTGGCCGGGTTGTAGATGACGGTACCTGCAGGAGATGCGCTCAAATCGCCCCTGCGGAACGCCATAGTCGGGATGGTTACAACGTTCGATTGACCCGCGATATCCCGGCTTCCCTGATAATCGCCAAAGAAGAACAGTTTGTCTCGTTTGATTCGGCCGCCAAAGGCGCCGCCGAACTGGTTGTAAACCGAATGCGCGGCGGGCGTGGTGCTGAAAGGATCCCGGGCCTGTAGCGCGTTGACGCGATTGTATTCAAAGGCGCTGCCATGATAACTGTTGGTTCCCGATTTCAGGACAACGTTGGTAACTGCTCCGCCGGCGCGGCCGAGTTCGGGATCGTAGTTGGTGGTGCTCACATCCACGTTCGCGATGGCGTCGGCTGGGGGGATGATCCCGGTCAGGTCCTCCACGTTATTGTCGAGGCCCTCAAGCATGTAGCTGTTGCGGTGGTCCAGGCCGTTCACCACCGACTGAAGGTGCTCCTGAGAGTTGTAGAACGCGGAGTGATCGCGATACGATTTCTGCACGCCGGGAACGATCTCCAGGAGGCTTTGATAGTTCCGGTTATGCAACATCGGCATGGTGTCGAGCGTCTGGCTCCCGATCTGACCGCCGGTATCGGCGCGATCGGTCTTCAGTACCGGCGCTTCGCCGGTGACGTCGACGGTTTCGGTGACAGCGCCGGGGGTCAGCTGCAGGTCTACGCGCACCGTGGTGTTGGCATCCAGCCCGATGTCGGAGCGCACGGTCTTTTGGAATCCTGGTTGTTCCACGTCCACACGATAGGTGCCGGGGGCCAGATTGGGAAATACGAAGTAGCCCTGGCTATTCGTGCTATCCGAGCGGCGTGTATTTGTACCGGTGTCGGTGAGCGACACTTGCACGTTCGGAATCACGGCGTGGGAACTATCGGTGATGGTTCCCAGGATTGTCCCGTTGGAAGTTTGCCCACTGGCTGGAACGGTGGACAGAATGATTGCAATGATCGTCAAAAACAGATTGAACTTCGAGAAATTTCGCATGTGGCCTCCCCTAGAGCCGAAATCCGATTAAGATTCGCGATTCAAAACGCCCTGATTGTCCTCAAAACCCCTGCGACCTGCCTGCGCCCCTAAATCCTGCCAATTGCCGATATCCGCAACTATGCCATATGGCCAGGACGTTTGCTATTTGTATCAGAGTTGGTGGAACGTGTCAAGCGATGGCAGTACAGCCGATGGCTGTGGAGCTATTGGCGGTTCGCGGTGTCGGTAGCACGTCAAGAACACGTAACTCAGGGATCTCAATGGTACGATGTCACTAACCAGTCCCAACCGCGGAAACTGCAAGACCTTGAAGGGCCCTTAGCACAGCGGTTAGTGCAGCGGACTCATAATCCGTTGGTCGATGGTTCGAATCCATCAGGGCCCACCATATTTAGAAGAAAGGGGACTTTATGGATCGGCGCGCGTTCTTGAGGGACAGCATGGGTGCCGCCGTTCTGGGGTCTCTGCAGGCTGACGCTTTCGCGCAGGACGCCGCTCCGCCCTCAGCGCAGCGATGGGACGCTGGACAGCTGCGGCATCTCCTGCCGACGGTCAGCGATTCCAGCATACTGATCAAAGCATCCTTCGCAAAACCATTAACCGGAACGCCGGTGTTGCGGATCGGCGGGTCGACTTTTCGCGGCCGCATGAACGACACGGAGGGCGCCTTTTGGCAATTCCACGCCATAGGACTCCAGCCGGGCCGACGATATTCTTTGTCGCTGGTCGCTTCAAACCGCAAGTCGCTGTGCCAGCCCTGGGAGCTATCGACGTTCCCTGCGCGTGACGCGCGGCCCGAGAGTTTCCGGGTCCTGTTCTTCAGTTGCGCCGGCGGCCCGGACACTGACCGTAATCAGCGTCCCTATCTCCCCACCGCCATTCGCAATCGAATGATGCGCCGCGCACTTTCATTTCAACCCCAAGCCATGATCGCGAATGGCGACCACGTCTACTGGGACTTGCATTCGCCGAATCTTCCGCCGGAGCGCAGGAACAACACGAAACTAGAGAGTTTCAAGCGCTCGGCGCTGATATTTGGCGATAACAATGAGACCGTTTTGAAGCTCGCCGCCGGACCCCAGATTGTCCCCGTCTATGGCACGGACTTTCGCTCGACGCCGGTATTTTTCCTGCAAGACGATCACGATTACTTCGATAACGACGAAGCCTGGGATGAGATCGTCACGTTTCCTCCGGTGTGGTTCCAGTTGCAGTTGGCGCGCGCCACGCAGCGACTTTACTATCCCGAATTCTTGCCGGATGCCAATCGTCCGCCGGGCTTGCCCTGGGGATCGATCGGTGACGGCAAGGACGCGGTGTCGGAGAGCTGGGGCACACTTCGCTTTGGCCGCTTGGCCGAGATCCTGCTTTACGATGTCCGCCGTACTTGTACGCTCGCCGGTCCCAGCGCCGTATACATCGATCCCGAGGCGGAGCGTTGGCTTCTGGCACGCACGGCTGCGGCGGATGTTACCCATCTGGTCCACGTGCCGAGCAGTCCGATGGGTTGGAGCGCGGGAAAGTGGATGGAGTGGTATCCCGACGTGCTCAACTCAGACGGCAAGCTCACCACAGCCAAGGCGAAGCCATATTGGCAAAGCGGCTGGTTGAAGCAGCACGACCGCCTGGCCGCCTCTATCGCGGCCATGAAGGGCCGCATTCCGCTCACGGTCAGCGGTGATTTGCACGCGCTGGGAATCGGCAAGATCTTGCGCTCGGGCACGCTCAATCTCGAGAAAAACCCGATCACTGCTGTACTGGCTGGTCCCATCGGCACTGGGCCTCTCGGCTGGCCATCGGCGAGACGCGGCGTGGGTTCGACTCCGCCGGCGCATCTCGACGTGAAAGAAGAGATCAAGCCTATCGAGCAACACGGCTTTACCATCGCCGATTTTCTGCCGGATCGTATCCTCCTGCGGTTCTTCAAATGGCATGTGAATGTCGATTCTCCTGACGCGATCGACACTTTACAGCCATTTCATAGCACCGAACTGGGACGGCCGGTATGAGACTTTCGAAATCCTTTGAGTGCCTGCGGGGCAGCCAATGACGCGGCGTCAATGTCTTTTCAAAATCGCTGCCGCGGCACTGCCGTTCAGCATGCCCGCGGTTTCTCTTTCCGCTCAAAGTGACGCCCGGAAAATTCGTATCGGCGCCCATGAGACCTTTGTGGTCCATGTGAATGCGCGAGGCAAT
Source organism: Bryobacteraceae bacterium (assembly GCA_035496735.1). Taxonomy (GTDB): domain Bacteria; phylum Acidobacteriota; class Terriglobia; order Bryobacterales; family Bryobacteraceae; genus Palsa-187. The sequence goes on along the minus strand of DATJEI010000205.1, from coordinate 688 downwards.
TGGGTTCTGGTAAGGCTTGCCACAGACTCGGGCATCACGGGGTTAGGCGAGGCGTCCCATGGCCGTGACGCCATTACTTTGAGATATATTGCGTTGTTCGCCGAGAGGCTGAAGGGCCGCGGCATCTTCGATATTGAATGGCTGCGCTCGGCTGCGGCTCCGGAGATCGCCGCGGGCGGCACTAGTGCCGCGTGCGCCTTGAGCGCTCTCGAGCAGTGCCTTTGGGACATTATCGGACAGGCGTTGAATGTGCCGGTGTATGAACTTTTCGGAGGCGCATTGCGAACCGCGATCCGCAACTACGCCAATATCAACCGTTCCACGGATCCGCGGACGCCGGCAGGCTTTGCTGCCATGGCGGAGCACGCGGTGGACGCAGGCTTTTCTGCCATCAAACTCGCGCCGTGGGACGACATGCCGGATGATTTGTCCAATGCATCGAAGGTTGAAGACATCACGCAATTGGGTATCGACCGGGCGGCCGCGGTACGCAAAGTGTTGGGACCGGACCGCGATCTTTTGCTGGACGCGCACAGCAAGTTCGATCTGACGCGCGGCCTCGCGCTGCCGAAACGCCTGGAGCCGCTGCATCTCTTCTGGCTGGAGGAGGTGACTCGCGTAGCCGACCTGCCCGCGATTCATCGCGCGGCGCCTATGCCTTCGGCCGGCGGCGAAGTGATTTATGGCG